>JBEKLS010000190.1:0-7830 GCA_050010075.1 Binatus sp. (SeqCode) | reverse complement strand
GTCGGGCGCGGGCTGCCCTCGATGATGCGCGCGGAGAAACTCGGCGAGAAGGCGCGCCGCGCCGGCATGGACTGGGCGAATATTCGCGAGGTGATCGCGAAGGCGCGCGAGGAACTCGACGAGGTCGAGCGCGCGCTCGACAGCGGCGACAACGCTCACGTCGCCGAGGAGATCGGCGACCTGATGCTGGCAATCGCCAATGCGCCCCGCTTCATCGGCAAAGACGCCGAGCAGACTCTGCGGGCAGCATGCGATAAGTTCGTGATCCGCTTCGACGAGGTGGCGCGCATCGCAGCGGCGCGCGGCCTCGACCCAAAGGCGATGACGCCCTCAGAAATCGATGCGCTATGGAATGAAGCGAAGATAGCAACCAGCCTACGGAGCGACCGATGAGCGAAGGCAAACAGTTCAAAGACGAAGACTTGCGCAGCGCCAGGTTCAACGATTGCGTGATGGGAGAAGCTGAATTCGAAGGCGTAGACCTGTCGCGGGCGAAATTCACCGATGTGAAACTGCAAGGCGCGACAATTAACAACGCGAATCTCGCGGACGCGAAGTTCAGCAACGTCAGCCTCGCCAACGTCACCATCGACGATGCGAACATCACGGGCCTGACGATCAACGGATTCAACATCCAGGAGCTGATTAGCGAAGCTACAAAGCGATCTTAGGAACTGACCAATGCCACCGGAGCCGCCGAATATTCCCGCGCAACTGTCTAGCCGGTTTCAAGCCGTTGCAGTCATTGTGACCGTCGTCGCTCTGGCTTGGGGCTTCTTCATGTTTTTTCTGCCGGCGGGGGTGGTAAAGGCGGTACATTGGTTCTTCGATGCGCTTTCTTCGGTAGTGCTCCTTTATTTTATTGCGTACTGGTGGAGGTGGAGGGCAATTCCGCCCTTTCTCTCACGAGCAATCCAAGTGTTTCCCCGTCGGCATAGGTTGGACAAACAGGACTGATTGGCGAAAACGCAATCTCGAACTAGGACCCTACCCGAAGGACGGTACTGGCGTCATTCGGCCAAAAGACGGCACTGGGGAAAAGTGGAACTGAATACCCGTCACGCTGCCGCGCTCGCGCTTGTGGGCTGGTGTCTAGCGGTTCAGCTAGGGAAACAGGTCGATAAAGGCTGTTCAACCTGCGCGTTCACTTTGGAACTTGGGGCGGTCAGTTGTGTGGAGAAATTTAAGACAGAAACCGAATGCAGATTCGGCGGATATAAGTACGTTCAGGACTACTACGTGAAGGCGGACAAGCGCGGTAGTCTGGTGGTTGTTCCACCAGTACCAAATTGTTGGGAAAGTCCGCCCGCAAACTAAGCCACCCGCACTTTCAAATGACGCCACTCGCTAGTGGGGGTCCTGAAATGACGCCAGTACCCGAAGGACCCGATGTATTGCTCGCCCGGGCACGGGCTGTTACAAGTGACTGGTTATGCCTCATATTCCAGTTCATCCGTCGGCCGAGAAGCGTCATCGGCAAAGTCTCAAGCGCGCTGAGCGCAACCGCGTTGTTCGGACACGTGCCCGGACGTTGGCCAAGACCGCGGCGGAAACTATCGCGTCGAGCACCGACGAAGCGAAGGCGCAGGAAGCGCTCAAGCTGGCGACCAAGGTGCTCTACAAGGCGATCAGCAGCGGCACGATGCATCGCAATACGGTGCGGCGCAAAGTCGCGCGGCTCTCGGCCAGCCTCCATCGCAAGTTCGGCAAAAAAGCTTAGAGCATCCGCTCGCGCGCACGGCGCTCAGTCGGGCACGATCATCAGATCGAGCAGCAACCCGGCCAGCGCCTCTTCGCGTTCCTTGATCGTCCCGTCCTTGAATCCCGCGTCCATCGCGCACGCGCGCCAGTAAGCGCGTTCCAGCCGCGCCAGGCCAAAGCGCCGCGCCCCTTCGATTGCACGGGTCGCGAGGCCGCTCTGCGGCGGCAATCCGAGCGCGGCGGCGACCTCACCAGGACTCCGGCGCGACGCCATCATCGAGGCCGCGATCATCATCCGGCGCATCATTGGGATTATCTCGACCGCGAGAATTTCGAAAACCTCGCGCCCGAGTGCGAGAGCGCGGCCCAACTGCGCCAGCGCCGCCGAGGTCCGGCCGCGCGCGACGCTCTCGGCAAGTTCGAACGCCTCCGGCATGCGCCGCGCGCCTTCGTCCAGGTCGCCCGGCTGCACCGCTGCGCCCGGCTCAGTGAAGATAGTGACTTTGCCGAGCACGTTGGCGATAGCGGCGAGGTCGCCGCCGTGACGTGAGATGATCAAGTCCATCGCGCCCGGCGACATCCTCAATCCAAGCGACTGTGCGAATGCGCTCACGTATTGCTCGATCTGATTGTCGAACGGGCGCATGCAATTCACGAGCAGCGCCGGCTTTTCCGCGGCGCGGCGAATCTTCGCGGGCGCGTTGTCCTTTTCGTAGAGCAACACCAGGTTGCCGGGACCCTGCGCGGTCTCGATTGCCGCGGCCAGCGCAGCCTCCGAGCCGCCGCTGCCCGATGCCCGGGTGTCGCCGGCTTCTGCGTCGGCGCCGGCGGTTTCCGCGCGGTCGCGGCGCGATTTGAGGATTCGGCATGCGATCACGCGCCGGGGCGCGAACAAATCCGGCGCGTTAAGCTCGTTGAGCATCGCGCCGTAGTCGTCACCCGAGCCAAGGTAGAAGCTGCGATACTGGCAGCCGTCGGCAACCAGCCTGCGCACGATCGAATCGAAAACATATTCGCGCAGGAACGCGTGCGGCCCGAAGATCACCACCACCGGCGGGATTCGGCGTTCCCCCGATGCTCCCCGCAGATAAGCGAGCGCGGTTTCCAGCGGCATGCGGCTAGCGTCCCATCCGCGCGGCGCCAGCTAGAACCCTTCGGCTATCTCGGTGTAAAGGGACGCCGCGAGTTTCTGCATCATCTGGTCCTGCGTCATCTCGGTTTGCGCTTGCGAAGTCTGCAGGTCGGTCATGTGCGAGTAGTTCCCGCTGCGCAGGTTCTGCTGCAGAAAAGTCGGTGTCGTGATCGTGACGTTCTGCGCGACAATCGGAGTGTGTGTCAGGCTGCCGAGGTTGTGCGTGCTCCAGATCAACTTGTCGGTATGCAGGTCGGTCAGCCGCGCCACGATAATTACGTTCTGGGTGTATTGAGTCGGCTCGAGTGCCGAGTTGAAGTTGACGGGCGCGCTGGTGACCATCCTGATGTTGCCCGACAGCTCGAGGTCAGCCGAATTGGGACTGTCCACGATCGTGAGCCTGCGATGCAGGTCGATTTCGTCCTTGATGTAGCGCATCAGTTGGTCGTTGATGCCGGTGAAGCGCGTGGTGTTACCGAAGCGATCGACGTAAATCGTCTTCGCGCTCGCCGGCAGCACGTCGCCCGACGCCGCAAAGTGATAGCCGCATCCCGAAAGCAAAAGGCCTGCGACGATTACGCAGCCGAGCAGCCTACTCGGCCTTGGATAGCGTGACTTCCTCACCCTTCTGCTTGAGCCCCAACCGTCCTGCGATTTCGTCCAGCACCCCGTTGACGAAGCGTCCCGACTCGATGTCGCCGTAGCATTTCGCCAGCTCGATCGCCTCGTCAATCGTCACGCGCGCCGGGATGTCCTCCATCTTGAGCAATTCGTAGAGCGCGATTCGCATGACGTTGTGATCGACCCGCGAGAGCCGCTTGACCGACCAATGTTCGAGCGCGTCCGCCAGATGCTTGTCGAGCGCAGGCTGCTCGCGCCGCACGCCTTCCATCAGCTGGACGGCAAATTTGCGTGCGCTCTCCTCGGCCGGAAAACTTTCGAACAACGCGGCCAAGTCGTCGCTGCTGGCGCCGCCGCAGATATCTATCCGGTACAGCGCTTTAAGCGCGAGCTCGCGCCCCTGATGTCTTAGTCCCATTGCAATATTTCAATCGTCGCGGGCCGCGCATCGCGCGCCGCCGCCGCGGCCAGCTCTCAGGTGATAAGCTTCAGCTCCGAGAACAGATGGCCGAGTTTTTCTTTCTTGGTTTTCAGATATCCGATGTTTCCCGCATGCGGCGTGACCTCGATCGGCACGCGTGAAACGTTTACCCCGTAACGGCGCAGGCTTTCTATCTTGTGCGGATTGTTGGTGAGCAACTGCACTTCGCCGACGCCGAGGTCGCGCAGAATCTGCGCGCCGATTCCGTAGTCGCGCAAATCTTCGTCGAAGCCGAGATGCAGATTGGCTTCGACCGTGTCCATCCCATTGTCCTGCAGCGCGTACGCGCGAATCTTGTTGCCGAGGCCGATTCCGCGGCCCTCCTGATGCAGATAAATCACGACGCCGCGCTCCGCCGCCATGATTCGTTCGAGCGCCTCCTGCAACTGTTCGCCGCAGTCGCATCGCGCCGACGCAAATACGTCGCCCGTCAGGCACTCCGAATGGAGCCGCACCAAGGCCGATCGCCCGCCTCCCACCTGGCCCTTGATCAGCGCCAGATGCTCGCGGCCGTCGACGACGTTGCGGAAGACCACGGCCTGCAGCACGCCGGCGCCGATGGGAAACGGCTGTTCGGAAACGCGTTGAACCAGCACTTCGTTGGTCAAGCGATGAGAAACGAGTTCCTTGACGTAAACTACCGGAATCGAATGCTTCGCCGCGAACTCGCGTAGCTCGCCCAGGCGCGCCGCCTCGCCATCTTCGCGCAGAATGGTACATAGCGCGGCGACCGGACCCAGCCCCGCCGATCGCATCAGATCGACCGCGCCTTCGGCGCGTCCGATTCGCACCATCACGCCGCCACCGAGCGCCATCAGCGGCAGGATATGGCCCGGCATCACGATATCGTCGTGGCGCGACTCGTCGAACGCGACCACCGAAATCACGCGGGCGCGGTCGCCGGCCGAAATGCCGGTGGTGGCACCCTCGCGCGCGTCGATCAGAACGCCGGCCTGCTCGTTCGAGTCGCCATTGTCGGTCGAAGGTTGAAGCGGGATGCCAAGCTCGCGGAAGCGCTTGTCGGGAATCGCGACGGAGATGACGCCGCGGGCCTCGCGCGCCATGAAATTGATGTCGTCGGGCGTGATTTTCTCAGCCGCCATCACCAGGTCGCCCTCGGCGTCCTCGCGCTCCTCCGCAATCATGACGACCATCTTGCCGTCGCGCAGAGTGGAGAAAATTTCGTCTAAAGAAGTCGATGACATGCCAATCATTTCAACGAAGGCGATATTATCACCGGCTAGCCAAGCTAACCAGTGCGCAATGGATCCGATCCCTCGCCCGTTATTTCACGGGAGAGGTTAGGTGAGGGTTCTGCGATTCGAGCTGACAACTATGCAACTTCGAAGGAGCATCGCGGACGATGCAGCCTAACCCCTAACCCCTTCCCCTGGTGGAAGGGGGACCGGATTTAAGAGAGCCCTTCCCCCGCGTGGAAGGAGGACCGGAATGAAAGATGCGGGCTTCGAGTAGCCAGTCTTCGCCGATCTTGCTGGCGGAGAGGTCTTCCAGCTGGATGCCGTCGCGGACTTGGCGTGTTTTCAGGCCTTCGATCGCTGACAAGCCTGCGCCGAGGATTTTTGGTGCTACGAAGAATGCGACTCGATCGACGATGCCTGCGCTCAATGCCGAGCCGGCTAGGTTTGCGCCCCCTTCGATCAGCGCGCGGCACCAGCCGCGATGGCCGAATTCTAGCATTAGGCGATCCAGCTCGATCTCCTCGGCATGCGTCGCGACTGAAATTACCTCGACGCCGCGGCGCTCATATTTCTCGCGCGCGAGTGCAAGATTCGCGGGCATGGTGACGAGGATCGTCGGCGCTTTCGAGCGCTGGCGGTAAACCCGCGCAGCCGGCGAAGTGCGCAGGCGGGCGTCGACGACGATGCGTACCGGATCGCGGCCGCCCGGGATTCTGCACGTCAGGCGCGGGTTGTCTGCAATCACGGTGCCTGCGCCTACCATCACGGCGTCGCATTCGCGGCGCCATCGATGGACCAGTTCGCGCGACGCCGCCGAGCTGATCCATTGCGAATCGCCGCTGGCAGCTGCTATCCGCCCGTCCATCGACATCGCGAGCTTGAGTATTCCCAGCGGGCGCCCGAGCGTCAGCCGCGTGATGAAGCCCTCGTTCAGCCGCAGCGCCTCGGCTTCCAGCACTCCGGTTGTAACGCTGATATTGGCATCCTTGAGGATTGCGATTCCGCGTCCACGAACGCGCGGGTCCGGATCGACGCATCCGATGACGACGCGTTTGACGCCGGCCGCGACTAACGCATCAGCACACGGCGGCGTCTGTCCGAAATGAGCACACGGCTCGAACGATACGTAGGCCGTTGCGCCGCGCGCGCGCGTGCCCGCGTCGGCGAGCGCAACGGTTTCGCCATGCGGACGTCCGCCGATGCCGGTGACGCCGCGCCCGACGACCTTGTCGCCGCGCACGATTACGCATCCCACCGAGGGATTGGGAGTTGTCAGGCCGAGGCGATCCTGCGCGAGCGCGAGCGCCTGGCGCATGAAGCGCTCGTCCCGAATCGCGGCCCGCTCAGGTGGGGCCGTCGCTTTTCTTGTCACCGGCGGCGCGCGGCGCGGAGGTTTGCTTGCGTTGATTGATGAGGTCTTCGAGCTCGTGCATGAACTCGTCGATGTCCTTGAACGATCGATAGACCGAGGCGAAGCGGACGTACGCGACCTGGTCGATCTTGTGCAATTCGTTCATCACCGCCGATCCGATCGCGTTGCTGGCGACCTCGCGATCGCCCTGCTCGGCCATCGTGGTCTCGATGCTGTTGGCGATTTGCTCGATCGTCTCCATCGAGACCGGCCGCTTCTCGCAGGCGCGCTTGAGCCCGGCGATTATCTTGTTGCGGTCGAACGGCTCGCGGCGGCCGTCTTTCTTGACGACCATCGGCGAGGCTTCCTCGACGCGTTCGTAGGTGGTGAAGCGCCGCTTGCATGCGGAGCACATCCGCCGGCGCCGAATCATCATGCCGTCGCTCGACAGCCTCGAATCGACGACGCGGTTCCCGCGATGGCGGCAGAACGGACACCGCATGGACTAGCTCCGGGTCGGGCAGGCGGGGCGCCGCGGGCCCGGCGATATATGACGGTCGAGCTTTGAGTCGCGCGGCTTCAGCTCTTGTGAGCCTCGATGTAGGTGACGACGTCCTTGACGGTGCGGATTTTCTCGGCGTCTTCGTCGGAGATTTCGATGTTGAACTCCTCTTCGAGCGCCATCACCAGCTCGACGATATCGAGCGAGTCGGCGCCGAGATCCTCGATGAACGAGGCCTCCGGAGTTACTTCGTCCGCGGCCACGCCCAGCTGCTCGCTTATCTTCTCGCGAACCTTGGTTTCGATGTCTTGAGCCATCGTGCTCTCGTTCCTCCTGGCAGCGAACCGTGCTTGGGCCGCCAATCAATATTCCAAAATTATCCCACTGCCGCAAAGACCACAGATGACGGCGCGAGGGTCGGGATTAAATTATCAGGCGAGCATAAGGACTGAAAGGCGCGGACGCAAGGCACGGCTCAAGCTTTGGCTGCCGATGCGGGCTGCGAAATTGCTTTCAACGATGCCACGTCCTCGAGCGGGCGCACGCGGATGGTGCGGTACATCCGCCGCATCATACCCATCAACACGCGGCCGCAGCCGAATTCGATCGCGTCGGTGACTCCGCTCTGGGCGACGATGCCCATCGATTCTTCCCATCGCACCGGCGCAGTTATCTGTTCGAGCAGCAGCGGCACGACGCGGCCGGGATTGCGATTCACGTCCGCAGTGACATTTGCGATTACACCAAACTTGAACTCGCCGACCTTGAGTGCGCGCAACACCGGTTCCATTCCGTCGCGCGCCGGTTGCATCAGCGGGCAATGAAACGGCGCGCTGACCTTCA
>JBEKLS010000189.1:0-7849 GCA_050010075.1 Binatus sp. (SeqCode) | reverse complement strand
GCGAGCGAACGCGTCATGCCGATGAGACCATGCTTGGCGGCGGAGTAGGCGAGCGGACCGCCGCCATTTTTTGCGTAGCCGGAGCCGATGCTGATGATGCGCCCCCACTTCTGTTTGATCATGTAGGGCAGGGCGGCATGGGTTGCGTAAAATGCCTGGGTGAGGTTCAGGAAGAGGTTGTCCTCGAACGCCTGGGGATCGTGATTGAGCGGATCGAGATGCGCAGGATTTCGCGCGATCACACCGCCGGCGTTGTTGATTAAAATATCCAGGCCGCCAAGTTTGCGCGCCGCTTCATCGACGCCGGCTGTGATCGCCTCGCGGTTCATGACGTCGATGACGACCGCGAAACCGCGCGTGCCCCGTTCCGTGATTTCGCGTGTGACGCCTTCCAGTTCGCCGAGCGAGCGTGAGGCCACAGCGACATCAGCGCCGGAGTCGGCGAGCGCAAGCGCCATCGAGCGGCCGATTCCGCGACCACCGCCGGTAACCAGCGCACGTCTGCCTTTCAAATCGATAAGTTGTTTCATAGTGAGCTCCGGTTGGCGTTCAAAGTGGACGCGATTTGATCTGTTTCGGTCATAATCGGAAGATTCACTTGCGTTTGAGCTAAAATCAAGCTGCCAACTTTGACAGTTCCCGCGCTTGGTGAGGTCGCTCGATGTGCGATATCCTCAGTTGCTACCGAAAGAAGGAAAGCCTGAAGGAGGCACCCACGAATGACTCGCACGATTCCGATGCGCAATGGCATCTTCCTGGCACCGTTCCATCCGCTCGACCAGGATCCAACTGAAGCAATTCACCGCGACCTTGAACTCGTCGAGAACCTGGATCGTCTTGGCTACGAGGAAGCCTGGATCGGCGAGCATCACTCGGCCGGCTTTGAGATCATCGCCTCGCCCGAGGTTTTCATCGCGGCCGCGGCGGAACGAACCAAAAAGATTCGCCTCGGCACCGGCGTGGTGTCGCTGCCGTATCACAACCCGCTGATGACGGCGAACCGGATTATTCAGCTCGACCATCAAACGCGCGGGCGCGTGATGTTCGGGGTCGGACCCGGCCTGCTTCCCTCGGACGCGATGATGCTCGGCGTCAATCCGATGACGCAGCGCGACCGCATGCTCGAGGGCATCCAGGTCATCATGCGGCTGTTCAACGGCGAGGTCGTCACCGAGAAGAGCGATTGGTACAACCTCGTCAACGCGCGCGCGCATCTGCTGCCCTACACCAAACCGCATCCGGAGATCGCGGTCGCGAGCGCCGTGAGCCCCTCGGGCGGTCGCGCCGCGGGCAAGTACGGCTTCGGGATGTTGTGCGTGGCGGCGACCAACGCGAATGGTTTCGACGCGCTCGGCACCAACTGGGCGATCGCGAATGAGATCGCGGCCGAGAACAATCGCAAGATGGATCGCAGCAAGCTGCGCCTCGTTGGCCCCGTACACATCGCCGAGACTCGTGAGCGCGCGCGCAAGAATGTCGAGTACGGCATCCACAAGTGGATGGAGTACTTTGCGCGGCTCAACCCGCTCGCACCGCAGGCGCCCAACGGACTCGACCCGATCGATGCGATGATCGAATCGGGCAACGCCGTGATCGGCACGCCCGACGACGCGATCGCGCAGATCAAACGGCTCGAGGCCAAGCAGGGCGAGTTCGGCGCGTTCCTGCAACTGGCGCACAACTGGGCGGCCTTCGACCAGACCATCAAGTCATATGAGCTGTGGGCCGAGCATGTCGCGCCGGTATTCAAGAGCGCCAACGTGAGCCGTCAGGCATCGTACGATTGGACCATGTCGAATGCGCATGACTTCATGGGACAGGCGATGAACGCGGCGGGCGCGATGATTCAGAAGCACGCCGACGAGCAGGCCGCGAAGAAGGCGGCCAAAGAAGCCAGGGAAGCCGCGGGCGCGGGACGCGCAGCGTCGAAGTAATTCAAAACACGCAAAGAGGGCGCGGTGCCAAGTGCCGCGCCCTCTGCTTTTGTAGTTGAGACGGTTAGAGCTTCGCGGCACGCTCGACGATCGGTCCCAGTCCTCGCACGACTTTGACGCCGTCCTCCGATACTGCCGACGCGGCGACGACCAGCCGGGTCACGCCCGCTTCGCCGTATTGCTTCATCGCATCGGCGCTCGGTGGCTCCCCGCTCAGCAGCACCGAGAACTCGAGCTTGTTGGCATCGCGGCCGAACTCCTTTGCCATCTTTTTGATCTGCGGGATGCACTCGCGCGCCTTCTCGACGCTGAGACCGCCCGGACACCATCCGTCGCCGTAGCGCGCGACACGTTTGAGCGCGTACTTCGGATCGTGCGCACCGAGTAATATCGGCGGTCCCGGTTTTTGCACCGGCTTGGGTCCGAGCTTTACCGGCGGGAACCTCACGATCTCGCCCGCGTAGCTGACGTCGTCGCCGCTCCACAGTATGCGCAATGCTTCGACGGATTCGCGCAGATGCTGCCAGCGCCGCGCGAAGTTGACGCCCATGACTTCCGCTTCCTCGCGGAACCATCCGGCGCCGACGCCGAGAATCAGCCGGCCCTTCGAATAAAGATCGATCGATGCCGTCACTTTGGCAGTTTCGATCACATCGCGCTGGGGCAGCAGGCAGATGGCGGTGCCGATTTTGATGCGCGAGGTCGCATCCGCCGCAATCGCGAGTGCGACGAACGGATCGATCAGGCGCGCGTAGAATTCCGGGACTTTTCCGTCGCGCGAGCGCGGGTAGTGGGTCGTGTATGTACTCGGCACCACCATGTGCTCGGCGACGAAGAACGATTCGAAGCCGAGATTTTCAGCTTCGCGCGCGATTGCGCCGGGATTGCCGGATTGCTCGGTGAGAAAAACCAATGCGCCAATTTTCATGGATAAATCTCCTCGCTCATGGTTTTGCTGGCCTTTGAATCAATGCAACCTTAGCACCGAATCAGCCCGAACTGGTCGCGCCGTGAACTTCGCGAGCGCTAGTATCGCGGTCATGGCACTACCCGTATCGAGCCGCTTTCAGTTCACCCCCGATCTGAACATTTGCCGCGTCCTCAACGGCATGTGGCAGGTCTCCGGTGCGCATGGGCACATCGATCCGCAGCGCGCGATCGAGGAGATGTTCGCGTATCACGATGCCGGATTCACAAGCTGGGATCTCGCCGACCACTACGGCCCCGCCGAAGATTTCATCGGAGAGTTTCGGCGCGAATTTGTTAAGCGCCACGGTGCGCAGCGCTTGTCGGAGATCCAGGCGTTCACCAAATGGGTACCGCGGCCGGGTCGCGTTACGCGGCGCATGGTCGACGATGCGATCGGGCGCTCGCTTTCGCGCATGGGCGTCGAGTGCCTCGACCTGTTGCAATTCCATTGGTGGGACTACTCGGATCGCAGCTACCTCGACGCGCTCAAGCATCTCGCCGACGTGCAGCGCGAGGGAATGATTCGTCATCTCGGGCTCACTAACTTCGACACCGAGCGTTTGCGCATCATCACCGATGCCGGTATTCGCGTCGTCTCGAACCAGGTGCAGTACTCGATAGTCGATCGCCGCCCCGAAGCCGCGATGGCGGCTTTCTGCCGCGATCACGACATCACGCTACTCACTTATGGCACCGTGCTCGGCGGACTGTTGTCTGAGAAATATTACGGGCGTCCGGCGCCGCATCGCGGCGAGCTCAATACCGCGTCGCTGCAAAAGTACAGCAACATGATTGATGCGTGGGGCGGATGGGCGCTCTTCCAGGAACTGCTCGGCGCGTTGAAATCGGTAGCAGAGAAGCATCACGTGAGTATCGCCGACGTGGGCATTCGGTACGTCCTGGACCGTTCCGCTGTCGCCGGAGTGATCGTCGGCACGCGGCTCGGGGTCGCGCAGCATATCGCCGACAACGCGCGCGTGTTCGGTTTCGCGCTCGAGGCGGAAGATCGCGCGAGCATCGAAGCGGTACTCGTCAGGTCGCGCGATCTGATGAAGGTCATCGGCGACTGCGGCGACGAATATCGCTAGAAAACTACGGGCAACTCCAGGAATTCGCGATAGATGAAATCGCGATGCTCGATCAGCGACGGCGTTGTCGACGCCACTATCAGCGGATCTTTCTCCGTGTAAATCTCGCGAAACGCCGTCGCCATCGGGCACAACTCGGGCGGCAGCGGACGGATCAGCGCGGCAAACGTGGCCCAATAAATGTCGGCGGCCGAGAGCTTCTCGCCAATGAAGAACTTGCTGCCCCGGGCCTTCTGATGGTCGAGGCGCTCGGCGAGGAATTTCAGAATCGATGCGACGCACGCGGGCGCGGCCGCCGCAGCTTCCTCGCTGAACACATACTTGCCGCCGAAGCGGCGCCAGAAATCCCTCGTTCGTTGATCGGTGTCCGGGTTGCTGACGTTACGATTGATCATGAGGTGTCGCCGTTGCCAGCCGAGGCCGTTCTCTCCCGCGATTTCATTGATAAGGCCGAACATCAAAACGCGATCGTCGGCGTTCGCGGGAATCAGCGCCGGCTCCGGTTGCAGGCGCTCGGCGAGGAAGAGCTGCTCGATCCAGGTCGAGCGCGGGCGTTCATCATTCCAAATGGCGACTGGCGCGCTGTTTTGCGCGGTCCATTCAACCAGCTCGCGCTGGGAGCCATCCTGACCTGCGGAGGCGACCGGAGTGTAGGGAATCTTTTTCACATGAAAAATTCCCTTGCACGCTTCCCGCCACGGACCCGGGACCGCGTTCGCGCCGAGGATAAGACGCAACCCCGGCATCGTCTTCGCTTCCTGGATAGTCGCGTATTTCAGTTTAACGTCGGTCACCGCGATTTTGTCAGACATCGTTCGTCTCCTGCGCCGGAAATATGTAGGCCGATGTAGGGCAGGTCGTAGCCGAAAGCTTTCGGTCCGACCGCTTTCAAGGCCTTGGTAGTTTTCATAAGAGGTGAGCATGGCAGTCCTACGACAGTTACCCTAAGACCAGGCCGTAGAATTTCGGTCGTTACAGGATTGCCGGTCTCGGTTTCCACCAACGTGATGAGATCGGGGACCGTCAGCGCGACCGCGTCGCCAATCCCTAGTATGAGATACTCGTTCTTGAAAGCAATTTCGGCAATGCGGCCTTTGTCGTCATCGACACCTTCGAGCAGAACTTTGCCCCAGTCGTGACCGGCGCGAAAGCGGCGCTCCACGTCTATGATCTTGCCGCCGATGAATCTTTTTCCTTGTCCGGCCTCGACGATTGCCGCGATCGGATCTTTCCTTGCAGATCGCGCTGACTCCACTGCCCGTCCCAACGCGAGAGTCAGACCTATAGTTCCGCGAATCAGAGTGCGCACGAGAGACTTATGATCGAAGGTCGTGGTCATATAGATGAGGCCGCCGTTGTCGGAGCAGATCTTGCGCAGACGCCGCTCCATACCGATGCCGGAAGGCTCGTCCGGCGAGTCGTAACGCGGAGTCTCATCGCCGTGCGCGCGCGCGTCGAGCAGCAAGCCACTGTCACCGCTGAGTGCGAGCGGAAGTCCTGGCGTAGTGCCATAGATCATGAAGGTGCACATCTGGATTTCGGGAAAGGCGCGGCCGATACCGTCGCCGTCGAGCAGCGGAATTCCAGTTTGCGCGGCCAGCATCAGCGGGAACATGCACTGCAAGCCGCCGATCTCCGCGGTGACGAATGCACCAACACGACCTTTGAGGACCGCAGCTACGGAATCCAGTCCTATCTGCAAGGCTCGCAGACTTGGAGGCTTCTCGAGACAAACCAGCGGCGCTCCGATTGCCGCCGAGCTGATGGCGTACGACTCGGGATCCATTTCGGTTACATCGATCACCCGCACGGAGGATGTGTCGCTCATGATTTGGCCGGCGACCAGTTGCCCGTAGTAAGAGTTGCCGCCACCACCGGTTCCGAGGATGCCGGAACCGAGCGCGAGAGCTGAAAGATCGGCGCGCCGAATTTCAAAACTCATTCGCCCGCTTCTCCAATGTCGCCGACCGCGCGCGCGTGCACCTTGAGCGCCTCGGAAGCGAGATAGGTCAGGGCAGCGTCTTCAAGTTCGACCGTCCTGGTCGTGCCGGGGCGCGCACCGGCTGCTTCCGCGCGACGATGCGCTTCCGCTTCGGCCTTCGCCAGAGCTTCCTTGCGCGAGACGCTCGAAGAGAAAGTCAGGCTGGCCTCGCCGCCAACTTGCGCCATCGCAGCCCCGTAGGCGTTTGCGACTGCAGCGTCAGTTGGAAACTCAACCTGGCGGCCGAGTTCGCGCAAAAGTGGCAGAACCAGCGGCGCGCCGCCTCCCACCAGGATAATCGGGAGCTGGCG
Organism: Binatus sp. (SeqCode); assembly: GCA_050010075.1. Lineage (GTDB taxonomy): Bacteria > Desulfobacterota > Binatia > Binatales > Binataceae > Binatus. Next base: position 1,566 of record JBEKLS010000189.1, on the reverse strand, counting down.
ATCGAGGCGGTCGTAGTTTTCGAGCAGGCGCGACAGCCGCACGCGAAGATGATCGTCGACGCGCGCGATCGTTTTCGGATCGAGGTGCCGCACCAGCGCGCGATTGCCAATATCGGCGCGACGCGCGGCCACCGCAACGTCCGTCAAGGTCAGTTGATGACCACCGAAGACCAGAGCCTCTTCCGTGATGCGAAACCCGACGCTCTGCGGCCCGACCGCGCCGGTAGCGACATCCACGAGACTTCCGCCGCCGACTCCAATCGAGCACAAGTCCGGCATTCGGAAGTTGGTGCGCACTCCCGCGATGCTGAGGTCGAGTCCCGCCGCCCGCGGATAGCCGCCACGCAGCACACCGACATCGGTGGTGGTGCCGCCGACGTCGATCACGATCGCGTCGGTCAACGATGCGAGCAGGCCGGCGCCGCGCAAGCTGTTGGTCGGTCCCGAGGCGACCGTAAAAATTGGCAACTGGGCGGCGCTTTCAGCGCGCATTGCAGTGCCGTCGTTCTGGCTGATGAAAAGGTTGGACGGAACCGCGGCTCGGAAGCCGGCCACTGTGCGTTCGGCGAGCGGACGCAACATCGCGTTGAGCAACGTCGCATTCTCACGCTCGAGGATTCCGAAGCGGCCGATCCGATGCGACAGGGTCACTTGCAGCGCGCGATTTTCGCTTCGCAGCCACTCGGCGACCTGCAGCTCATCCTCGGGGTACGAGGTTCCGAAGACCGCGGTCACTGCGACCTGGCTGATGCCGCGCGCGGCCAGCGTCCTGGCCACCGCGGTAATTTCCGCATGGTCGATTGGTCGGATGGGACGGCCATCGTACTCGCGTCCGCCCGCGACGAAGAAAGTCAGGTTGTCAGTCGCACGCCGAAGATCCGCGGGCCAGTCGATCATCGGTGGGAGCGATTCGGAAACCGGACTGCCGACTCTGATCGCCGCCGCAGTTTGCAGATTCTGGCGCTCTACCAGTGCGTTGGTGAACGCGGTGGTGCCGATGTGCACGCGCTCGATGCCGTAATCCTGCTTGACGCGCGATAGCACCGCGAGGATGCCGTCGCGCACGTCGGTGGTCGTCGGGACCTTCGCGCGCTCGACGATCCTGCCGTCGCGGACCAGCACTGCATCGGTGTTGGTTCCACCCACATCGATTCCGGCGACTACCTTCATAGGTCTCAAGATCGTTCAGCGTTGAGTTGGCGTGCACGAATGCGCAAAGGCCGGCGGCGTTTCCTCGGGATGTGACTTGAGCCCCTTCTGCAGCAGGCCGAGCGCTGTAACTGGATCGTCGACAAAGCTGAACAGTTTGAGATCTTCGGGACTGATCATCCCATGCTTGACCAGCGCGTCGAAGTTGATGATCTCGTTCCAGTACTGCGAGCCGTAGAGCAGCACCGTGATCGAACGATCCAGTTTTTGCGTTTGCTGCAAGGTCAGTATCTCGGCCATTTCGTCGAGAGTGCCGAAGCCGCCGGGAAACACCACCAGCGCTCGCGCAAGATGCGCGAACCACAGCTTGCGCATGAAGAAGTAGTGAAACTCGAACGATAGCCCGCGCGTGATGTA
>JBEKLS010000188.1:0-8720 GCA_050010075.1 Binatus sp. (SeqCode) | reverse complement strand
GGCCGAACATTTTTGCGTGACTCGAAACCTCCAGCATAACCGCAAAGGCGGTGGGCTCAAGGGCAAATTGCGTTTCGAGCGGATTAATTTTTCGGCGCCCGGCGTTGACAACGCGCGGTCTGGGCAATAGCGAAGTCGCAAGAGCATAAGTACAGATGGCGGAACCGGAAAAAATCGCGGACGACGAATGGCGGCTCGACAACGCACCGCCTGAGAGCGTCGAGCACGAGCCTGCTCGATTGGCGCCGCCGACTACCGCACTCGCGCCCAACCTGAGCCACGAACGGCTGACGCGCGCGGTTTACGTCGTCACGACCGAGCACCTGGCGTGGTATTTGGTCGTGGCCTGGGCGCTCATCACGCGCATGGCGGCTCTGGGAGCGCGTCCGCTCGACGCCCCGCAGGGAGCCGACGCACTTTCGTCGCTGGCACTGGCGGCCAACGGTCACGACGCGCTGGGGTCGGTGGCCGCCTCGTGGGTGACGATACTGCAAGGATGGATCTTCGCGGCGGTGGGAGCGTCGGACGGCAGCTCGCGAATCGTCGTGACGCTATGCGGCCTGGCGATCATCGCGATGGGATTTGTTCTGCGCCCGGTCCTGGGACGCGCGGGAGCGCTGGCCTTCGCCGCATTGATCGCGATTTCGCCGAGCATGACTTATTTTTCGCGCGGCGGCGCGACCTCGATCGCCTCGCTCGCGTTCATGATGGCTGCGATCGCAATTGCGGAATCGATGCGGTGGCGGGCGACTCGCCGGCGTGCAGCAGGACTGGGCGTCGCGATCGCGCTGCAGGACTGGGCGTCGCGATCGCGCTGTGGCTCAGCGCCGATCCGATTGCCTACATCACGGCGGCTGCCATGATCGTGTCGCTGATTGTCGTCGGCGCCGTCGACGCGGTGCGGCTTGATCATCGGCGTTTGCGGTTGCGCGTGTGGTGGGATCGCCATCGCGGGCTCGTGCTGGTATGCGCGATCGTTGCGATTGTCCTGTGGATTTTGCTGATAAGCGCGTTATTCACCCAACCGGTGGGTGCTTTGCTCGACTTTGAGTTCCATGCCGCGTTCGCGCCACCGCTGGTCGCCTATCATCGCGCGGTTCACCGGCTGATTCCGATTTTGTTGTTCTACGAATTTATTGTCCTGGCTCTCGCAGCCGTCGGCGCGGCTGCGATCGTCGCGGGCCGGGTTGGCGACCGCTTTGCGGTGTGGGCGCTAGTATGGGCGATCGTCAGTTTCGCGATGTTTGCGGCAGTCGGCGATAATTCTTCCGACGCGATCGTCGCGATCGTTTTGCCGCTGACCCTGCTCGGCGCTTTCGCGGTGGACTGGATGCATCGAGTCGAGCGATGGAACTCGATTCGCTACGCGATAGCCGCGGCGATCGCGCTCACGCTCTATGTCCAAGTCGTCACCAACTTTGTTTATCCGGCGCCTGACGCGACCGAGGCGCCGTGGCGCCGGCATGCGCTGCTGTTCTGGTCCGAGCCGGTGACGTCGATTCAAACGCCGCGCCAATGCGAGCGCGTGCGAAGTATGGTGCCGGCCAGCGCGAGCGCGATGATTCCCGACGACGCGCCGCAGGTGCAATGGTATCTGCACGATCTGACACTGATAGATTCGAGCGCCGAAGCCAGCATCGTCGTGAATATCGGCGAAACGGCGCGCGGCGCGAGCGCCGGCAATCCCGATGCGACGGAGTTCGGATTCGAAGAATGGTGGGCGCCGAATTTCCACACGCTGACTGTCGGCCGGGCGCTTGCTTATTTTTTCACGCAACGCGCGTGGAGCGATGTCGAGATACGCGCTCTCGAAATCACAATCCAGAAACCCGGCAAAACTAACCCGTAGCTTTTTCACCCAGGCGAGACGGTCGACTTCGTGAATTCTTCGCCCGTTCGGTGCTGGCGCTCTAGGTCGCCGCAGATTTGCGTGCGGGCGGGTGCTTTGCGATAAAGTGCAGTGGCCGCGCCTCGTGCCACGCAATTCCGCGTGTTCGTTGCCCGCGTGTATTCGGATCCCGTCCAATTCAAGGAGTGCCGATGGACTCTGTCGTGAAATTCCTCGAACCCTATCAACTGCACCCGGTTGTAGACCATTTCTCGGTGGCGTTGCTGATCGTCGCGGTGCTGATCGATATCGTCGCGAGCGCCTCGCCGACTCGCCTCTGGCTTCGCTACACCGCTCTGTTGCTGACCGTGTTGGGCGCGATCGCAGCGGGCGCTTCATATTTCACCGGCGGTATGGAAGCCGACCGCATCTGGGACGCACTGGGCCAGCCGGCCAAGGACGTGCTCAAGACGCACGCGGAACTGGGCGAATATCTCGCGATCACGTTCGGCGTTCTCGCGGTCTGGCGAATCATGATCCAGGCGTTCGGCTTCATGGCGGGATCGCGCGCTATCTATATCATCGTCGCTTTCGTCGCGATCGTGGCGCTGGGCTACCAGAGTCATCTCGGCGGCGTGCTGGTGTACGACTACGGCGCAGGCACTGCGCTGATGGCGGCCGCTCCGGTTCCGTCGGAAGCCGCGAGCCCCGCGTCGGAGCCCAGCCAGGCGGGACCGCTGCCTACAGTGTCCGTGCCGACCCCGGAGCCGACAGTGAGTGCACCGCCTTCGCCCGCCGCAGCGGAATCCAAACCGGCGGCAGCCAGCACGCCTGCGTCGAGTCCCGGCGGGTCAGCCTCGGCGGCGCCCACCAACGGAGTAAGCATGTGACGCAATCGAAAACCTCCCCGGAACAATCGCTCGAAGTGGCGGATCGGCTGTTCAAAGCGATCGAGCGCGGCGACGTTGCTGCGCTGCGCGAGGTTTACGCGCCCGGCGCGAAGATCTGGCACAACAACGACGGCGCCACGCAGACTGTTGACGAGAATCTCGCGGTGCTGACGTGGGTGACCGCCAATATTCTGGAACGCGAGTACGCCGAAATCCGCCGGCAAGCGACGCCGACCGGCTTCGTGCAGCAGCACGTGCTGCGCGGACGGGTGAAAGCGTCGGGCAAGCAACTGAACCTGCCGGCATGCATTATTTGTGTTGTCGAGCATGGCCGCATCACGCGGCTGGACGAGTATTTCGATTCAGCGCATATCGCGGTGCTGACCGCCTGAGGTGTTTCAGGCTGCTCACCGCAACTTTCTGAATACAGGAGAATTATGAACCAGCGACTCGGTTTTGGCGTCTTTCTCGCGCCGCATCATCCTATCGGCGAGCATCCCACGCTCCAGTTTCAACGCGATCTCGAACTCGCGCAGTGGCTCGACGAGCTTCACTATGATGAGTTCTGGGTCGGTGAGCATCATTCGGCGGGATGGGAGACGATCGCGTCGCCTGAGATGTTCCTGGTTGCCGCGGCCGAGCGCACCAAGCGAATCAAGCTCGGCACCGGCGTCGTCTCGATTCCGTATCATCATCCATTCAACGTCGCCCAGCGCATCGTGATGCTCGATCATCTGAGTCACGGGCGCGCGATGCTCGGAGTCGGGCCCGGTGCGCTGCCGTCGGACGCCGTCATGCTCGGGATCGATCCGATGACCCAGCGCGACAGGATGGATGAGGGCCTTGGCGTGATCCTGCGGCTGCTCAACGAGGACGAGCCGTTCAGCCACACCGGCTCATGGTTCGAGCTGCACAACGCCGCGCTGCAGATTCGTCCGCTGCAGGCAAAAATTCCGATCGCGGTTGCGTCGACGATTTCGCCGTCGGGGATGAAGACGGCCGGCAAGTATGGTGCGGGCGTGTTGTCGGTGGCCTCGTACTCCGAAGAAGGCTTGATGGCGCTGCCGACGCAGTGGAATTTCGGCGAGACCTCGGCGAAGGAATTCGGCCAGACGATCGATCGCGCGAACTGGCGAATCGTGATGCCGTTTCATCTTGCGGAATCGAGAGAGCAGGCGATGCGCGAAGCCGCAGCAGGACTCCAGAAGTGGCAGAACGAGTACATCGTGGGGATTCTCGGCACGCCAAATCGGCCGCCGTTCCCCGACGGTTACGAAGCCGCCAAGCGGATGAGCGACTACGGCGGCGCGATCTTCGGGACGCCCGACGACGCGCTCGAACGTATCGCGCGTCTGCAGAAACTGTCGGGCGGCTTCGGTACGGTTCTGTGCTTCGCGCACGATTGGGTGACGCGTCCGCAGATGATGCGCAGCTACGAGCTGATCGCGCGCTACGTGATGCCGCGATGCCAGGGGCTGATTGCGCCGATCGAAGCGTCGGCGGCGCGCGTCACGGCCAACAAGACAGAGTTGATGGAGAAAGCGGGCGGCGCGATCCTGAAAGCAATTCGCGACTACAACGCGGTGCATCCACGACAGAAGTAGACGCGCCTCGATCACCGCGCCGTGTACGCCTATCAGATTGCGAACTGGGCCGGGTTCCTCTCGGTCGCAGCAGGCGTCGCTGCGACGTTGACGGGACTCATCTTCGTCGCGATCTCGATCAACCTGAGCCGCATCCTCGAGTCTCAATCGCTGGCCGACCGCGCGGCCGAATCGATCATGCAGATGTTCGGCGCGCTGGTCGTTTCGATGTGGGCGATCGTGCCCGGCCTGTCGAGCCTGGTGCTCGGCGTCGGAATGGCGGTTGCGGGAATCGTGCTGTGGGTGCTGCAGACGATGCTTCAGTACCGGTCGTACTCGCGAAAACACTCGCGGCCGATCATATCGATCGTGCTTTCCCAATTCGCCACGCTCCCGTTCTGCATCGCGGGAATTTCGCTCGCGACGGAGACGCTCGGCGGTCTGTACTGGCTCGCTCCCGGCGTAATTCTGTCGATTACGATCGGCGTTTCGAATGCATGGGTATTGCTCGTCGAAATTCTGCGTTGAACGGGGCAAGCGAATGGTCAAATTCGATCACATGAACCTGCCGGTCACGAACTACCAGGCCTCGCGCGATTGGTACGTGCGCAACTTCGGCTTCAAGGTTGAATTCGAAGTCCCCGACCGCAAGACGTCCGCGATCCAGGACGATGCGGGCTTCACGATCTTCGTCTATGAGCCGGGCGGACAACTGGCCGGCACTAAGTGCTCGCTAACACTCCAGGTCGACGACGTCGATGCAAAGTATAAGGAGCTGCAATCGAAGGGCGTCGCGTTCGTGAATCCGCCGGGCAAATATTTCTGGGGCTACGGCGCCGAGCTGCAAGACCCGGACGGCTACCAGCTACTGTTGTGGGACGAAGTTTCGATGAAAGAAAAAGGCAGCTCGTAAGCGGGCGCTCGGACAAGAGCCGGATACCGTTCCGCATCGTTTTTTTAGTCTCATCATTTTTTGTGTCATCCCGAGCGAAGCCGAGGGACCCGGATCTTTCTCCACGCCCGCGGACGCACCCCCAATCATGGCGGGATCGCATTACACGCAGGATGGATCAGAGCAATCCAAGCGCACAGTGCAAATCCGTGATCGCAACCTCGATCCAAATTCAGCGGGCATCGCGATAGCACCGCGATTGGGGGTGCATCGACCGACACCGAGAAGGATCCGGGGTCCTTCGGCTACGCTCGGGATGACACAAAAGATGGGACGACGTTAATGTCTTGCCGCCGTCGCACGTGCTCATGTTGCATAGTCGCGCCGGCCTGCGGTAACAGTCGTTCAGAACGGAACTTGCACTAACCCCCGCAATGGAGGCCGTCGTGGACAATCGGCTCGGCTTTGGCGTTTTTCTCGCTCCTCATCATCCGATCGGCGAGCATCCTATGCTCCAACTCGAGCGCGACCTCGAACTGGCCACGTTGCTCGACGGTCTCGGCTACGACGAGTTCTGGGTCGGCGAGCATCATTCGGGCGGATGGGAGACGATCGCGTCGCCCGAGATGTTCCTTGCCGCAGCCGCGCAGCGCACGCAGCGTATCAAGCTCGGCACCGGCGTCGTCTCGGTCCCTTATCATCATCCATTCACCGTCGCACAACGCATGGTGATGCTCGACATGCTGAGCCGCGGGCGTGCCATGCTCGGAGTCGGACCCGGCGCGCTGCCCTCTGACGCGTTCATGCTCGGCATCGATCCGATGACCCAGCGCGATCAAATGGACGAAGGTCTCGGCGTCATCATCCGGCTGCTGAACGAGCGCGAGCCGATCACCGTCGACGGCTCGTGGTATCGGCTGCGCGATGCGGCGTTGCATCTGCGCCCGCTGCAGAAGCAGATGCCGATCGCGGTCGCGTCGATGATCTCGCCGGCCGGGATGAAGGCCGCGGGCAAGTACGGCGTGGGCGTGCTGTCGGTCGCGTCGTATATGCAAGAGGGTCTGACCGCGCTCAAGACGCAGTGGAGCTTCGCCGAAAGTTCCGCCAAGGAGCACGGACAGCAGGTCGATCGCGCGAACTGGCGCATCGTCATGCCGTTTCATCTCGCCGATTCGAAAGAGCAGGCGTACCGCGACGTCGCCGACGGGCTCAAGCGCTGGAACAACGAGTACGTGGTCGGAATCCTCGGGCGTCCGGACGGAAAAGATTTCGCAGACGGCTACGAGGCGGCGAAATTCATGGACGAGTTCGGCGGCGGGATTTTCGGCACGCCCGAAGACGCGCTCGAGAAGCTCGCGAAGCTGCAGGAGCTGTCGGGCGGCTTCGGCACAATCCTGAGTTTCGCGCATGACTGGGCGCCGCGCGAAAAGATGTGGCGCAGCTACGAACTGATCGCGCGATACGTGATGCCGCGATGCCAGGGGCTGCTCGATTCGATCGACGCGAGCGCCGCCCGCGTCACTGCGAAGAAGCACACGCTGATGGCGGCAGCGACCGGCGCGATCATGAAGGCAATCAGCTCCGACCAGCGCGCTGCCGACGCGATGGCGAGCACAGTGGCGGGTCCGTTTACGATTGCGCCCGCGCAAAATGCCGAGACCGCGCGCAGCGGAAAATAGACGACCAGCGATACGGCGTCACCAGGTATCGACGTTGGGGCGCTTCTTGCCGGCGCGGGGCGTCTTCGGCGGCGTCGATCGCAGACCCGCGACGATCCATTTGCGCGAGTCGAACGGGTCAATGACGTCGTCGATCTCAAAGTGCGACGCGGTATTCACCGCCTTCCCGTGGCGATACATCCGATCGACCATCTCGTCGAACAGCGCCTTGCGCTTCTCGGGCTCCTCGACGGCGGCCAGCTCGTTGCGATAGCCGAGCTTCACCGCTCCTTCGAGTCCCATGCCGCCGAACTCGCCCGTCGGCCATGCGACCGTGAAAATCGGCGCTTTGAAACTGCCGCCCGCCATCGCCTGCGCGCCCAGTCCGTAGCCCTTGCGCAGTATGATCGTGAAAAACGGCACGCTGATGTTAGCGCCAACTACGAACATGCGCGACGCGTGCCTCACCAGCGCAGTCTTCTCGACTTCAGGGCCGACCATGATGCCGGGCGTGTCACACAGGAACAGCAGCGGGATGTCGAAGGCGTCGCAGAGTTGCATGAAGCGCGCAGCCTTGTCGGCGCCGTTGCTGTCGATCGCACCGGCGAGATGAACCGGGTTGTTGGCGATGAGTCCGACGGGACGTCCTTCGATCCTGATGAGCGACGTCACCATGCCGGGGCCGAAATGCCTGCGGACTTCTAGTACCGAGCCGGTATCGGCGAGCGTCTCGATGACCGCGCGCACGTCGTAGATGCGAAGCCGATTCTCGGGGATGATCGAGCGCAGCAGTCGCTGATCGGCACATAGCCAGTCGCGCACATCGCCCTGGAAGTAGGATAGGTACTTCCTAGCTACTTGTACTGCTTCGGCTTCGTCGGCGACCGGAATGTCTACTACGCCATTAGCTACTTGCACCTCCATCGGGCCTACTTCTTCGGGGCGGAATATACCCAGTCCACCGCCTTCGATCATCGCGGGACCACCCATTCCGATATTCGATCCTTTCGTAGCGATTACTATGTCGCAGCATCCGAGCAATGCCGCATTGCCGGCGAAGCATCGTCCCGAGTTGATACCCACCAGCGGCACGAGAGCGCTTAATTTTCCCCAGTAGTTGAACGCCATGCAGTCGAGGCCGGCGACGCCCAGTCCGTCGGTGTCGCCGGGTCGTCCGCCGCCGCCCTCGGTGAAGAAGACCACCGGCAAGCGCGACTTCTGCGCGATCTCGAACATGCGGTCTTTCTTGCGGTGGTTCTGCTGGCCCTGCGTGCCGGCGAGCACCGTATAGTCGTACGACATCAGCACGCACTGCGCCTTGGATTCCTCGAACAGATCGCCGTTGACGCGTCCGATGCCGGCAACCATGCCGTCGGCCGGGGTGTTCTTGATGAGGTCCTCGATCGTGCGCCGGCGGCGCTGCGCCGCGATCACCAGCGGACCGTACTCGACGAAAGTGCCCGCGTCGCACAGGTCGTCGATATTTTCGCGAACCGTGCGTTGCCCGGTCTTGCGCCGGCGCGCGACCGCGTCGGGCCGCGCGGCGTCGAAGCCGAGCGCATGACGCTCGACGACTTCCGCAAGGTCGGGACGCACGCGATCCAGATCCACGTCCTGGGTCTCGGCGCTTTGCGTGGACTCGACGTCGGCCTCCTCGATGAAAGCCAGCGGATGCCCTTCGAAGATCGCGTCGCCCTTGGCCACCGTGATGCGCCGCACGATTCCGCTCTTGTCGGCCGCGATGACGTGCTCCATTTTCATCGCTTCCATGACGAACAGTTGCTGCCCGCGATGGACGCGGTCGCCTTCGCTGACGTCGACGGAAACGATCGTGCCCTGCATCGGCGCCTCGATCGCCACCGTGTTCTC
>JBEKLS010000187.1:0-7979 GCA_050010075.1 Binatus sp. (SeqCode) | reverse complement strand
GGCGGGGGAGGAGGAGGTGGTGGCGCTACATATGGAGCTGGTTTCGGGGCCAGCAGGTACCCGATGGCGCCGCCGATCAAAGCGCCGCCAAACACACCGGCGGGGCATCCGATCTCGTATCCTTTCGCGCTACCGCTTTCCAAAGCAGCCACGCCACAGCCGACGCCGCCGCCTGCGAGCGCGCCCCCAGCCGCTCCGTAAGCCGTGTACTCCTTCTGCTCGGGGGTCCACGACGCGCACGATGAGGCCGTCAACAAAACGACGGTTGCTGCAGCGCTAGTCCAGTTCTTCCATCTACTCACGAACACTCCTCCATAAAGCTCAAGTTGTTACAGGATAAAGTTCTCACGAATTTTGCCATTTTAAATGAATCGACGCGAATTTCCGGCCCGCTCCAGCGAGCCCAAGCTTAACGATTGGTTACGTAAGTGACGATTTTTGGATGCAAAAAGTTGCGGCCGCAGCCCCTTTAGGGTGCTACGGCCGCTTGCAGACGTTTTCAGTCTCGATCCGGCTTATTCGTTAGGCACCAGTTCGACGCGACGGTTCTGGGCGCGTCCCTCGGCCGTGTCGTTGGTGGCAACGAAGTTGGTCTTGCCGTATCCGTGCGGAATCAGCTGGCTTGAGGGAATTCCGTTCTTCACCAGGTAATTCACGACCGCGTCGGCACGACGATCGGACAGCCTCAGGTTGTATTCCTCGCCGCCAATTGCGTCGCAATAGCCATTGACGTTGACGGTCACGTTCGGGTTGGCCCTTAGAGTACTTGCGGCCTCATCCAGAACCGCGGCGTCACCCGGCCGGATTCTGTACTTGTTGAAATCGAAATGCACTTCGCGCAGCACCAGCTTTTGCTTCGGCGCTGTCGGCGGCGGCGGTGGTGGTGGAGGCGGAGGCGGGGGCGGCGGTGGCGCTGTGAATGTGGGAGCTTCCTTCGGCGCCATCAGGTAGCCGACGGCCGCGCCTAGCAAAGCGCCGCCAACTACTCCGGCCGGGCATCCGATCTCGTAGCCCTTGGCGCTGCCACTGTCCAAAGCCGCAACTCCGCAGCCGACGGCGCCGCCGGCGAGCCCGCCGCCAGCCGCGCCGAAGGCCATGTATTCCTTTTGCTCCGGCGTCAGCGATGCACATGACGAGAGCGCGAGAAGAGCCAAGGCAGCCGTTGCGTTAATCCAAGTTTTCCAGTTTGTCACGAGTCCCTCCCCTGGTCTCAAGCAATTACCGGAATTAAAGCCGGGTGAATTGTGACATCTTTAATAACAAAGAGCTATTCAAGAGGCGAAATAGGCCGAGCTGCCCGGAAACCCTGAAAAACATGCGGCCGCAACCCCGAAGGGGCTGCGGCCGCGTTGCGGACGTTTCAGTAGCGGCCCGGCTTACTGGTTCGGCACCAGCTCGACGCGGCGGTTCTGAGCGCGACCCTCAGCCGTGTCGTTGGTGGCGACGAAGTCAGTCTTGCCGTAGCCGTGCGGGATCAACTGGCTCGACGGGATTCCGGCCTTCACCAGGTAATCCACGACCGCGTCAGCTCGGCGGTCTGACAGCTTGAGGTTGTATCCCTCGCTGCCGATCGCGTCGCAGTAGCCGTTGACGTTGATCGTCACGTTCGGATTGGCCTTCAGAGTAGTTGCGGCCTCATCCAGAACCGCGGCGTCACCCGGGCGGATCCTCGACTTGTTGAAGTCGAAATGCACACCGCGCAATACCAGCTTCTGCGTTACCGGCGGCGGCGGCGGAGGAGGTGGCGGCGGTGGCGGAGGAGGTGGCGGCGGCGGAGGAGGCGGCGGCTCTATGATTGGATCGCAGAGGTAGTGGCCAGCCAGCCCGCCGACGACGGCGCCAGCGAGTGCTCCACCTGCACCTGCCCAGGCACGGGAGTCATTGCTGCTGTTGCTGGAGCCGTGAGAATTGTCGTCGATGACAATTCCTGATGCGGCGCCTACGCCTGCACCAACCGCAGCTCCGAGGATCGCACAAGTCCCCCACGAACGCGGCTGCTCCAGATACGCGCAACCGCTCAAGCCCGACGCCAACAGCGCCATGCCTGCGACGGCGGCGAACGCATTCAATAGCCTCGATTTCAATCTCATGAACTCCTCCTCACCCAAACGCGTCTATAGTGAAGCGAACGCTTCACTGGCCCCCGAGCCTCAGCTGTATCCAGACCGGAACTATACCCACCCCAATTGACGGGGAAATATAGTTATATTCGTAACAAGAATGCAACACGTCCGAGGATTAAATGGGTGAGAATTTTTGACCGGGCTGCTCGCCGCAGCCCGGTCTTCCTGTGGATAACTAGCGGCGAGAATTCCCGAAAACTCGCCTCAGATCATGCTTTCGACCCCTGCCGAGCGCTGTCCTTCGCGCTCGGCAGAGTCGAACTAATTATTGTGATGATGGTGATGCTGGGGGGGCGGCTGACCAACTGGCGCCGGATTCACGACTTCAGAGGCATGCGCAGGGTGGTAAGCCTCGTTCACTGCGGCCTCATGCCAATCGGGATGATCGTTGGCCCATTCGGGATGATTTTTGTTGACCCAGCCGGGATCATGCTGATGCCACCAGTCGGCGTCGCGCCACTGATGACCCTGGTCGTAAGCGCCGATGCCGTGTTCGGGACCACCCATGGCGTGCTCCGGTGACGGGCCTATCCGCGCGTCCAACTTCTTGTACACGTTGGGATGGTTCTGCATGAACTTCTGGAGCTCAGGATGCTCTTCGCGGAATTGTTTGCTGTATAGCAGGTCGGGATCTTCGCGCACCTTGGAGGCTACATCCGGATGAGCAGCGAGGAACCGGTCCATCTTCTGCCCATAGTGCATGCTCGCGTTGGAGCGCATTTCGTTCCACGCCGCGGGATTGCTGTTGAGGTATTGCTGAACCTCGGGATGCTGTGCGCGCCAGGCCGGATCGTAGATCTGATAAGGATTCTGCTGGAGCTGGCCACCGGCGTCGGGATGCTTGCCGAGCCAGTTCTGGAAGTCGTTGCCCCAGGGAGTTTGTGCCCTCGCCATCGAGGGCATCGCGGCCGCGAATAGTATTATCGCAGCGGCCAGCATGGGTTTGAGATGCTTCATGTTAGTTGCTCCTAGGTCTCGATTCAGTTTGGAAAGTTGAGCAATCGAAACGTCGTCGATTGATGGCGGGTACGGTGGCCCGCCCCACTTGGTCTCGAAATATTCTAGCAAATCCGCGTACCGAGCACCCATTTTCGCGCGTTGAAGCTCGTACACATCGAAGGGTGTACGCCGGCCCTTACATTTCGGTTACCGCGACCGTCAATCCTGTCCGCTAATTCTGCAAACAAGCAAAAGCTGCTAGAATGTCTGGCTCATCATGCTCTCACTCGCACGCGGTAAAGAAGGAAGTTTCAAGCTGGTCTCGGGCTACAAGCCTGAAGGCGATCAGCCGGCTGCGATCGAATCGATCGTCGCCAACCTCAACGACAAACTGCCGCACCAGGTGCTGCTTGGCGTCACCGGATCGGGCAAGACGTTCACGATGGCCAACGTGATCGCGCGGGTGAACCGGCCGACGCTCGTGATGGCGCCGAACAAGACGCTCGCCGCCCAGCTCTACAACGAGTTCAAGAGCCTGTTCCCCGAGAACGCGGTTCGCTACTTCGTTTCCTACTACGACTACTACCAGCCCGAGGCATACGTGCCCTCGACCGACACCTTCATCGAGAAAGACGCGAGCATCAACGACGAGATCGACAAGCTGCGCCATTCCGCCACCAAGGCGCTGCTCGAGCGCAACGACGTGCTGATAGTGGCGTCGGTCTCGTGCATCTACGGCCTCGGCGAGCCCGAGGTGTACTTCGAGATGCTGGTGTTTCTCGAAGAAGGGCAGACCATCGACCGCGACAAGATGCTGCGCAAGCTGGTGGATATCCAGTATCAGCGCAACGACTACGACTTTCATCGCGGGACGTTTCGCGTGCGCGGCGACACGGTCGAGATTTTCCCCGCGTATGAAGAGCAGCGGGCCGTGCGGGTCGAATTCTTCGGCGACCAGGTCGAGGCGATGTACGAAATCGACGCGCTGCGCGGCAAGGTGATTCGCAAGCTGCAGAGCATCGCGATCTACCCGGCCTCGCATTACGTGACGACCTCGGATCGGATGGAAGTCGCGGTGCGCAATATTCGCACCGAGCTGAAAGAGCGACTCGAATTCTTCCGCACCGAGAATCGATTGCTCGAAGCCCAACGCCTCGAGCAGCGCACGATGTACGACCTCGAGCTGCTGGCCGAGATGGGTTTTTGTCCCGGCATCGAAAATTATTCGCGCCATCTTACGGGACGACTCCCCGGCCAGGCGCCGCCGACGCTGCTCGACTACTTCCCGAACAACTCGCTGTTCTTCATCGACGAGAGCCACGTGACGGTTCCGCAAATCGGCGGAATGTATCGCGGCGATCGATCGCGCAAGCAGGTGCTGGTCGACTTCGGCTTTCGGCTGCCGTCGGCGCTCGACAACCGCCCGCTGAATTTCGAGGAATGGGAATCGCACGTCGTGCAGGCGGTTTACGTTTCGGCGACGCCCGGCGATTACGAGCAGCAGAAATCAGGCGGCCTCGTCGTCGAGCAGCTCATTCGCCCGACCGGGCTTATCGATCCCGAGATCGAAGTGCGCAAGGCCGGCACTCAAGTCGACGATTTGCTCGAGGAAATTCACAAGCGCGTCGCCGTCAACGAGCGCGTGCTGGTGACCTGCCTGACCAAGAAGATGGCCGAGGATCTGACCGACTATTACCACGACCTCGGCATCCGCGTGCGCTACCTGCATTCGGATATCGAGACGATCGAGCGCGTCGAGATAATCCGCAGCCTGCGCAAGGGCGACTTCGACGTGCTGGTCGGAATCAACCTGCTGCGCGAGGGTCTGGACCTGCCCGAAGTGTCGCTGGTGGCGATTCTCGACGCCGACAAGGAAGGCTACCTGCGTTCGGCGCGGTCGTTGATTCAGACGACGGGCCGCGCCGCCCGGCATATCAATGGCCGCGTGATCATGTACGCAGATGTGGTAACGAAGTCGATGGAGCAGGCGATTGGCGAGACCAATCGGCGGCGCGCGAAGCAGGTCACATACAATGAGCAGCACGGCATCACGCCCACGTCGATCATCAAGGCGATCGACGCGTCGCTGGTCGAGATGTACTCGCCGGAATGGGCGGTGGTGCCCGAAATTGGCGACGACAAAGGCAAGGAAGAAGAATTCATCCCGGCGCACGAGCTGCCCGACCGTATCACCGCGCTCAGGCAGCAGATGATGGACGCGGCGGAAAACCTCGACTACGAGCGCGCCGCCGACTTGCGCGACCAGATAAAGAAGCTCGAGCGCCACGCCTTCGGAATGGATCAGCCGCGCCATCCGGTGCAGCCGTCGATGCCGCCCGGCTCAGCTCATCAGCGGCCCACTGTAGAAGCGCGCGGCAAGAACGAGGGCAAGACCCGAGGCCGCCGCGGCGCAGGCGCAGCAACGGGCGCCGCAGCAGGAGCGTCGCGCCCAGGCGGCGCAGTCAAGCAAGGCAAGTTGAAGCTGATCCCGGACTCGCCGAAGTAACGGCAACTCTCCGCTCGGCAGAAAGTTGAGGGGGTACCGACGACGTTGCCGACACCTTCTGGTTCCCTCCTCCCACGTGGGAGGAGGGTTAGGGTGGAGGACAATTTTGGCGCGCGATTGTTTGTGGCGCGCCGAATTCTGCCGCGCCGAAAGAATTCACAAATTTGGTCCTCCACCCGACGCGCTCGGAAGCGCGTCGGCCTCCTCCCACGACGGAGGAGGCGAAGAGGGATATTACTTCGTGCGTTCGCGGAGTTGGCGGGCTGCGCCTGCGAAGAAGTTGCGGGCGATGAACGAGCGCTCGGCGGCTGCCATCGCTTCGAGGATCTCGGCGTTCAGGGTGACTGCTTCTGTGTCGGTTCGGTTCGCGTTCAGCGCTATTTCCGCCAGTGCGAGCGCGCGTCTGAGTTGCGATGCGTCTTTGAGCGCTCGCGCTTTTGCGATTAGCGCGTCGCGGCCGCATAGCGTGACGAGGTCGTCGCTGCGCTCCTTGCGCGTTGCCGGGAACATTTGCGACGGCTCGCCCGACCACCATCCTGCGTAGCGCCGGATGACGTCGCGCACGATGAACGGGACGGATCCGTAGATTGGTTGCAGGTACGGCTTCGCCGCGAGATCGGCGGGGAGCGAGATGTCAGCCTCGACGATGTCTACCGGCCATTCGCCGGCGTTGAGGCGGCGGACTACTTCGTCGTGGATGATACGGAGCGCGCGCGCCGTCTCGCGCAGCACTTCGTTGCATAGCTCCTCGCCACGATATGCCGGTCCGTGCCCCGGCAGGACATAGCGCGGCGCGCGCTTGGCGATCGCTTCGAGCGTCTCCGCCCATTCCAGTGTGTACCGTTGCACCTTGTTGGGATTGCCCGTATTCGGCATCGACGAGACGATCAAATCGCCGACCATCGCGAGCCGCCGCGTCGGCATCCAGACCCAGGTCGCGTCGTCCGTCTCGCCCATTGCGTGATGCAGCTCGACCGGCTCGCCGACGAGATCGAGAAATTGCTGATCGCGATAAACGAGGTCGGGGTACGCGAACGATTTGGGCTCGAAGAGTCCGTCGGTCGCGAAGATGCCGCCGAACTGCAGGCGGTTGATATGCGCCTGCCATCCCCGCGTCATTGCGTAGCGCTTGAAACGGCCGGCGACGTCCTCGTGCGCCCAGATTTTCGGCCGCGCATGGCCGCGCGCGAGCGCGTCGCTGATGAACGCTGCGGTGCCGAACGCATGGTCGCCGTGGCCGTGCGTATAGACGAGGAATGCGAACGGCTCGTCGCTGACCTCGCGAATCGCGCGCACTGCCATCGCGCCCATCTGCCGCGAGCTCGTGTCGACGACGATCATCTCGCCGCGTCCGTACGCGAATGCGACGTTGGCGATGCCGTGGAACATCGCGATGCCCGGCTCGAGCACTTCGAGCTGTCCCATCTGCGGGTCGAAGCCCGGCATGTTGTTCGCTTGATTGGCGTTGGGCGTGGAACTCATGCTGGCGCCTCCCCGGATGCTGGTTCGCGTGGGATGAATCTATAGTTTAAACTTTTAAGTTGGAAATGAAGGCGGAACTGAACATGGCCGGAGGATCGCACGACGAGCTGGAACGTCTGCTCGCGTTGCAGCATCACGATCCTCATTCGATTCTCGGCGCCCATCTCGACGGCAAACGCATCGTCGTGCGCGCGTTTCGCCCCGGCGCTTCGTCGATCAACCTGCTGGTGCCGGGCGACGCGCCGCGCCCGATGGAGCTGATCGATCCCGCCGGACTGTTCGAGGGTAGCGTCGAGGGACGCATCTCGATTTTTCCGTATCAGCTCGAGATTCACTATCCCGACGGCAACTCGATCACGATTTACGATCCGTACTCGTTCATGCCGACGCTGGGCGAGCTCGATATTTATCTGTGGGGCGAGCAGAAGGACGACCGCGCCTACAACAAGCTCGGCGCGCACCTGCGCGAGGTGTCGGGCATCAGCGGTGCGTCGTTCGCGGTATGGGCGCCGAATGCGCGCGGCGTCAGCGTGGTCGGCGACTTCAATCGATGGGACGGGCGGGTCCACATGATGCGCACGCTCGGCAGCTCGGGCGTGTGGGAGCTGTTCATCCCCGGCGTAGGCGCGGGCACCAACTACAAGTACGAAATCCGAACGCGCGACGGCGGCTTGCTGCTGAAGAGCGATCCCTTCGCGCAGCGGATGGAAGCGCCGCCGGCCACGGCCTCAGTCGTTTACCAATCGGGCTACGAGTTCCATGACGCACACTGGCTTGCAGAGCGGGCGCGGCGCGAATGGATCAAATGTCCCGTCTCGATCTACGAAGTCCATCTCGGCTCGTGGCGCCGCGTGCCCGAGGAGGGCAATCGCCCACTGACCTATCGCGAGATGGCGCCGATGCTCGGCGACTACGTCACGCAAATGGGC
>JBEKLS010000186.1:0-8459 GCA_050010075.1 Binatus sp. (SeqCode) | reverse complement strand
CCCTGGATGTCACCGTGTCAGATCACAACCGCTGGCTCATGATGAGCGACGTCTGCAAGCATTGCCTCGCCGCCCCTTGTCATCAGGCATGCCCGACCGGCGCCATCATTCATAATGAGTTCGAGAACGTCTACATACAGGCCGACATCTGCAACGGTTGCTCGTGCTGCATCGCGGCATGCCCGTTCGGCGTCATCACTCGCGACAGCGTGGGCGGTCATTCGCACAAGTGCACGCTCTGCTACGACCGCCAGCGCGACGGTCTCGAGCCGGCCTGCGCCAAGGCATGTCCGACCCAGTCAATCCACTTCGGCCCGGTCGACGAACTGCGCGAGCAGTCCCGCAAACGTGTGGAGGAACTTCATCAACGCGGCGTCCCCGAGGCGTACCTTTATGGCGACGCCGCTACTGATACCTATTCCGAGCTGCATTCGTTCTATCTGCTGGTCGATCGCCCTTCCGTTTATGGCTTGCCGGAGAATCCCTACAACCCATGGCTGCACATGATGGGAGATTACGTTCGTTCCGTCGCGGGCGGCTTGGCCGCGATCGCTGCACTGCTCGTGGTGGTGTTTCTGTTGAGGCCCTGAAATGCCGGGTGAGAGCGGCTATGCGCACCTGCCAATAACCAAGGTGCCGGGGTGGCATGGCTTGATCGCGTGGGATGCTCTGCTCAACGGCATGGCGACCGGACTCTTCATGGCCGCCGCGGTGAGCGAGTTGGCGGCGCCTGCCGTCTTCACTCCCGTGGCGAAAGTGGCTTATCCGGTCGCTCTCGCTCTTTTGCTCGTTGACCTCGCATTGCTCGTGTCCGATCTCGGCGATCCGTTGCGCTTCCATCATATGCTGCGGGTCTTCAAGCCTCGTTCGCCCATGTCAGTGGGGACGTGGTGTCTCGTGATCTTCTCGCTCCCTCTGACTGCGGCGGCAGGGCTCAGCGTGCTGAGCGAAATGGGGATAGATTTCGAGCGGGCTCGCATAGTCGCGGTGGTCGTGGGACTGCTGCCTGGCTTCGGTTCCGCGGCCTACAAGGGCGTGTTGCTCAGCACCAATGCGCAACCAGGTTGGAAGGACGCGCGCTGGATGGGAGGTTATCTCACCAATTCGGCTCTCCTGATGGGCAGCGGCGAGCTGCTTGTCCTGTCCGCCCTGATGGGGCAGCCGCGCGCGACCATCATCCTTCGCGCCGCGTTCATCGTGCTGCTCGTGCTCAATGTGATTCCCTTAGGACTGTTGTTTGCGAATCTCCAACCAGCCCATGCGCGACTCTACACCCGCGGACAACAGTGGCTCGTCGGTGTACTCATCTTTGCTGCCGCGACGCTGATACCTCTGGGACTGACGCTCCTTAACGGCGGTCTGCCGTTCATATTTGGCGCCGTGATTTTTCTTTTATTGGGGAGCTGGGTCATCCGCTTTGTTTACGTCAAGATACCTCACACTTCGCCATTGGAAATGGGTAGCAGTCAGAATCCTAGATCGCTCAGGCCAGGATGATTGTCGGGCCGACGTCCGAGCGGCCAGTGGTACTTGCGATCTGAATCCTTGATCGGGAGATCGTTAATAGAGGCGATCCTCACTCGCATCAGGCCATTCTCATCGAACTCCCAATTCTCATTGCCGTATGAACGGAACCACGTTCCAGAGTCATCATGGAACTCATACGCGAAGCGAACAGCGATGCGGTTCCCGCTGAATGCCCACAGCTCCTTGATCAGGCGATAGTCAAGTTCTTTCGCCCATTTACGTTTGAGGAATCCTAAAACCTCGTCCCTCCCTTCCAGAAATTCGGCTCGATTTCTCCAACGGGAGTCGGCGGTGTAGGCAAGTACCATCTTTTCCGGCTCTCGCGAGTTCCAGGCATCTTCAATTACGCGGACCTTTTGGATGGCTGTCTCCAGCGTAAAGGGAGGCAAAGGCGGTCGTCGAATGAGAGATGGTTCAACAGACATTGTAGATTCTCCTGTTCGTGACCGCCTTGGCAGGGCATGTCCCCGAGCTAGAAGACTGGACCAAAAGTCATTTGATGGCTTTCCCCAAGGACGCCGGTAATTGCGATCTTCGGTGTCGGCGATCCGCTCTTGCGCAGTTGTTTGGAAGTGAACTTGGAGATTTGCCCACCGGTTAAGTTGGAAACCCACAAATTTCCACTGCCGTCGAACGCCAAACCCGTTGGATCGTCAAATGCCGAGCTGCTGAGGGTGACTGCGGGAACAGGCATACCTGAGGCCTTCAATTGCTTCTTCGCGAACATCACTACGGTCGCATTGCCAGCGTTGGCGACCCAGAGATTGCCCTTATGATCGAAGGCCAGCTGCTCGGGAGAGTCCAGGCTTCCGCTGTTGGCGGACAAGATTACCGCAGGCGTCTTGTCACCGCTTGAATCCAGCTGAGAGGCTGTAAATTCCTCGACCTCCGAATTGTCCTCACTTGAAAGCCATAGGTTGTCGGACTTGTCGAAGACGCCGAATTCAGGCCCATCCAACGATCCATCCGAGCTGACCCTTATGGCAGGGCTCGTGCTGCCGCCGACCGTCAGCTGCGCGTTAGTGAATTCGTCAACCGCATCCTGCGCATCAATGATCCAGAGGTTTCCATTGTGGTCGAATATGCAAGCCCTGGCAGCTTCCGCTCCACTGCCGAACTCGGTTGCTGGGGTGGGATTCGGAGTCGTGCCCAAAGTCTTCAGCTGGGCCGCAGTGAATTCCAGGACAAAATTATCGAATGCCTCGAACCAGAGGTTTTTTGATTTGTCAAAGGCCAATCCCTGGTCACTGTTGAGAGAATCGATCGTCACTGGAGTTGGCGAACCGTTGTGCTTGAGGTCGTTCGGTACCAGTTCGACGATCCGGCTGTTGCCGGTATCGGCCACCCACAAACTCTCGCCGGATTTGCACCACGCCTGAGACGACGTACCACAGGCGATAGCGAGCAGCGCGATTGCTGCAAGAGAGCGCAACGAGAATGCCGCAGATTGGGCGGCGGAAGTGCGGTCGGAGATTCTGAGCATATGCATGGTCGCCTCCTTGGTCGAATATCGAGTGTGGCGCGCAGTCGGCGAGGATCGTCCATCAATCATCAGATGTCAAAGGAGTCGTAGTGTAATGCCCCGCACGCGCTCCTGCTTGTCCATACGAGGACGCCCGCTGCGTAGTCTTCATGGATTTGGCCGTTTCGAATTCGTCACGTGACGCTCGCGCTGAGAACGGGTGTAAGCCTTGCAGCGAGGGGGCGCCAGGCCTATATGAAGGTTGCGTTTCAAACCGAAAACCACTGCTTAGAGGAAGCTCTCTGTTACTTCGCATCTGTCCGATGACGGGAGGGTAAATCGATGAAGCGGATCGCGCGTTTAACGGCGGTAGTCGTACTCGTGTTGTCGTGGAATGGGATGTCGCTCTCGGCAGAGCTCGGCACCACCTTACCGCCGGATTTCCCGGTAATCATCAATCCGTACCTTGGCGTTCCGGTTCTCGGATTCGGTGCAAGCGGCGGCCCGCGCTTCTTCGGCAGGGTTCCCGTTATTTTTTTGCATGGGAATAACGACACGCCCTTCCCGACCAGCTGCAATCCATTCGGCTATACCTACAACCTGGCCCAGTATTTTCTTAACAATGGATACGCAGCGAGCCAGTTGTGGGGCCTCGGATATCAGGGAGACCAATGTGACCTCGTAAGCAATCCGACGTACAAATCAGGCGTTGCTCACAGCACGGCGGCGGCGGTTCCTTTGCTGCGTGCGTTCGTGCGGGCGGTGATGGCCTACACCGGATCGCGGCAGGTGGACATTGTAGCGCACAGCCTCGGCGTGACCGTCGCGCGAGAATGGATGTTCCAGGACAACGCTTACTACAAAGTGAGGTCACTGGTCGCAATCGAGGGACCCAACCACGGCATAGTCGACTGCTCGCCGAACCCGGCCAATTTTTTTCAGCTGCCGGCCGACGGCGGCTTTATTCCGACCAGCGCTATCTGCGACGAATACGGAAACGAAGAGACGCAGCTTCTCACCACGCTCAATGCCGGTGACGAAACGCCGGGACCGACCAGATATCTTGTACTCCGCAACATTTACCGGGCGTCGCCCGAGAGCGGTGACTTCGTCTATCTATCGGCTCAGGACGGGGACTTCCCTGCGGTGCCCGCCGAGGACAGCACCGGGGCGGCGCACGATTTCTCCAACAGCGCGCTTCTGGCCGGCGCTCCCCACATCGATTTCGTCGGACAAGGGCAATACGACACGATTCTGGGGACCTCGCACCTCGGGATCCTGAACTCACCAGCGGCGTGGAACGCGGCGCTCCAGTTCCTCGATCACTTTTAAAGACTTGCAGGCGATTCTTTAGCGATTGTCAAATTGCTTGTGGGTTGCTCCCGCTGAGGCTAGATCTTCGTTAGAGAATCGTTGTGTCGGACAAGGAACTCACAAGGAACCAAAATGAACGCAGCAGTACGTATCGACCCTGAGACAGGCCTGAAAGTCTTCAACACGCGCGCGGCGAAGGCGTCCGAGAAGATCACGGGCAAGGGCTATTCAGTCCTCGCCGATCAGAAGCTGAAGGAGCTGCCGGAGACGCCGGCTGGCGCGATCTTCAATGCGGAAGAGCAGGCCAAGTACCGCGCATTCAAGGAAGCCCGCCGCGGCGCCGCGGACTACATGGGCATGGAAGGCGAGTTCAAGAGATATTTGGACGACGTCTACTCGGAGCCGCCGATCCCGCGTGAAGCGCTGACCGACGAGTGCGAGATCCTGGTGGTCGGCGCCGGCTTCGGCGGACTGCTCCTGTGGCACAGGCTGAGCGAAGCCGGCTTCGTCGACGTGCGTTTCTGCGAGAAAGGCGGCGACGTCGGCGGCACCTGGTACTGGAACCGCTATCCAGGCATCGCCTGCGATGTCGAATCCTATAGTTACCTGCCGTTGCTCGAGGAGATGGGTTACGTCCCGTCGATGAAGTTCGCCTCGGGCTTCGAGATCCTCGAATACTGCCAGAACATGGCCCAGCGGTTCGGGTTCTACGACCACTGCCTGTTCCACACAACGGTCAAGGGGACGACCTGGGACGAGGCGTCGGGCCGCTGGATCGTCGAGACGGATCGCGGCGACAAAATGCGCGCGCGCTTCGTGATCCTGGCCAACGGCATCCTCACGACGCCGAAGCTGGCGCGCATTAACGGCATGGAGAAGTTCCGCGGCGAGTCCTTCCACACTTCGCGCTGGAACTACAACATCGACCTGCGCGGCAAAACGGTCGGCATCATCGGCACCGGCGCGACGGCCGTACAAGCGGTGCCGGAGCTCGCCAAGATCGTCGGCCAACTCTACGTCTTCCAGCGCACGCCGTCCTCGATCGACGTGCGCGACCAGCGCGCGACGACCGACGAAGAGCGGGCGACCTGGGCCCGCGAGCCCGGATGGGCCCGGGCAAGGCGCGCGCGCTTCTCGAAGATATCGGCCGGCCGCACTGCCATCCAGGCCAACGACGACTACCTGGCGGGCAAGATTCAGGAGATCAAGAAGCCCAAGATACACGAGCGCGAGCTGTCCCCGGAGGAGCTGACCCAGAAGCAGCTCGATTCCAACTTCCGCATCATGGAGCAGATCCGGGCGCGCGTGGATGCGATCGTCAAGGATCCGAAGACGGCGGCTGCGCTCAAGCCGTACTACCCGTACGGCTGCAAGCGGCCGACCTTCCACGACGAATACCTGCCGGCGTTCAACCTGCCCCACGTCCATCTGGTCGACACCGCACCGCGCGGCGTGGGCGAGATCAACGAGCGCGGCGTCGTCCATGAGGGCGTCGAATATCCGCTCGACGTGCTGATCTACGCGACGGGGTTCCAGTGGATGGGTACCTCGACCTTCAACATGGTCACCGGCCGCGGCGGCCGCACCCTGAAGGAGAAGTGGGAGACCGAGGGGACCAAGACTTTCCTCGGCCTGCACAGCCACGGCTTCCCCAACCTGTTTATCGTCACCGGTCCGCAGGGCGGCGGCGGCAGCTTCAACTTCACCGACGCGATCGACGCGCATAGTGACTATGTGGTCTGGATGCTGCAGACCATGCGCCAGCGCGGCGCGCGCATTGTGGATGTCCGCAAGGAGCCGGAGGATGCGTATGCGGAGCATTGCCGCGACGTCGACCTCGCGACTGCGCCGCTGCGCGATTGCATCTCCTACTATAACGGTGAAGGCAACGCGTCACCGGGGAGCCTCGCCTATTACGGCGGCGGCAAGTGGCATAAGCATCGCGTCAAGGCTCAGTCGACGCTAGAGCCCTATATGTTTGAAGACTGAGATCCGACTGAGGAGTTATTTCATGGGCGAGTTGGAAAAACGCAATCTTGAGGTGGTCAAGCACTGGGCGGAGACCTACAACCACGACGTGGAGCGCTTTGTCCCCGACTGCTATGCCGAGAACTGCAGCGCCGCCTCAATGCTTAGCGGGGCAAAAATTGAAGGGCGTTCACGTTTTCTAAAACTCGAGCGCCGCGTTCTCAACTTAGCTCCGCGGCGCAACATTCGTATCGACCATACCCACGCCGCCGGTGACGTCGTCGTGGTTGAAGCAACGCTGTTCGATCCCGATCAGGGCGATGAATGGCAGTCTCCGTTCTGTGCGGTTCTGACCTTCAAAGACGGCCAGATAGTTGAAGACCGTACGTACCTGGATGATAGCCGGTGGCCGGGAATGCAAAGGCAGCAATAGGTTCCTGCACGCGGCAGCACCGGCCAGACGGCTAGGTGCTTCGTATCGCGTCGCGCTGGATCAGCATCTTCAGTACTTCGTTGGTGCCTTCATAGATTTGCAGCACACGTTGGTCGCGATAGAGTTTCTCAACCATCGATCCCTGGAGATAGCCGGCGCCGCCAAATATTTGTAGAGCGTTGCTGCAGACCCATTCAGCGGTCTCGGAGGCAAAGAGCTTGGCCATCGATGCTTCCTTGAGGCGTGGATGTCCTTGCTCCTTAAGTCGTGCGGCATGAAGGTAAAGCTGCCGCGCCGCCTCGATCCTTGTGGCCATTTCTGCGAGGCGAAACCCGATAGCCTGATGCTCGATGATCGCCTGGCCGAAAGCGTGGCGCTCTTTCGCGTAAGCGAGTGCGTTGTCATAAGCGGCTTCCGCGACACCTACGGCTTGCGCTGCGACGCCTACGCGGTTGGTATCGAGGCCCTCGAGGATGATCTTGTAGCCGCTACCAACTTCGCCCAACACGTCGTCATCGGTAAGTTCGAGACCGTCTAATGCTATTTGGCAGATGTCCATGACGCGATGCCCGAGCTTTTTTTCTCGACGGATCACCGAGTAGCCGGGCATGCCGGGCCGGACGAGGAAAGTTGTGAGTCCGTTCTTGCTCAAATCCGGATCCGCGTTGGCAAGCAGTATTGCCGCCCCCGCAGAGCTGCCGCCGGTGATGAAGACCTTATGTCCATTGATTGTCCAGCGGTTGCCGCTGCGCACGGCACGCGTTCGCAAGTTTGAAAGGTCCGATCCCGCGTGTGGTTCGCTAAGCAGGAGCGCGATGTAGTATTTGCCCTCGACCACCGGCCGCAGGAAATTTTCCTTCTGCTTGTCTGTGCCGAATTGCAGCAGCTTTGCGACATACGGGAACGAGATACCTCCGATCTGATTGGCGATCGCGCAATCGCCGTAGGCAAGCTCCTCGACCATCATCGACCACGCGACAATTCCGCTGTCGGAACCGCCCCATGCGGCGGGAGCGCAGACGCCATGAAGACCAAGTTCCCCGATACCCTTCCATACGTGGGCGGGCACCGCCTCGTCTTCATCCCATTGCAGGATGTTGGGGAGAATTTCGGTCCTGACGAACCGGCGCGTCAAATCGCGGATAGCCAGTTGATCGTCGGTGAAGAAATTCGAACGCGTCGCGGGGGCATCATGCGCCGTTTGCTTATCAAGCATCATCGAGTATTTGTAGTCGGAACGAGGGCGACAGTTTTTGAAATTTAACGGTAAGGTGGTCGGGCGAGGAGCGATCCTGTTCGGCGCGGTTGTCTTCGCAGCAATTGCGGTCGATTTTCATAGCGCCCAGGGCCAAACTCAGCCGTCAGCACCGGAGTCTCTCAGGCCGCCAGCCGGCGAACACCTGCGAGCGCACGCGCACGCATCCGGGACACAGATCTACGTCTGCGACGGATCCAAATGGAATCTTAACGGACCCGAGGCCAAGCTCTTTGATGAGGCCGGACAAGAGGTGGGGTCTCATTTCGTCGGGCCAACCTGGCGATGGTCGGACGGCAGCCAGGTAACCGGTAGACCTATAGCCAATGCTACCCCCGATCCGGATTCGGTTCCGTGGCTACTGCTAACCGCGACTGCTCACAGCGGCGACGGTGTGATGAAGAACGTTGTCAGCGTACAGCGCTTGCAAACAAAGGGTGGTAAATCCCCTACTAAAGCCTGCGATGCATCGCACCGAGGTGAGCAGGCGCGAATCCCCT
>JBEKLS010000185.1:0-8252 GCA_050010075.1 Binatus sp. (SeqCode) | reverse complement strand
CATTTCGAGTTTCTGCGGAGTAGTTTCCACGTTGCTTTCTCCCTTATGTTCGATCACGGAATCTTAATCTAATCATCTTACCGACCGGATGTGTCATCACAACGAAACCGGCGTCGATTGTCCACAAACCTGCGGCCCGGAATGTGGATAGACGATCTCACCGCTTGGCCGCACGCGCCTTTTTCGCCAGCGCGATATCGGTTTTGGCTTGCGGCGCGTATTGCTCGACCAGCTTGGCCGCCAGCCCCACATAGCTATTCGGACTCAGATCGTTGAGCGCACGCCGCGCGCTATCGTCCAGCGGCAGCGTCGCGATGAACTCCTCTATCACGCGGCGATCGATTCTCCTGCCGCGCGTCAGCTCCTTCAGCGTCTCGTACGGTTTCGGCAGCCCATGGCGCCGCATCAGAGTCTGAATCGCCTCGGCAACGACCTCCCACGCCTGCTCGGCTTCGAGGTCCTCCGCAATCCGTGGCTCGTTGACCTCGACCCGCGCGAGCCCGCGCTCGAGCGATGCGAGCGCGACCACCAGATGGCCGAACGCCGTGCCCATCGCGCGTATCGCCGTGCTGTCGGTAAGATCGCGCTGCCATCGCGAGACCGGCAGCTTCGCCGCCAGGTGGTCGAACAGCGCGCTCGCGATTCCGAGGTTGCCCTCGCAATTCTCGAAGTCGATCGGATTGACCTTGTGCGGCATCACCGACGAGCCGGTCTCGCCGGCGACCGTCTTCTGCGCGAAGTAGCCGATCGAGATGTAGCTCCACATGTCGCGGCAGAAGCCGAGCAGGATGGTGTCGATGCGCATCAGGATCGCGAACAGCTCGGCGATAAAATCGTGGCTCTCGATCTGCGTGGTGAGCGGATTCCAGGTCAGGCCGAGGCGCTCGACGAAATTTTGCGAGTGCGCGATCCAATCCACCTCGGGATGCGCGAAGTGATGCGCGTTGAAGTTGCCGACGGCGCCGTTCAGCTTGCCGAGGAATTCCTGATGGCGTAGCTGCGAGAGCTGGCGCGCGAGGCGCGTCGCAAATATCGCCATCTCCTTGCCGACCGTCGTCGGCGACGCTTCCTGGCCGTGCGTCCGCGCCATCATCGGATGCGACTTGTAACGATGCGCGAGCTTGATAATCGGCGCGACCGCCGCTTCAAGCCGCGGCGTCAGATCATGTTCGACGAACTCCTTGAGGATGAGTGCGTAGGCGAGGTTGTTGATGTCCTCGGAGGTGCAGGCGAAATGCACCATCTCGATCGGCAGCGCAGAATCGATCGCGGCCACTCGCTCCTTGACGAAATACTCGACCGCCTTGACGTCGTGATTGGTCGTCGCCTCGAGTTCCTTCACCCGGCGCGCGTCGGCGAGCGTGAAGTCCTCGAAAACGGCGCGCAGCTTCTTCGCGAGTGCGGCGGGAATCGGTTTGAGCGCGCTGATCGCCGGATGCCCCGCGAGCGACAGGTACCATTCGATCTCGACGCGGACGCGGTAGCGAATCAGCGCGAACTCGCTGAAGTAGGCCTCGAGCGGCCGGGTGCGCGTGTGGTAGCGGCCGTCGATAGGCGTCACCGCGGTCAGAGCCGCGTCGGTCTCGGTTGGTTGGTCTTTCACTTTGTCTTGATGAAATTAAATTACGTGACGAGGCCCGCGCAATCGAGAGGTGCGCGTCGATCGCTCAACGCCCGGTGTGGCCGAAGCCGCCGGAGCCGCGCGAGCTGGGCGCGAGTTCATCGACCTCGACGATTTCGGCGCGGATGACCGGCGCGATGATCAGTTGTGCGATTCGGTCGCCGGGGTTAATCACGATCGGCTGCTCGCCCAGATTCGCAAGTAGTACTTTAACTTCTCCGCGATAGTCGGCGTCGATAGTTCCGGGCGAGTTGATGAGCGCGAGGCCCTCCTTCAACGCGCGGCCGCTGCGCGGCCGCACCTGCCCCTCGTAACCAATCGGAATTTCGACGGCGATGCCGGTCGGAACAGCGCGACGCTCGCGCGGCACCATCTCGATTGGCGCGCCAATATCGGCCATCAGATCGATCCCGGCCGCATGCTCGCTCTGGTAAGCGGGCAGCGGCAGCGCACTTTTTCGCAGGCGTTGGATTTTCAGCGTCGGTTTCATCTCGAACGATCGCGCGAATCTTCGCGCAGATCGAAGCCGAGCCGCAAGGTCACTGCAGCAAACGGGACTTTATTAGAAGTGAAACCCACCGTGGGTTTCACGCTTCCTTGGGCAGGGGTGACCCCTGCACCCGGTATTAAGAAAGATGCAGGACTTCGTCCCTGTCAGGAGGTTTTCGGGCGCGAAGACGCTTGGAGCACTCGCGGAGTTATCCTATCGCCCTGAGGCGCTGCTGAACGCCTGCGACAGGAATTCCTTCACTCCCGGGCGGCCCGTCAGGCTTAGCCATACGGGGCCGGAGTCGGGGGCCACCTCGATTTTGAACTCGAAGAACGGACAGCACTTGCGCTCAAACGAAATCCATTCCGCGAGTTGTGCGAGCGCCATACGCTCGGCCGAAATTTTTATCGCGACGCCATCAGGTACCTCGCGCTTGCCAATCACCGACGCCGCGAGCATCCGCCGCAATTCGTTGTAGCGCGGGCGATCGCTCGCCGAGATCGCGTCGAGGTTGCATGCGAGTGGCGATTCGGACGTGCAGCATTCGTCTATAGTCATCGAGAATTCTCCTCAGGGTTCATGCCATACCCTTCCGGCAAAGCGAATCAACTGGTCGCCCTCCTTCGGCCCCCAGCTGCCCGCCGGATACTCGACCAGCGGCACGCGCACGACGTCGCTCCACGAGTCCAATATTCCCTGCACAAACTCCCACGACTTTTCGACGAATTGCGCGCTGATGAACAGCGTGTGGTCGCCGTCCATCACGTCGAGCAGCAGCCGCTCGTATCCTTCCGGCGATGCGCCCGCGCCGAACGCGGCGTTGTAGCTGAGATTCATCCGCACCGGCTGCAGCACCAGGTCGAGCCCGGGCCGCTTGGTCATCACGTCGAACGAAAACCCTTCGTCGGGCTGTATTCGAATGATCAGCGCGTTGGCAGGAACCTTCGAGTCGCGATTGAAAAGAATTTGCGGCACGTCCTTGAACTGCACGTAGATCGAGCTCGCGCGCGACTTCATCCGCTTGCCGGTGCGGATGAAGAACGGCACCCCTGACCATCGCCAGTTGTCGATATAAGTCTTCAGCGCGACGAAAGTCTCGGTGCGCGAATTGTCGGCGATACCCTGCTCGTCCATGTAGCCGGGGACCGGCTTGCCGTCCGTGTCGACGCCCGCCGTGTAGCGCGCCCGCACCGTGTTCGCGCGCGCTTCGGCCGGCTTGATCGGGCGCAGTGTGCGCAACACGTTGAGTTTCGCGTCGCGAATCGCCTCCGAGTCGAGCGACACCGGCGCTTCCATCGTGAGCATCGTGAGCACTTGCAGGATGTGGTTCTGCACCATGTCGCGCAGCGCGCCCGAATGATCGTAGTACATCGCGCGGCTGCCGACGCCTTCCGCCTCGGCCACCGTGATTTGCACGTGATCGACATTGCGCGATCCCCACAGGCGCTCGAAAATATTGTTGGCGAAGCGCAGGGCCAGCAGGTTCTGCACGGTCTCCTTGCCGAGGTAGTGATCGATGCGGAAAATCTGCGACTCGTCGAGGTACTTGACCAGCGTGCGATTTACTTCGAGCGCGCTCGAGAGATCGTGGCCGATTGGTTTTTCAACGACGACCCGGGTGAAGTTCGGCGCGCCCGGCTTTGCTATCAGGCCCGCCTGGGTCAGCCGTTCGACCGAGTCACCGATCGCTTCGGGCGGAATCGCGAGGTAGTAAACGCGGTTGGGCGGGATGCCGCGCGCTTTTTCCATAGCTTCAAGTTTAGCTTTAAGTTTTATAAAACCGTCAGGATGGTCGAGGCCGGAGAGATAGTCGAGGTTGTTGGCGAAGGTCGCCCAGCATGACTCGTCGACCTTGAGGCGCGAGTATTTGACGGTCCAGTCGTGCGCGCTCTTGCGGAACTCGTCGAGCGACATCTCGCGCCGCGCGAATCCGACCACCGCGCTCTTGGGGGGCATCATGCCCTCGCCGCAGGCCTCGAGGTTGTACAGCGACGGGATCAGTTTACGCTTGGCGAGATCGCCCGACGCGCCGAAAATCACGACGGTGCACGGCGGTGCAGGCTGGGCTTTTTGGATGGTGAGCAGATTTTCCATGTGGCGGCTTCCTTTCCGGATGACGTGGCGCGCGCCCCCTGCTGGCAACGCGTGGCTGCGACTGATAATTTTGACATGTTTCCGGTCTACATGAAAAAGCTGCTCACTCGACCTCCCCGCATGACTTCGACCCGCGATTTACGAGCAGGCGTCGCGAGGATGGCTGCCAGCTAGATGGCATCGGCGAAAACTTTGCCGGCCGGCGCCTCGGAGCCCGCTCCGCTCGGCGAATGGATCCCCGTGCTGCTGTGGGGCGCGCTGATCTTCACGCTCTCGACCTCGGCATTCTCAGCGGGGAACACCGCCAAGGTCATCGACCCGATTCTGCGCTGGTCGATTCCCGGAATCACGGCCGCGACGGTTGAAGTCTGCCACATGCTGGTGCGCAAGACCGCGCATTTCACCGAGTATGGAATTCTCTTCTGGCTGCTGGTCCGCGGTCCGATGAAAGATCGGCCCTATCTCGCGCTGCTGCTATGTGTCCTCTATGCGCTAAGCGACGAAGGCCATCAGATATTCGTACCCGGCCGCACGGCGTCTCTATATGATGTAGCGCTCGACTCGACTGGCGCGCTCTTCAGCCACTTCCTGACGACGGCGATCGGCGAAATCGTTTAGCAGTCGTCAGCCGCCCGAATCTTCGAGCACCGAGCTGATTCGATCGACGCGGCCGAAGAACGCGCGCAGATTCTTCATGTCGGCGGGAATTTTCTGCTCACCCGTGAAGGCAAAGTAAAAGAGCTGGCCATAGAGCGCGAAGTCGGCGAGGCCAATCCTGCCGGTAAGAAACGGCGTGCTCGCGAGCTGCTCCTCGAACGGCGCCAGCGCGGCGCGCGCATGCTCCCAGTTGGCCGCGTGATCAGCGATAACTCGATCGACGAAACCCGCGCCGTATTTGCGCTCGCGAATCAGACGCCACAGCGCGCCGCGATCCGCACCCTGGCTGCTGTAGAAGGCGAGCTCGTCGGCGAGCGCGACGCGATAGAGCAGGTCCTCGAGCTGATTGTCGATGTAATCGGCGAGCACCACATGCATCCCGTGCCAGCCGGAGGGGAAAATCGTCGGCTCGGGATACAGCTCCTCGAGCCGCAGCGCGATTCGCGCGGAGTCGGCGATCGTCTCGCCATTGTCGAGCGTGACCGCCGGTACCATCAGCTGGCCCGACGCGAGCAGCAGTTCCTTGCGCTCGAGGTAATCGACCTCGACCACTTCGAACTCGACGCCCTTGAAGGCGAGCAGCTTGCGCACCTTGGCGCAGTACGGGCTGCCGAGAAACTGGTAGAGCTTCGCCGCCATCATCGTCCCCTGAGTGCGCGGAGTACGTCGTCGAGATCGAGGCTGGAAATCGAATCGCGCACGACGTCAGCCGCTGCGAGTTCGCTCGCCGGCGCGCTTTGGCATAGCGCGAGCACCTTCATACCCGCGCGATGCGCCGCCTCGATCCCGGCCTGCGTGTCCTCCACCACCAGGCATTCGTCCGCCAGCACCGGATCTCGCTGCCGCAACAGATATCCGATACGCCCGAGCGCCGCGATGAAACCGTCAGGCTCTGGCTTGCCACGCTCGACGTCATCAGCGGCGATAATGTCGAGGAACAATTCGCGCAGACCGGCGCGGCGCAGAATCGTCTCGGCCTCAACATGCAGCGTGCCGGTCGCGATCATCAGCGGAAAGCGCTGCGCACAATCACGCACAAATTTCTCCGCCCCGGGATATAGCACGTCGCGCTCGGCGATGATCGCCTGGTACACGGCCGCCTTGCGCGCAATCAGATCCGCAACATGCGGTTCGCTGTCATCCTTGCCACTCTCGCGCAGCACAGTGGAAAAGCAATCATGGTCGTTGAGCCCAATCAGCCGAGCAGTATATTCGTCAAGCGGAATTTCGATCCCGTCGGAACGCAAGACTGTGTTGAAAGCCGCAAAATGCAACGGCTCAGTATCAACCAGTGTCCCGTCGAGATCAAAAATAACAGCCCGAATCATGCCAGCGAGTTTTTACACGCCCAACAAGGCTTTGGAAGCGGGCGTCGCGAACAGCGCGACAATCTCGCGCTGACGTGGTTCTCCGCTGACCATTGCGCGACCGTTTTCGATCGTCATGTCGAGTTCGCTGCGCACGCCGAATTTTCCTGGCAGATAAATCCCCGGCTCGACCGAAAAGCATGTGTTGTCGATCAGCGCGCGATCGTCCAGCGTCTCGAGCGAGTCGAGATTCGCGCCGGTGCCGTGTACTTCGCGGCCGATCGAGTGGCCCGTGCGATGCACGAACGCGTCGCCGAAGCCGGCCGCCTCGATTACCGAACGCGCGGCGCGGTCGGCTTCGCGCCCGCTGACCGGCTCGCCCGCCGAGACGCGGCGCTGCACGAGATCGACCGCGGCGTCGCGCGCATCCGCGACAATCCTGAACACGTGCGCGTGTTCGGCGGGAACCTTGTCGCCCGCGAATGCAACCCAGGTGAAATCGGCGTAGACGCTGTGTGGCTCTGCCTCCTTGGCCCACAAGTCGAGCAGGATGAAGTCGCCGCGGCGAATCGCGCGGTCGTGTTTCGCGGTCGGACCATAATGCGGATCGGCGCTGTGCTCATTGACGGCGACGATCGGCGGCGCGTGCGTCACGAGACCTTGCGCGCTGAATCGCGCCATCACCGAATCCTGCACGGATACTTCGCTAACCGGGCGGCCTGACGCGATGAGCTGCGCGATCTCGCCGAAGGTTTCGTCGACGATCGATCGAAGGGCGCGAGCCGCGCGCTGATGGCTGGCGAGCTGCAAGCCGGTCAACGTAGCCTCGAAGTGCTGGATGAGATCGGCGGCGGTGACGACCTCGACGCCCATCGCACGGACGATTTCGATCGTGCCTGCGTCGACGCGCGACACGTACGGAATCGCGCATCCCGGCGAATAGTTCATAGCGATTCGCCGCGCGCCGCCGAGTGCGGTGCGCAATGCTGCGAGCATCTCGTCGTGCGAGCGATAGACGATTTTTTCGGCGCCGAGCGGGTCGAGCCGATGCGCCTCGACGGCGGACACTATTGCCCGCGGCTTGCCCCGCGCCGGCATGTAGCAGAACCAGCGACGGGTCGCGATACCGTCTTCCGACAGGCCGAGAATTCGATATGCGAGCGGGTCGCTCAGGCGGAAGTCGTAAAACAGCCATCCGTCGAGATGCGCATCGCCGAGCGCGAGCGCGATTTCGTCGAGCCGCGCCGTCATGAGTCCGCCTTGAAGCGCGCGCCCCACAGGTGCACGGTTTCCGGTTCGACTTTCACGATGGGATTTTTCGCGGGCGTCAAGTCCATCGCGCGGTACTGCGGGTACTTTTCGCGCAGGTAACGCAGCGCGCCGCTGTATTCCTCGGGGTTTTCGACCACCCGCGCGAATCCGCGAATCAGCACGTATGCCAGCTGCGACCAGTCTTCTTCGTAGTGATCGATCACGACGGCGACGCGCGGATTTTCCGAGATATTGCGCATCCGCTTCAGCGCCAGGCCCTTCTGGCGCTTGGGTTTGTCGTCGATCGCGAAATAGATGCGCTCGCCGTCAAACCAGAAGCAGAACGGGACGTTGTGCGGAGCGCCGCCGCCGTCGGCAGTCGCCAGATGGGCCACGCGCGCGCCGGCGACAAATTCGTGTACGTGCGGCTGGCCGAATCGAGTCGTCGGGTCGTATTCCGGAGCGTGTATCGGCTTCGTTTCTGTCATGGTTTCTCCAGTCGCACTTTCTGCAGCCGGTCGAGTGCACCGCGCGCGGCTCGTGCGAGCGACTCGTCTACGGGATCGGCTGCCGCCGACGTCAGTGCAGCGATTGCGTCCGCGGTCGCGTTTTCAGTGTTGCCGAGCGCCGAGGCGGCGGCGCGGCGCACGCCAGCATCAGGGTCGGACTTCAGGCATTCCAGCATGATTCGCACTGCTTCGCCCGTCGCGTCGCGGACACGCGACAGCACCGCTAGCGCGGCGAGCCGCACGTGAACATCGGGATCGCGCACGGCACGCTCGACGACGACGAGCAGCCCGGGGCCGGCAAGCTCGAGGTCGCGAATGCAGTA
>JBEKLS010000184.1:0-8358 GCA_050010075.1 Binatus sp. (SeqCode) | reverse complement strand
TTCACGGACTCGATATGAAGAATGTATCGCTGCACGTTGAGTATACGGACCTGCGGCCCTCGAACGACGCGGATACGGCGCGCGCGGCGGCGCTGGTGACGGATCTTCAGCATGCGCTCGGCAAATACCAGGACTATCACGTCGCCGAGGCCGACGGCTTTCAGCCATTTCAACCGGATTTCAAAGTTCCGGTCGTCGGCTTCTGGAAGCACTCGAACGATTCGAAGGGCGCGTTCACTATCAGCGATCCGACTTCGCTCCTCTACCAGCCGACTGCTGACGGCGGCTACAAGCTGGTGGGCGCGACGTACATAGATCAGCAGGACACGACCGAGGATCAGCTCGATCAGCACGTGCCGCTGAGTGTGGCGCGATGGCATCGGGACGTTAATCTGTGCCTCCCGCCTCGGGGGACCGACCCGAAGAAGGTGGATTGGACGAAGTTCGGCTCCAACGGTTCGATCGCAACCGAGCAGGCGTGCGACGCGGCGAGCGGCCGTTTTTTCCCGCAGTTTTCAGGCTGGATGTTTCAGGTTCATCCTTGGGCGCAGAACCCCGAACTGGTTTGGGCGCAATAGGGCTACATTGCCGGACGAATCAAAAGAACGGCTCGATCATTACCTGGTGCGCACCGGCTTCGCGCCTTCGCGGAGTGTCGCGCAGGAGCTGGTCGAGCGCGGGTTGGTGCGAATCAACGGGCGGCGCTCTAAGAAGAGTGAAATCGTCGGCGCCGATGATCGGGTCGAAGTTGCAGCGACCAATCGGCGCGCGGTGATCGAGCCGAATGCGGACCTGCCGCTCGAAGTTATCCACCAGGATGCGGCCGTGATCGCCGTGAACAAGCCCGGCGGAATGCCATGCCATCCGCTGCACGCCGGCGAGCGCGACACCGTGATGAACGCGGTCGTCGCGCGCTTTCCCGAGATTGGGACAGTCGGCGAGAAGCCGCTCGAAGGCGGACTGGTGCATCGGCTGGACAACGGCACTTCCGGCGCGCTGCTGATAGCGCGCAATCGCGGCACCTTCGACAAACTGCGCGACGCGATTCGCGCGGGGCGAATTGCGCGGCGCTACGAGGCGCTGGTGGCGGGCGCGGTCGACGGCGAAATTGAGATCGACGCGCCGATCGCGCATCACGCGAAGAACGCGCGCAAGATGATTATCGGCGATGCGTCGAGCGCGAATCCGAAACGCGCCGGTCGCGCGGCGACGACGCTGGCCGAACCTTTGCGCCGCGTCGGCGAGTTCACGTTGCTGTCAGTAGCGCCGAAGACCGGCAGCCGCCATCAGATTCGCGTGCATCTCGCGAGCATCGGGCATCCTATCGTCGGCGACACTCTTTACGGTGGCTCCGAAAGCGCGGGCCTCGCGCACGGACGCTTCTGGCTTCACTTGTGTGACGTGGCGTTCGACTCGCCCGCCGTCGGTCACGTCAAAGTGACTGCGCCTCTTCCGCCCGATTTGAAAAAGCTTATCGACTAGCCGTTGATCGCCAGCAGCAGCGCCGCAATCGCGAGCATCGCGGACAGCGGTATGTATAGCCGCGTGTCCCACCACGCGAACGGCGTTCCGGTCACTCGTTTGAAGATTCCGAACAATCGGAGATCGCCGACAACTCGTCCCGCGAAGACTGCGACGAGCGTCCATGCGCCGAGTGCGAATAGCCATCGCGGCATC
Organism: Binatus sp. (SeqCode); assembly: GCA_050010075.1. GTDB lineage: Bacteria > Desulfobacterota > Binatia > Binatales > Binataceae > Binatus. The sequence continues at coordinate 6,681 of JBEKLS010000184.1, read as the reverse complement.
CACGTTCCCCAGATGCCTAATCGTCCCAGCAACACCAGACCCGCCGCGAACAGGACCGCCGCCACGATCAGCGTAGCGGCAGGACCCGGGACAAACGCCGGACGATCGTCGCGCTGCGGCATGCTGACTCCGGTCGCCCAGCGGCCACCGGCCGTCCAGTAGACATGCAACGCGCCGAGGCCGAACAGCACGGCCGCCGCGAGCATGCCGACGCCGCGCGTCATCCTCGCGCTTCACTCCGGGTTGCGACGAATCAGTTGCACGCGCATTGCGTGCATTGGGTCTGCAGCAACGCTTCCTGCGAACGCTGCGACAGGTACGATTCTCCGACCGAGGTTGCTATCTGCGAGCGCGTCGTAAACGCCTCGCCGTTGTAGATTTGCGGTCGCTGCTGAGTTGTCGTCTGACCCTCAGGGGTAGTGTACGGCGACGGCGCGTGCGCGTTCAGGATGTAATTGGCGCACTGCGTCTTGGCGGATTGGTCCGCAAGAAAGTAGCTCGACGACGAGATGATACCCACCCATTCGGTCCATTCTCCCGCCGACGCACAGCTGCATCGAAACGATCGCGGTGTCGGAGCGGCGCTCGCTGCAGCCTGCAGAGTGCCGGGTGCGGCTGCGAGCGACGGCAACGCGCCGATGGTCGAGAACGCCTGCGGCTGACCGGGAGCGACGGGTGCAGTCAGTGGCACCGGTCCCGGCGCCGCGGTAACTTGCGCGAAGGGCTGGCGCGACAGCCTTGAATCGCTGAGGGCAAGCATCAGGATCGGGGAAATGATGAGTACTGTGATTAACAGCCTGAATCCGCGCATATCAACTCCAGGTTCAACTCGCGTCGAAGCAGGCCGCCTGCAATTCTGCAAGACAAGGCTGGCGGCCTTGGCTATAATCGCGGGCAATTTGGCGCCGCGCAAGCGCTTCGCTTCGATTCGGCGCCGCCCAATCGATCCCAACTTGCAGAATCCAACTGCGTAGTCGGATGTGCGGAAGTGGCGGGCCATCGCCGGCGATGGCAACAGGTACAAGGAGGTTCGTTAGAATGTCGAGAAGTAAATACGTTTCGTTGGCGATGCTGACCATCGCCCTGCTGCTGCTCGGAACATCGATGGGATTCGCCCAGGATCAGCTCAAGGTCACCGGCTCGATCCCCAACACGCCGTTGCCGCCGCCGGATCTGAGCGGACCTATCCAGATGCAGTCCGTGCCGGTCCAGCCGCAGGAACCGCCGCAGGTGAACGTACCGCCGAGCGCATCCAACCAGTTCGAGCATCACGACGATTTTCTGAATCTGCCCCGCATCTTCGCGCATCAGTGGTCGCCGACGACCGATATCGCGCCTGACGACGTGATCAGCGAGCGCTACCTGCGTTCCGAAGATCCCACCGCGCGCGGCCTCACGCTCAAGGAAGCGATTTACATCGCGATGCAGAACAACCCCACGCTGAAAGCCGCGCAACTCGATCCGGTCGCCTCGATGGAGACCGTGCGGCAGTCCAACGGCACCTTCGACCCGAATCTTACGGCGCAGGGCGATATCGAGAAGGACGTCGTGCCGGTCACGTCTTCTTTGCAGACGGGCGGTAGCACCGCGTTCGTGCAGAAGTTTTACGATTGGAACTTCGGCCTCAACAAGGTTTCCGCGGTCACCAATGGAACCTGGGGCGTGACCTTCAACAACGATCGCGCGCTGTCGAATTCGGCGTTCTCCGGCGTCAATCCCGCTTACCAACCGACGCTTGCGCTTTCGGTCACGCAGCCGCTGCTGCAAAACTTCGGCTGGAAGTTCGCGACTATCAACGTCGAGATAGCCGAGTCGGGTCAGAAGCAGGCGCAGTGGACCTACGGCCAGACGCTGCAGGATTTCGTGCAGCGCATCGGCGGCGACTACTGGAACGTCGTGCTGTCCGAGGAAAATCTCGAGGTGGCGCGCGCCGCGCTGCGCTTCAATCTTGACCTGGTGCGCCAGAACGCAATCAGCGTCAAGGTCGGCACCCTGGCGCCGATCGATCTGCAGGAAGCGCAGTCGGCGGCCGCCACGTCCGAGGCCAACGTCTATACCGCCGAGGCCAACCTGAAAAATTCCCGCGTCCAGCTTCGCCAGGACGTGATGCTGAATCCGTACGGCACCTTCGTCCCCGAGGAAATCCAGCCGCTGACACGGCCGAATCCGCAGGAGCAGGTCGTGGTCGATGAAGAGCGCGCGCTCGAACTCGCGGTGGAATACCGGCCGTCGCTGGGCGGTATGCGCGAGGCGATTCGCGACGCTCTGCTGCAGGTGAAGTTCTCGGAGAACCAGGTACTGCCCCAGCTCAACCTCGGCGCGCAGTTCGGCTTGACGTCGGTGGCCGGAACTACGCCTTGCCAGGAGAGCCTCAAGATGATCACCGACGGAAATTGCACGCCTCCCGGAACGACGCCGGGTAGCGGCAACAAGCTTCCGTTCGGCGGAATTTACGGCGACTCGCTTAACCGCCTGTGGGGATTCTCCTACTACAATTACGCCGCCGTGCTGACGTTCCAGTTGCCGCTGAGCAACGCCGTGGCGCGCTCGGCGCTGGCGCAGGCGCGCGTCGAATACGAGCAGCAGCGCGTGCTCTATCGGGCGGCGCTGTCGCAGGCGGTAATCGACGTTCAAAGCTCGCTGGCGAATCTGTATGCCGACTACAAGCGCGCGGCCGCGACCGCGTCGGCCACCTACTACGCTCGCCAGTCGCTCCACGATGAGCAGATCAGATTCCGCGTCGGTCTGGCGACGACGCATGACCTGTTGCAATTCCAGGAAGAAGAAGTGAGCGCCGAGGGCAACCAGGTGCAGGCGGAAGTCGACCTCGAGAATGCCAAGCTCGCGCTCGCCCACTCCGACGGCACGCTGCTGCAGGCATTCAATATCAATTGGGAAGTGCAGAATCCGCACGAAGTGCCGTGGTACGCGGCCTTCTGACGCGGCAAGCAGGCGAGAGGTAAAGCGGCGCCGGATCGTATCGCGATCCGGCGCCGCACTTTTTTAGAAAAGTATCAGCAAATCTCAGCGATGGCCGCCGCCTCCGCCATGACCACCGCCTCCGCCACCACCGCCGCCGTGAAACCCGCCGCCGCCCTCGCTCCCATGTCCTCCGCCGCTGACGCCGCCACCAGCGTGATAGAACTCCGTATGATGGCCACTGCCGCCGTAGTGATCTTCCCAGGAATGATGTACGTCGAAGCCGGGGTTATAGCCCCAACCATTTCCCCAACCCCCGCCTAAACCGTAGGAGTAAGGCGCATAGCCATACTCAGGGTATCCCCCGCCGTAGCCATAGCCTTCATAACAGCCGCTCGCACCGCATGCGATCACGGCAAGCACAAGGACCGCTGCGATCACACGACCCGGGCTGAAATATCTTTCCATTGAGCGCATGTCAGGGCACTCCCCACGCCGGTCTGCCGTCGTCCCTGTAAAACGCCAGACCGGGTGTTTTGGCCGCTGGTACATCCAGGCTGGTTCGCAGATGGCCATTGGGGCCGTAGAGACCGATTCCGGGTAAACCATCATCCCCCAGCGCCATGGTCGCGCGGACCTTGCCGTCCTGGTCGTAGAGGTCCACGCCTGGAGTGCCGTTCGCAGCGAGATCAACAGTCAAACGGGTGCGGCCGCTGGGGTCGGAGAAATTGAGCCCGACTGCGCCGTCGGAGGTCACACCCATCGCGCCACGCACCTTACCGGTGCTGTCGCGCAAGAGGAATTGTTGCGCGTCCAGCGACTCAGGCACGGCGGAGCTGTTCTGTGCCATCGTGAACAGCGCGCCGCAGATCAGTATCAGCGCGCCAGTCGTCAGGCGCAGATGCTTGTTGCTGCGCTGGAGTTTGGCCTGCTGCGATTCCAGGCGTGAAAGCCGCTCGATCAGTTCACCTGACGATTGCTCCATGGTTGATCCTCAACCTGCGATTGACGAGATCTGGAAAAGCCGTGAGTCTTCTCCAGAGAAATCCTATCAAGCCGAAATTCGGGTCCACTTCACGAGTTCAATAGTGCCCGAGGATCGTCACCTGGCGGCTGGTAAAGCGCCACCCGGCCGGCGTCTTGCGCAACTTGTCGGTGTAGTAGCCGACCGTCGATTGCTGCACCTTGCCGACCTTGCAGTGGAAGTAGAGCAGGTAGGAAGTGCCGGTGCCGGTGTCGCCGTCGAGATCGAACGCAGGGTTGGCGACGACATGCAGCACCTGCGCGCCGCCGAGCGATTCCTTGTACACGGCGCAGAATCGCTTGAGGCCGTCGCGTCCGCTGAACTTGCCGAAGCGCGGGCTCTCGAACACGCCGTCGTCGGAGAAGCAATCGATCCATTCGTCGTAGCGCCCGGTGTCGATCGTCAGGCAGTAGCGCGCATGCAGTACGCGAACCTCCTCGCGATCCTCGAGTGTCCCTGTAATCCCCATCGTATCTACTCCCCATGCCGCGCCTTAGGGCGCGGCGCTTAGATCACGTTGGCCTCGCGCAGACGCGCGACATCGTCCCACGAATAACCGAGCATCTCGGTGAGCAACAGCTCGGTATGTTCGCCGAGCTCCGGCGCATGGCCGCGCGCGTCGCCCGGCGTCACGCTCAACTTTACCGGCATACCGAGCAGCGTCAGGTTGCCAAGCTCGGGATGATCGTAGTCGACGAGATAACCGTTGGCGCGGACCTGCGGATCGTCGGGCAGGTCGGAGACCGAGTTCACAACCGTATAGATGAAGTCGCCGCGGCTCTTGAGGACTCGCATCCACTCGTGGCGCGGGCGGGCCGCGAAGACCTCGTCGAAAATCGCGACAATCTCAGGCGCGTTCTTGCCGCGTGACTTGGCGTCGGCGCAGCGTGGATCGTCGATCAGCTCCGGCTTGCCGACTACGGCGCAGAAATCCTTCCAGTATCGATCAGGCTGCAGCATCGCCAGCGAGATCCACTTGTCGTCGGCGCATCGATAATGATTCCACAGCGGATTGTAGGCGTTGGCGCGCGTGTTGCGCGGAAATTCCTTGCCCATGATCGTGCGTGCGACGACATTCAGCCCCTGCAGCGCCATCATCGATCCGAGATGCGACGCGTCCACTTCCTGCCCGTATCCCGTTCGCTCCCGCGAAAACAGCGCCGCCAGCACGCCGTAGGCCAGCATGATCGCGCCCATCTGATCCGCGATGCCGCCGTAAACGTAGGTCGGCGCCGTGCTGCCGGTGCCGACCGCGTTCATGATTCCCGACCGCGCCTGTCCGAGATAATCGAACGACGGTTCGCCGCTGTCAGGACCCTCGGGGCCGTAGCCCGACGCGCTCGCATAGATGAGCCGCGGGTTGTGCGCGGCAAGGTCCGCATAGCCGAGCCCGAGCCGGCCGGCGACGCCCTTGCGGAAATTCTGCACGAAGACGTCGCTGCGCGCCGCCAGCCGATGCACGATCTCGCGCGCCTCGGGCTGCTTCAGATTCAGCGCGATACTTTTCTTGTGCTTGTTGTTGGCCTCGAAATAATAGTTGCGCCCGCCCGCGCCGGTCCCGCTGCCCGCGATCGCCGCGATGCCGCGGCCGGGGTCGCCGCGCTCGCGCTCCTCGATCTTGATTACCTCGGCGCCCAGGTCGGCGAGCATCTGCGTGGCGACCGGCCCCTGTTGCCAGATGGTCCAGTCGACAATTCGAATTCCGTCAAGCGGTCCGCTCATGAGTTTTCTATACCACAACCCTCTTGAGTTTGGGCGCGGACGGACGGATCAATCATATATGCCCGCGCTCGCCCAGGTTCTCGACTTTCTCTACCCGCCGCGATGCACCGCCTGCGGAACCGCGCTCGGAGCCGGGCGGCGCGTTTGTGCCCGATGCGTCGAGCTGGTCGAGCGAATGCCGGAGCCGCGCTGCGAAGTTTGCGGCGGTGCGCTCGAGTCTGCCGCCAGCGACGCGTCGCAATGCGCCCGCTGCCTCGCGCATCCGCCACGCTACCGAATCGCGCGTTCTATCGCACGCTATCGAACTACAGCCGAGGACGAGCCCGGCAGCCTGCCCGCGCTGATTCGCCGTCACAAGTACGGCCTCGATCAGTCGGTCGGGCGCGCGCTGGTCGAATACATCGGCGACGAGTTGCCGGTGTCGGCCGCCGACTACGACGTCGTCATGCCGGTGCCGCTGCATTGGCGGCGTTTGTGGTGGCGCGGCTTCAACCAGGCCGCCTTGCTCGCCGCAGAAGTCGCGCGGCGGCTCGATCTGCCGCTCGATACCAGCGCCATGTCGCGCAAGCGCTTCACTCCGCCGCAAACGTCGCAACATCACGGCGAACGCATCAGGAACGTGCGACGCGCGTTCACTGTCACGAATCCCGACCGCGTCCGCAATCGGCGCGTGCTGATCGTCGACGACGTAATGACCACCGGCGCCACGGTTGACGAATGCGCGCGCGTGCTGCTCGCCGCCGGCGCGGCCTGCGTGGACGTATTCACGCTCTCGCGCGCGCTATGAGCGAGCCGCATCGCGCCGAGTGGGACGATCGCCATCGCGGCGAGCCGGCCGGCGAGGCCGAACCGTTCCTGGCTGCGATGCTCGCGCGAATACCGCGCGGCGTCGCGCTCGACGTCGCCGCGGGACGCGGACGCAACGCACTGCCGCTCGCCCGCGCAGGCATGGCGGTGGTCGCGGTGGATTTCTCAGGCGAAGCGATGCGCATTCTCGCCGCGTCGGCACGCACCGA
>JBEKLS010000183.1:0-13284 GCA_050010075.1 Binatus sp. (SeqCode) | reverse complement strand
GCAAGCACCGTCGGCCCTGCAATCTTGTAGCCGTTGAGATGCAGAATCGGCAGCACGGCGCCGTCGCGCACCGGATTGAGAAACTTGATCCCCTTCCATCCGCCTTCGAGCGGCGCGGTCTCTGCCTCACCATCACCAATCACGCACGCGACCAGCAGCTTCGGATTGTCAAACGCCGCGCCGAACGCGTGCACCAACGAGTAACCGAGCTCGCCGCCTTCGTGAATCGATCCCGGAACATGAGGACCCGCGTGACTCGGCACTCCGCCGGGCGAAGAAAATTGCATGAACAGCCGGCGCATTCCGCGAATGTCCTGCGTGACTTTCGGATTGACCTCCGTGTACGAGCCTTCGAGCCAGGTATGTGAAGTGAGCGACGGGCCGCCGTGGCCAGGGCCCGAGATATAGATGACGTCGGCGTCGCGCTCGCAAATCAGCCGGTTCAGGTGGACGTAAATGAATAGATCTGACCGACCGTCAAATAGTTCGACGCGCGCCAGTACGCATCGACCAGTCCCAGCATCCGATCATCGAGCGTGTTTGCCATGTGTCACCTCGCGGCGATGAAAACAGAGGTTGCCCGCGCAGGATCAAATCATAAGAGCGCTACGTGACGTAAGGACGGATGCGGCCGGAGGAGCCTTCTATCGCTGATCGTGAGCTGCAAATGCCAGCGCGTATGCGCATAGCGCGAGGCCGGCGGACAGCGCGAGCGATCTCATGCCGAAGCTGGCCTCGGCGAATGCGCCGATTGCGCAGCCGGCTGCGAAACCGATGATTACCGGCAGTATGCGGAAAACATTCTGACGCGCTTCGGCGACCGCGGCCGGATTGTCGCCGCTCCACAACTCGCCGACATCCATTGCGAAGCGCGTGACATTGCTCGTCATCGCGGCGGTGGAGGGTGCTCCTTTGAGCGAGAATTGCACGAGCGCGTTTTGCACCGCCATCGCCGCGACGCCGAGCATGCCCGCGATGATCGCGTTGGTCCCGGTCGGGTCGATACGCGGACCGGCCGCGATGCAGAGGATGAGAAAGCCGGCAATCAGGATGAACTGAAGGAGCAGCAGCGGACGAAGTGTGGCGACGCCTATCGACTCCAGGCGGCCCGCCAAAACCCTCGTCACGATGATCACCACGATGAAAACCGGAACCGACAGCATCGGCGCGATCGTCGCCGGGTCGTGGACGACGACGTGCGCGGCCAGAATCACGAGGTTGCCGGTTATGTGTGCGGTGAAAAGCCCGTCGAGCCCGAGAAAGCTGATGACGTCGGTGCATCCGGCGATGAAGCTCAGTAAGACCAGCAGCACCAGCACCGTGCGCGAATCAATCGATGGCGCTGTGGATCTTGCCGGCGGAGTTCCGAGTGAATCTGGCATCGTGTCTAATCGCGGCGCAATTGTCGCGAGCAAAGATAGCGTGTCAGGATAGCGCGTGATGATCGAGACCGAGGTCCTGGGCAGCCTGCTATTGCTCATCGTGCTCGAGATTGTCCTCGGCATCGACAACCTCGTTTTCATCGCGATTCTTGCCGACCGTCTGCCCGCGCGGCAGCGGGTGCAGGCGCGCCGCGTCGGCCTGTCGCTGGCGCTGGTCGCGCGGATGGCGCTGCTCGCGACCATCGGCTGGATGATGGATTTGACGCAGCCGGTTTTTTTCGTCGGCGATCACGGCGTCTCGTGGCGCGACGTGATTCTCATCGGCGGCGGACTCTTTCTGCTCTACAAGGCCGCGCATGGAATCAGCGAACAACTCGAAGGTGCGCATGACGACGACGCCGAGCAGTCCGGCGCGCGACCGACGCTGCGCCGCGTGATCATTCAAATCGTCGTGCTCGACCTGGTGTTCTCAATCGACAGCGTAATCACCGCGGTCGGCACGGTGGATGAAATCTGGGTGATGGTGGTGGCAGTGATGGTCGCGATCGCAACCATGCTGATGGTGGCGGCGACGATTGCCGAGTTCATCAATCGGCATCCGTCGATCAAGATGCTGGCGCTGGGATTCCTGCTCCTGATCGGGATGAACCTGCTGGCCGAGGGCAGCGGCTTTCACATCCCCAAAGGGTACATCTACTCGGCGATGGCATTCGCAGCCTTGATCGAGGCGATGAACCTGGTGGCCCGTCGCGGCAAGACTGCGCCGGCGCGAAAGCGCTCGCGATCGGCTCGCCGTTAATCCGCCGCGACGCCAACTTCAGTTGTGATTGTACCCGCCCGCCTCGTTTTCGGTGAGCGGCCGCGAGACCGGATGCTTTTCGAGCATCGCAATCGAACGGCGAAGGTCGTCCAGTAGAAGGTCGCCCAAATCGCGGCTCACTCCGTGGCGAACCAGGATCCGCTGGATCACGAGATCCTCGCGATTTGGCGGCATCGAGTACGCCGGCACCTGCCATCCTCGCGCCCGCAGCCGATCGGAAAGATCGTAGAGCGTGAAGCCGTGGTCGACGCCCTCTTTGAGCTTCCAGCAGACCGCGGGAATTCCGCCGTGCCCGTCATGGATCATCTGGAATGGCCCCATCCGCTCGATCTCGGCCGCGAGGTGCTGTGCGGTCTGATAACAGGAGTTCTGGATTTTCCGATAACCTTCGAAACCCAGCCGCAGAAAATTGTAATACTGGCAAACAACTTGACCGGCCGGCCGCGAAAAGTTCAGCGCAAAGGTCGGCATGTCTCCCCCCAGGTAGTTGACGCTGAAAATGAGATCTTCCGGCAGGTCCGCGTGGTCGCGCCACACTATCCAGCCCACACCGAGCGGCGCCAGGCCAAACTTATGTCCCGAAGTATTGATCGACTTGACTCGCGGCAGGCGAAAATCCCACGCCAGGTCGGGCTCGCAAAACGGCGCAAGAAAACCGCCGCTCGCCGCATCCACGTGCATCGGAATATCCAGTCCGGTGTTCTTCTGGAGCTTGTCCAGCGCGTGCGCGATTTCCTGGATCGGCTCGTACTGACAGCACATCGTCACGCCAAGCGTCGGTACGACCATGATCGTATTTTCGTCGCATCGCGCCAGCACCTGCTCGGGGCCCATCAGGAACCTGTCACCTTCGACCGGCACCTCGCGCACCTCGACGTCGAAGTAGCGGCCGAACTTATGCCAGCAGACCTGCACCGCACCGCAAACGAGGTTCGGCTTCTCAGTGGATTTGCCCTCGGCCTTCATCTTTGCCCGCCAGCGCCATTTCGCCGCCAGGCCGCCGAGCATCGCCGCTTCGCTGGAGCCGGTAGTCGAGCAGCCGATGGTGTTCAAGCCGTCGGGCGAATTCCAAAGATCGGCGAGAATATGCACGCAGCGGGACTCGATCTCCGCAGTCTGCGGATACTCGTCCTTGTCGCACATATTTTTGTCGATGCACTCGGCCATGAGCGCCTGCACCTCGGGTTCCATCCACGTGGTGCAAAAGGTCGCAAGGTTTTGTCGCGAATTGCCGTCAAGCAGCAGCTCATCGTGGATAAGCGCGTAGGCGGTTCGCGGCGAGCGCTCCTCGCGTGGAATCTGATGTTTTGGAACCGACAGCGAAGGATCGTTAGTAGCGTGGATGACGTCCAGCATCTTCCGATCGGGGTTATGTTTTTTGTGAAGGGACATTCTATTTTCTCCAGAGTTTATGCGGAGCACGGTTGCTGCGATGCACGAGCCGCGTCGATCAGAACGTGACAAGCTTACCGACTAACTCGCTCCCGCAACATGGGCCAGCACACTATAGCCGTCCCAGACAATCTGGATGCCGATGCAGAACAGGATGAAAGCCGACAGCCGCACCAGGACGTTGGTGCCCTGCACGCCGAGCGCTTCGACAGGTTCCTCGGCGAATCGGTAGCAGACATATATCGTCACGGCGGTCGCGATTACGCCGGCGACGGCCGCGGCGCCGAGTATTGCGAGCTGGGTCAGGGCCCCTCCCGGCGTGGTCAAGTTCCCGTTCGGCCGCTGGCTACCGAGCGTGATGGCTACTGCAATCGATCCGGGGCCGACGGTGATAGGCATCGTGAGGGGATAAAACGCGTCGGTCGGTATGACAGGCTTGTGCGCGCTGCGCTCGTCGTCCCCGTCGCCCGCCTGCAGCAGGTTCCAACCGGTAGCAGCCACGATGAGTCCGCCGGCGACCCGCAGTATCGGCAAGGTGATGCCGAAGAACTCGAGCACGTATGAACCTACCAGCAGCGAACCGAGCAGCAGGAAGAAGCTGTTGGTCGCCACTCGAAGCGCAAGTGCGTTGCGTTCCGGGTCGCTGCAATGTCGGGTCAGGCCGAGGAAAATAGGCGCGCCGCCGATAGGGTTGATGATCGGGAACAAGCCGACATAAACGAGAAGAAAAGCATTAGCAGCACTATAAACGGAATTCATGCGCGCCCAGTCCTGGCCTCGCGCGAAGCCGAGGAGCCGGCGCGAGGCGGAAATTCAATCATCGGTCCCGCAGCAGTATGACATCAGAAGCACCCACAAGCGCGCATCCGAAAAAGATTAACGGGAATTTCACGGGTCCACTATGGCCAGTCCGCCAAAGTTACACGACCGCGCGCATTCATATCTCGTCTTACGAATGGGCAACTTTCTTGCTTATCTAGAGATTGGGACCGTAATTCATTTCAGAGAGGAATCACCATGAGCCAAATCGAAAAAGTGTTGTACACCGCCAAAGCTCATACCACTGGAGGCCGCGACGGCGGCGCTTCACGCACCTCTGATGGCCACCTGGACGTCAAGCTTTCGACGCCGGGAACCGCGGGCACCGGCACCAATCCCGAGCAGCTGTTCGCTGCCGGTTGGTCGGCCTGCTTCCTGAGTGCGATCAAGATCGTGGCGCTTAGAATGAAGGTGAAGCTCCCGGCTGACCCGTCGATTGACGCCGAAGTGGACCTGGGTACAAATGCGGGCGCTTACTTGATCCGAGGTCGCCTGAACGTGAGCCTGCCTGGCTTGGATCGCGAAGTCGCCCAAGCGTTGGTGGACGGCGCCGACCAGACGTGTCCTTATTCCAAAGCGGTGCGGGGCAATATCGACGTCACGATCAACCTGATCTAAGCCGAGCAAGGTCCATATACATATCTCTGGCGGTCGAGTAAGTACTACGCAACGCTCCTATGGCGCTACTGGCTCGCCACAAAGCGTGGCATTGTCGGGAACCGGAAAGCCTTCCAAGAAAAAATAGCGCCTTTGGCGGGATCGCGACGGGCACGTAAGAAAGGGCGTGAAGGGCTGTCCGCGAAGCGCGAAGCGAGGCCTCGGAGCCGATTTTTCGCCAAGCGTTTTAAACAGCCTCTTCGCGGCGACTATTCGACTCCTTCCCGAGGAACCTGCTAACTCGCAGCTTACAACACGGCGCGTGGAGGGAGGCTGTCGTTAGGGGCGCCGATTCCCTGGGGGATCTATCCTTTTTGTGGTGTGCAATGAGCGGCACGTTGGCATCTGGGTTTTAGCGAGGGTCGAAGGATTAGTCTGGGCTTTTGCACAAGGCGGGGCGGGTCACCCGAACCTTGCCGTTCGCTGACAGGGCACTTATAGTCCCACAAACATTCTTACGATTTCGGACCGTGGGAGGATGATTGCCCATGCGGAATGAAATTTCACGTAAAGGATTGTTCGGATGGTTGCTGGGAGCTGCGATGCTGGCCAGCATTGCTCTGACGGGTTCGGCGGCGCAGGCGCAGGACCTCTTTAGTACCGATCCTTCTCGATCGCCGACCGCAGATAAGGATAAGGCACCGCCGCTTGATGTAGCGGGTACGTGGTCAGGGCCTGTCCAGGATAACAAGGGCGGGGACGGCACGTTCGAGTTTAATTTCACGCAGAAGGACGACAAGGTTGGAGGAAACTTCTCAGTCGCGTTCCCGGATATCGGCGTCTACAACGACGGAACACTGACCGGCACAGTAACCAGCAAGTCGCTCAAGTTCAAATTTCATCCTGACGGCACGAAAAAAAGCTGTCACGGGATTTTCGCCAGTACTTCGGCGACCTCCAGCAGCATTACCGGTAAGTATCATTTTGCGGGGTGCTCCGACGGTGACAACGAGAAGGGGTCATTGACCATCTCGCCGGAATAAGCGCAGATACACGCAATCGCGCGGCTGGGAATGACGTGTCTCTATCGTTCGACAGACGAGACGAGTAGCAGAAGCGCCAGCGTGTTGAGAGAGTCATCGTGCCCCCGGCTTCCTGATGCGGCTATAGAACTGTGATCGGTCCGCGAGGCGAGAGCTGTAGGTGACTGCGAAGAACCTCCAGCGAAAGGGATACAATTCTTTCAACTAGATCATCTCCGATGCGATTGTTTCGACGCAGCGCCGCATCGGCAAGGGCGTTCGTGACTGCGAGCATGTCGTAAGCCGCGGCGGAAAGTTCGGCGAGTGAGGATCCAGGGATCTTCGCCTTAAGAAATTGCGCACCTTGAGCCGCCAGTTCGCGATAGATGGCCGCGCCCTCCTCCTCGTCCAGTCCCAGGTGAGCTTCAAGCGCATCGAGCGCCCGTGCAAAACGGGGGCGCGCTGCGTCGCTTTGAAGGGCGGCATTGGTAAGAAGACGCAGTCCTTCCCTTAATGAAAGTCCTTGCGCCGCTTCCACAGCGCTCGCGATGCGCTCTACCAGAGCGCTTCTAACGGCGCGGCTGAGCGCCGCCGCGATCGCATTCTTGTCAGGATAGTACTGGTACAGCGTGCCGATACTGACCCCAGCCCGCTCGGCTATGGCATTGGTCGTGAAGCCATCGCTTCCATCACGCTCCAAAACCTGAGCCGCGCCCTCAAGGATGGCGGCCACCGTGGCAATCGAACGCTTCTGAATCGGCTGTTTCCGAGGCGTTAGCACGTCATCTGCTCCACGAAAATTCGTACAACCAAATGCGAGTTGTGAAACTGAAAAATAGCTCATATTTTACCTCGGCGCGAGCATTGAAGCCCCCGAGGAGAAATGCCGATGTCCACGCCGTTATTGAGACCCAATTTCGCACCGAAAGTTCAAGCAGTACTGGAGCGCCTGTACAACGACGCAATCACGACAGACTTGCCCGCGCTGCAGGCGGCCGGAGAACAAGGGCTGGACGACAGCGATCCGGGTTTCTACGAGAAGATGAGCGGAGTGTATCTGCCGGTGTTCCCGGATTTTGGCACGTTTTTGTATCTCGTCGCTCGGATATCGCATGCTCGCTCGATCGTCGAGTTCGGAACGTCATTTGGCATATCCACAATATTCATGGCGGCGGCGTTGCAGGATAACGGCGCGGGCAAAATCATCACGACAGAATTTCAACCGAACAAGGCCGACCAAGCTCGCCGAAATCTCGCGGCAGCCGGCTTGGACGGGTGGGTCGAAATTCGGACGGGCGATGCGCTGGAGAGCCTACGGGCGAACCTGCCGGCGCGCGTGGACTTGCTATTCCTCGACGGAACAAAATCACACTATCTTGCGATATGCAGACTGCTCGCTCCACGCCTGGTGAGCGGCAGTATCATCATTAGCGACAATAGCGAGAAGGAATCAGCGGCCGATTACCTGGCGTACATTCGTGATCCGGCGAACGGTTTCATAGGCTGCTCGATACTGACCTCCGCTCTCGGCTATCAAAACGGGCAAGAGATCCTGATAAAAAGGTGAGTTGTGCGCACAGCCGGCCTGCTTCGCACACGGCGGAGGGGGTGGGATTCGAACCCACGAGGGACTTTCATCCCTGCCGGTTTTCAAGACCGGTGCCTTCAACCACTCGGCCACCCCTCCTGAGATTATGGATTTATCGGATTCGCGCCGGTGGCGCGACTGTTCAGCTCTGGTGCAACCACTCGAGCGGGCGCGGTCTAAACTTAAGCTCGCGCATCGCCTTCGCATTCGAGGCTCCTCGCAGCCGCGTGGCGTAATAGACGGCATCGGCGCCGAGCGTTTCCAAAGCCTCTTGCTCCGTGACATGGGGCGGTTCTGGCGCTGCGGCTGAGCGCGCAAAGGCGGGCAGCCACACGTGCTGCGGAGTGGGATCGCTGTCCACTACATTGTAGGCGCCCGGTGCGCAGTCTAGCGCGGCGACCGTTGCCGCCGCGGCATCATCTATATGTACCCAGCTCGACACACCCTCACCGGCACCGATGATCGGGCGCTGCTGTTGGCGGACCTGGTCACCGATGTCACCGTCGGCGCGGTACCAGGTGCCGGGGCCATAGAAAAATCCGTAGCGTAGCAGGACGCATTCCGCGGCCGCTGTCCGCGTCGCCACCGACTCCAGTTCCAGGTATGTGCGAGCGCTAGCTGACACTCCCGGCGACGCGTCAATGGTAAACCACTCGGACTCATCGGCGAGGCCCGCGCCCGGTGCGTACCAGAATCCTGCCGACTGCAGAATGTATCGGCGCACGCCCGCATCCTTCAGCGCCGCCAGCAGGTTGGCGTTTCCTTCGACGCGGACTTTGGCGTCGCGGGCGGCCGCCGCTTTCATTTCCGACGCCGTGTTATGGCGGGGCAGCGCAGTCAACTCGTTGATGACGGCGTAGGGCCGAATGCGCGCGATCGCTGCTCTGACCGCGACCGTGTCGAGCGCATCGGCAGTGACAGCACCAGCTCCCGTTTCAACCAGCCCCCGCGCCGACTCCGGCGAACGCGCAAGTCCAAACACCAAATGACCGGCATCCTTTAGACGACGAATCAGCGGCAAGCCGATCGCGCCAGTCGCTCCAGCCAGCAGGACTTTCATCGCAACTCCCGCGCCTTTATCGCGAGCTTGATGCCGCCGAGGAGGCCGTCCGTGTTGCTCACTGTCTTGACGTTCGGCGGCAGCTTGAAGTCGATCGTTGCCGCGTTGCCGCCGCCTATATACAGCCGGTCGTAGTTGAAGGTCTTCGCCAGCTCGTCAATCGCTTCGCGCAGGTGCTTGTTCCACTTCTTCTTGCCCCGCTTGAGGAATGCCCGGTTGCCGAGCTCGTCTTCGTAGGTCTTGCCGTTGTGAAATGGATGATGCCCGAGCTCGAGATGAATCCGATGCCCGTCGACGAACAGCACCGATCCGAATCCGGTGCCGAGCGTGATGACCAGTTCGTCGCCTTTGCCTGTGACGCATCCGAAGCCCTGCACGTCGGCGTCGTTGGCGAGTCGCACGGGCCGGCCGAGCTTCTTCTTTAACGCCGCCTCGAGCGGGAAATTTTCCCATCCCTTGCCGAGGTTGGGCGCCGTATAAACGACGCCAGTTTTGATGACGCCCGGGAATCCCACCGATGCGCGATCGAATTCACCCGCCATCTTTGCGAGCTCCGCGATGATTGCCAGCACCTTCTTCGGCGTCGCGTTATGCGGCGTCTTGATCTTCTGGCGCTCGCCAATCATTTCGCCTTTCTCGTCGAGTGCCGCCGCCTTGATTCCGGTGCCGCCAACATCCACCGCGAGCGTAGTGATCGATTTTGGCGCCGCCTGCGTAGGGAGAGGCGCCGGCTTCGCGGCCGCCAGTGGCTTTGCGGGAGTCGGCTTCGCAGTCGTCGTTGGCTTGGCGGCCTTCGGTGGCCTCGCGGGCGCCGGAGACTTCGCGGATGCTGGTGGCTTCGAGGCCGTCACCGTCTTCGGCGCCGCCACTGACTTCTGAGCCGCCGATGGCTTCGCGACCGCTTGTCCGTTCGCAAGTGGTTCTGCGGCTGGCGAAATCTTCTCGAGTTCTTCTTCTTTCATTTGCTCGCTCTTTGACGAATCGAATGTCCGGGACTCGCCTTTTATATAGCAAACCGCGTTGGCGCGCATACTTGTGGCATGTGCTCCCCGCGACGTGGTAATTCAGGCGTCGCGCATCGGCGCGGGACGCCTTCCTTGCAATCGCGGATAGCCAATTACTTCGGACTCGAGGCCGCCGGCACCACGTTTCGCCGCGAGGTGGTCGCGGGAATCACCACCTTCGTCACGATGTCGTACATAATCGCGGTCAACCCCGCGATTCTGAAAGCCGCCGGCATCCCTGAAGGACCTTCGATGGTCGCGACCGTGATGACCGCGGTGGTCGGCACGCTGGTGATGGGTCTATACGCCAATCGACCGTTCGCGATCGCGCCGTACATGGGCGAGAACGCATTCATCGCCTTCACCGTCGTAAAAGTTCTCGGCTACAGTTGGCAGACCGCGCTGGCTGCCGTGTTCATCGCCGGTACGGCGTTCGCGCTGTTGACCGTCGTGCGCGTGCGCGGCTGGCTTACCGACGCCCTGCCGTCCGGCCTCTCCTACAGCTTCGGCGTCGGCATCGGATTATTCCTCAGCTTCATCGGGCTCAACGAATGCGGCATCGTCGCGATCGGCATCCCCGGCGCGCCGGTACGGCTGGGCGATTTCGCGAATCCCTCGGTCGAGGTCGCGATTCTCAGCTTCATCCTGATAGCGATTCTGCTGATCCGCCGCGTGCCTGGCGCAATCCTGCTGGGGATTCTGATCTCCGCCGCAATCGCGTTCGTCACCGGCGTCGCGAAACCACCGACGGCATGGATTTCGATGCCGCCGAATCCCGCGCCTATCGTGCTGGCGCTCGACCTGCGCTCCGCGTTGAGCTTCAAATTCTTCCCCGTCATGCTGACCATCTTCGTGATGACGCTGGTCGATACGATGGGATCGCTAATCGGCGTCTCCGCGCGCGCAGGATTTCTCGACGCCGACGGCACGCTGCCGCAGATCGAGCGCCCGATGCTGGCCGACGCGATCGCGACGATGTTCGCGGGCCTGGCCGGCACCACCACCTCCGGCGCGTACGTCGAGTCTGCGGCGGGCGTCCATGTCGGCGGGCGCACGGGCTTGACCGCCGTGGTCGTCGCGATCCTGTTCGCGCTGTCGCTGTTCTTCGAGCCGCTGGTTGCCGCGATTCCGGCTACTGCGTATGCGCCCGCGCTGGTCCTGGTCGGCGCGATGATGATCGAGTCGGTCGTCAAGATCGACTTTAACGATTACACCGAAGTGATTCCCGCCTTCACCGTCATCGCGCTGATGAGCTTCACTTACAACATCGGCGTCGGCATCACGGCCGGCCTCGTTCTGTATCCGCTGTTCAAGCTCGCGGCCGGGCGCGCGCGCGAGGTCCATGCGGGACTCTGGATGCTGTGCGCGCTGTCGCTTCTGTTTTACGTTTTCTATTCCCGGCAATAGCGTCAGGATTAACCAGGCGTGCGAAGACCCGCGTAATTGACAAATGGCTTCAATTGAGTTTGATGGAGATAGCGCCTGCTCTCGCAGTTTGCTGGCGAGCGATCTGGCCAGAGGTCCGGGAAATGACTGTCTTCAAGAAACAGTTCGCCACCGCCGACGCTTACGAAGATTGGCTCTCGGACGCCAGCGGCCGGATCAACGTGCTGGCGATCACCAACGCGCCGCACGTTTTCGGCACTGGAGATCGGACGCATAGCGGCCCGGTCACGATCACCTATCAGACCAACGATCGGTCGCTGGCGCCGCCCCGGAGCCTGGCGTCCAAAATCATCCAGATAGCGATCGTCGGAGCCCTCTTCTTCGCCGCGTTCCTCTTGCTGGTTTCGAAACTTTAGGCGGCGCCAGTATAGTCTCTCGCAAATGACTTTAGTCCGCACGACACCATAACGTTTCTGTTCCTCTGTTCCCCCTTTCCGTTGTGGAAAGGGGGCCAGGGGGATAGGACCCAGGACGCCACGGCGTTTCTGTTCCCCTTCCGCATTCTTTTTGGGAAGGGGCTAGGGGTTAGGGTCTGGCCGACGCAGCGCCGCTCGAATTGCGAGTCAACAGTGTCATCCAGTGGCGATTAGCATTGAAAGGCAGCAAACAAAACCACCCTAACCCCTGACCCCTTCCCCATAGAAAAATGGGGAAGGGGAACCAGAAAAAACCTCGAAGCTCGCCTCCGTCCTATCCCCCTAACCCCCTTTCCGATCCGGAAAGGGGGGATCAAACAAGAACCAAGCTCGCCTTCTTCCTATCTCCTAGCCCCCGCCGGTCCGGAAAGGGGAATCAGACTTCCGCCTTGGCTCGGGCTGTCTCTCCTGGTGTAGTGTCCCGCAAATAATTTAGTTAAACTGGCGCGCCTTTCGGACGGCCCCGATTGCAAAAATCCGGATAGTTACTCCAGCCGTTAATTAAGTCATTTACGGGACGCCACGCTAGTCGGTGCGATCGTCACCGGCCGGAGCGGGACTCAGCGAACCCGGTGCGCGCACAATATGATCGGGCGCAAGCCGCAATTTGCGGGTCTGCTCGTTGAAGAGTTGCGCATAGACGCCGGCGCGCTTCACCAGATCGGCGTGCGACCCGACCTCGACTATTTTTCCGCGATCGAGCACGACGATCACGTCCGCGTCCACGGCGCTCGCGAGCCGATGCGCAATCAGGAACGACGTCCGCCCCTTCATCAGCCGGCGCACCGCGTCGTGAATCAGGTTCTCGACCTCGGAATCGAGTCCCGAGGTCGCTTCGTCGAGAATCAAAATTGGCGGATTCTTGAGGAACACGCGGGCGAGCGCGAGGCGCTGCCGCTGTCCGGTCGAAGGGCGCACCCCGCCCTCGCCTATCATCGTATCGAGCTTGTCGGGCAGCGACTCGACGAAGTCGCGGATGTTGGCCTGCTCGAGCGCGCGCCATACGTTCACGTCGGGCGCGCCGGGGCGGCCGTACTGCACGTTCTCGCGAATCGACGCGCTGAACAGAATCGCGTCCTGGGGCACGATTCCGATCGAATCGCGAAGCGACTTCAGCGTCACCGTCGAGACGTCGGTGCCGTCGATCAGGATTCTGCCACCTGCCAGCTCGTAGAAGCGCGGGATGAGGCTCGCGAGCGTGGTCTTGCCGGCGCCCGACCTGCCGACCAGCGCCACGGTCGTCCCGGCCGGCACGGCGAGGTTGACGTCGTCGAGCGTGATGCGAAGCGAGCCGCCGTCGAGCGGCTTGTAGCCGAAGCGCAGGTGCTCGATTTCGACCAGGCCGTTTTTCACTTTCAGCGCCAGTGCGCCGGGCCGGTCGTGCACCTCGGGCGTCTCGTCGAAGAACGCGAAGATGCGCTCGATCGCCGCCAGAGCGGTCGCGACAATCACGGACAACTCGGAAAAGCGTTGCAGCGGCAAGTAGAGCGCGGGGAGCAGGCCGAAGAACGCGACCACGGTTCCGATTGTCATTTTGCCGTGCATGATCATCAGCGCGCCCGCCCAGACGACGATTAGCGGCGCGCCGCGCGAGATGAACTCGGTGAACATCTGATGGGTTGACGAAAGCTTCACGCTCTCGATCGTCAGGTCGTACATCTCAGTGGTGCGCTGATGGAAGCGGCGCGCCTCGTCGGCCTCGCGCGCGAACGATTTGACCGTCGAGATTCCGGCGACG
>JBEKLS010000182.1:0-8538 GCA_050010075.1 Binatus sp. (SeqCode) | reverse complement strand
TTGTCGTACCAGGAAAATATCTTGACCATCCGCTTGCCGATGACCTTGGTCAGCGGCGCGTCGAAAATCGACGAATGCGGATCGCCGTTGAGATCGACCGAGACCAGCGGCGCCTCGGTGTAAGCGAGAATCCCCTTGAGCGGGCCTTCGGCCGCCGCCTTCATCGCGGCGTTAACGGATTTAACGTCGGTATCTTTCTCGACATCGACGGTCAGATCCACCAGCGACACGTTCTGTGTCGGCACCCGAATCGCAATTCCGTCGAGCTTGCCGTTGAGCGCGGGCAGCACCAGGCCAATAGCTTTCGCCGCGCCGGTCGAGGTCGGAATCATCGAGAGCGCGGCCGCGCGCGCACGCCGCAGATCCTTGTGCGGACTATCCTGCAGGCTCTGATCGGAGGTGTAGCTATGAACCGTGGTCATCAGGCCGTGCACGATGCCGAAGCTGTCGTTCAGCACCTTGGCCACCGGCGCAAGACAATTCGTCGTGCATGACGCGTTGGAGATCACTTCGTGCTTTTTTGGATCGTACGTATGATGGTTGACGCCGAGCACGAGCGTGACGTCGGCACCGTCGGCAGGAGCGCTGATGACGACTTTTTTCGCGCCGGCCGCCAGATGCAAAGCGGCTTTCTCGCGCGCGGTGAACAGTCCCGTCGATTCGATGACCACCTGCACGCCCAGCTTGTTCCATGGCAGCTTCGAAGGGTCACGCTCGGCGAGCACCTGCAGCGGCTTGCCGTCGAGAAAGATACTACCGCCGTCCACTTTGATTTCATGCGGCAGCGTGCCGTGGATGGAATCGTATTTCAGCAGATGCGCGAGCGTAGGCGCGTCGGTAATGTCGTTGACGGCAACGATCTCAAGGTCCTTCTTGGTCAGCGCTGCGCGCAGGAACATCCTGCCTATCCGGCCGAATCCGTTAATCCCGACTTTTATCGCCACCGCTCGATTCCTCCCGCTGCGATTTCACTGAAAACAGTAACGACCCGAACCTTAGATAAGTCCGGGTGCTATGTACAGATTCTATGCCGCGGCCGCGCACGAATGGAGAGGAGGGGGAAGGGTAAATCAATTAAGTGAGGAGGCCGGCTCCTAACCTCTCCTTGTCTGAGGAGAGGTCGGCGTAAGCCGCTTGAAAAGCGGTGTCGCCGGGAGAGGTGCAACGCCCGACGACGCATCGACGCCGGCTCGTCTAACCACTATTCCCGGCACCGAGGCCGGCGCCGGCACCAGCACCACTCTCCGAATTGGTACAAGAAGAACCGCGCGCAGCTGCGTCGGCGCGCTTCCCACCTCTCCCGTCGCCACCTGCGGTAGGCGCCGACCTCCCCTCGGACAAGGGGAGGTTAGGATTCGGAATCACCACGGTCTCCAAACTCTCAGCCCTGGAACATGTCCTGCTGGTTTTGGCTCGGCTGATACCCTTATAATGAAGCGATTCTTGGGCTTCATGGCGGTTTTATGCTCCATCAGGTGAGCGGTGTTGGCGGGTCGGGGGTGGTGGAACTGGTGCTGGGCACTGGCCCGGTCGTCGCCGCGGTATTGTGGCTGCTGGTCGCGTTTTCGGTCGGCAGCTGGGGAATCATCCTATACAAGTTGATCCAAATCTCGCGCGCGCGGCGCGAGTCCGAGAAGTTCATCGCGATCTTCTGGGAATCCAAAAATCTCGCCGCGATTCACACTGCCAGCGTCGGCCTCAAGCGCAGTCCGGTCGCGCAGGTTTTCCGCGCCGGCTACCAGGAGCTGCTGCAGCTCACGCGCGCCAAGCGCCAGGCGGTCGGCTCCGATAGCGGCTTCTCGACCGACCTCGGCGGAATCGCGAACGTGATGCGCGCGATGAAGCGCCAGGAAAACGTCGAACTGACCAAGCTCGAATCCGGCATCACGTTTCTCGCGACCACCGGATCGTCGTGCCCGTTCATCGGCCTGTTCGGCACGGTGTGGGGAATAATGACCGCGTTCCTCGGGCTGTCGGCGTCGCATACGTCGAGTATCCAGGCGGTCGCGCCGGGCATCGCCGAAGCGCTGATCACGACCGCGGTGGGACTGGTCGCCGCTATCCCGGCGCAGATGTTCTACAACTTTTTTATCGCGCGCGTCCGCGTGCTCGCGACCGAGATGGATAACTTCACTTCCGAATTTTTGAACATCGCCGAACGTCATTTCCTTTCGTAAAGGGCGGCATATCCCGATGGCAATGGACTCAGGAACCGGGCGCGGGCAGATGGTCTCGCAGATCAACGTCACGCCGCTGGTGGACGTGATGCTCGTTCTGCTGGTCATCTTCATGGTGACGGCGCCGATTATCCAGCAGGGCGTCGAGGTCACGCTGCCGGCGGTCAAGGCCGAGGCGCTGCCGGGCAAGGAAGAGCAGTTCGTCGTATCGATCACGCGCGACAAGCAGATCTACCTCAACGACGCGAAGCTCTCGGCCGACGATTTGACCGACAAGCTCAAGGCGATTGGGAATGAGCGTCCTGACCGCGAGGTTTTTATCCGCGCCGACGACCAGGTGCCGTACGGCGAGGTGATCCGCACGATGGCGGCGATCAAGGCGGCGGGAATCGAAAACGTCGGGATGGTGACGGAGATGCCGACCGACTCCGGCGGCAACGGCGCGAAGTGAGCGCCACTTGTGGCATCGCCCGACCATAATGGCGACGAGCAGCCGTCGCGACTCGGATACTTCGCGGCGATTTTTGTCTCCGCGCTCGGTCATGCGGCGATTTTTGTCCTCGTGTTCTTCATCGCGCCGCGATTTTTGCAAGCCCCGGAGGCCGCGCCTCCCGCTTACACGGTAAAAATCGTGGACAACATTCCAGCCGGCGACCTCGG
This sequence comes from Binatus sp. (SeqCode), assembly GCA_050010075.1. Taxonomy (GTDB): domain Bacteria; phylum Desulfobacterota; class Binatia; order Binatales; family Binataceae; genus Binatus. Next base: position 5,701 of record JBEKLS010000182.1, on the reverse strand, counting down.
CACCCACCTGCCGCGGATCAACCGGCATCATGATGAAGAGTCGACGGCGGCGTCGAAGTCTGAAGAATCAAAGCTCAAGACTGAGCCTTCGAAGAACGAGATAGCGCTCAATGACACCGACAAGAACGCGCTGAAGATCAATGCCAAAACGGCCGACGTGCCGACGCCGACTCCCACGCCCGAGCCTACACTCGAGCCGACGCCTGAGCCGTCGCCCGAACCAACGGCCGAGTCGCCGGCGCTCGAACCGAATATCGAGGCGACCGAGGAACCAACCGTCGAGCCCACTGTCGCCCCGACGCCCGCGCCGACTCCGCGTCCGAAGAAACATCCGACGCCGAAACCCACGCCCGACAAGGCTTCGCGCAAATCGCCCAGGGCTGGATCGACAATAGCGAAGTTCGCGTCGACGCCGAGCGTCGCGCAGCAGCTCGCCAAGCTCAAGCGCCAGTTGCTCGCCGAGCACGTCGAGGAGCTGGCGAAGAATCAACCGCCTGACGATGAAGGCGACGACGAACCCGACACGTCCGAGACCGCACCCAAGGGTCCGGCCGGCGGGGGGCCGGTTAACGCGAGCAAGCCGAGCGAAGGCAGCGGCTATGGTGTTGGCCCCGGCACGGGCAGCGCCGGCATTCTACAGGACCCCGAGTTTCTCCTGTACTATAAGACTGTGCAGGATCAGATTAAGAAGGCGTGGACGTTTACCGGCGGCTCGAATGATCTGACGGCGACGGTGGATTTTGCGATCGGCCCTGACGGCACGCTGACGGCGGTGAAGATCGGCACGAGCTCGAATGACGACGCGTTCGACGACTCGGTGATTCGCGCGATTCGGCGTGCGGCGCCATTTCCAGCGCCACCGGAAAAGTTTCGTGACCAGTTTTCCGGCGGTATCAAGGCGGTCTTTCAGCTCGGCGAACTCAAGTCCTGAGGATGAGGTGCGGATGAGTTTTTCTACTGTCTATTTCTTGAACCTGGGTTCGGCCGGCAAAGTATGAAGCGCATAGTTCACGCTTGCGCGCTCCTCTGCGCGATCGTTTTTGCACTGGCGCCGGGCCGCGCCGCCGCGCAGGGCGGGCCGATCACGATGAGGATCGAGGGGCCGGGGAGCCAGCTCTCGACCATTGCGGTGTCGGGGCTGAAGAATCTCGGCGGCGACGATAACCATCAGATTGGCAGCGCCTTCGTCGGCACGCTCAGGCATGACCTCGAGCTGTCGGGATATTTCAGAATTATCGATCCGCACGCCTATATCGAAGATCCGCAGACCTCGGGCTTCGAGCTGGGGCAGTTCAACTTTGCTGACTGGCGCTCGATCAACGCCGACTTCGTGATGAAAGGATCGGTCGAGGCAACCGGCTCCGGAGTAAAGTTGACGGCCTATCTTTACGACGTCGCGCAGCAGCGGCGCATGATGGGCAAGAGTTACACCGGCGACGCGAGCGACGTGCCACGGATGGCGCGCCGATTTGCCGACGCCGTCCTCGAAGCGTCCACCGGCGAGAAAGGGCCGTTCGATTCCAAGCTCGCCTTCGTGTCGACCCGCGGCGGCCGCTTCAAGGAAATTTACACGCAGACGATTGACGGGCAGGACCTCTACAAGCTGACCGACAATCCCACTATCAACCTGTTTCCGAGTTTCGATCACAGCACGCGCTACGTGCTGTACCTCTCGTACAAGAGCATGCAGCCTGCGCTTTACCTCGCCGACCTGAGCCAGCGGCGCGAAACCAGGATCGACAGCCCGCACGGGCTGGTGATCGGCGGCACGCTCTCGCCCGACGGCGAGCAGATTGTCGCGTCGATCGAGCGCGACGGCATCACCAATCTGTACCTGCTGACGCGCGACGGCGCCGAGATTCGCCAACTCACCGACACCTCGGGTATCAACGTGAGTCCCGCGATTTCACCCGACGGCGGATCGCTGGCGTTCACCTCGGACCGATCGGGCACGCCGCAGATATACATAGAGAGTCTCGCGGGCGGTGCGCCGAAACGGATAACCTTCAGCGGCGACTACAACACCACGCCGGCCTTCTCGCCCAAGGGCGACAAGCTCGCATACCAGAGCCGCGTCAACGGCCGCTTCGATCTCTGGATGATTCCGGTCGGCGGCGGCGATCCGGTGCAACTCACGGATGGCAACGGCTCCAACGAGTATCCCAGTTGGTCGCCGGACGGCCGTTACCTCGCGTTCAGCTCGACGCGCGGACACAACTCGCAAATCTATATAATGATGGTAAGCAACCGGAAGATTATTTCCGCTTTGACGGAGGGTGAAGGTAATGATTCCTGTCCAGCGTGGTCGGGGTGGTTGGGTGAATAGTCGTTCGACATTGGCCAGGGCGATGGCGATTGTGAGTGTGGGGCTGCTGCTGGCGATCGCGGGATGCTCGTCGAAGAAGCCGGCCCCGATCGGCGGCGATAACGGTCAGGGTGGAACTCCGCTCGGCGAAGGTACTACCAACGGGACTAGCAGCAACTCGCTCGAAAATTGGAGGAACGGAAACTTCGGCGCGCAGGGTCCGCTGAGCGATATTCATTTCGGCTACAACGACTACACCATCCAGGACCAGGACGGCTCGGTGCTGAAGTCCAACGCGGAGTGGTTGCAGAAATATCCGCAGACCAAGGTGCAGGTCGAGGGTCATTGCGACGAGCGTGGCTCTGAGGAATACAATATTGCGCTCGGCGCCAAGCGCGCCCAGTCGGCGAAGGATTACCTGGTGACCCTCGGCGTCAGTGGCAGCAGAATTTCGACCATCAGCTACGGCAAAGAGCTGCCGCTGTGCCAGGATCACGACGAAAGCTGCTGGGCACAGAACCGGCGCGATCATTTTGCAGTGAGCGACAACAAGGATTAGACGCGTGCGAAAAACGAACTGGATGATCGGTGCGATCGCTGTGCTGGCGGCGGCCTTCTCGCTGGCAGGATGCGCCGATCAGGGCGACTTGCAGCAGCTCAATCAAAACGAGTTCACGCTGCGCGGAATGATCGCGAGCGATCGGCAGCAAATAGACTCGTTGAAGGCGCAGGTTGCGCAGCAGAACGACGCGATCGATGAGCTCAAGCACGGCGCGACGCCCGAGGCGAGCGCCAACGCGTCGGGGATGAACGATCGCGTCGCGAGTCTCGAGGCGGAAGTGAAGGCGCTGCAGGCGGGCATGGCAGCAGCGCCGGGCGCGATGCCTCCTCCCGCGCCGCCGCCGGGCGCACCGCCGGACAGCGTCGGTGGTGTACCTCCACCGGCAGAGGCGCCGCCCGGTGGCCCAGCGCCGCCGGCAACGCCCGCTGAGATCCCGCCAACCTGGCCGGCCGAGCTCGATCAGGAGATCGCGGCCGCTCAGACTTCGACCGATCCCGGCATCAAGATCTACCAGGAAGGCCTCGACGCGATGAAAGCCGCGAAGTATCCGCTCGCGGTCAATCGCTTCACCAAGCTGCAGCATACGTACCCGAAATCGCCGCTGAGCGAGCCGGCCGAGTACTTCTCCGCCAACGCGCTGTTCGAAACCGGCTCCTACGACCAGGCGATTCTGCAGTTCAACGATCTCGTGATGCGTTTTCCCAAGGGCAAATACGCGAGCGCCGCGCTGTTGCGTGAAGCGCAGGCGTTCGTGAAGCTGAACGATAGAATCGACGCGCGCCTGACGCTGCAGAAGCTGGTGTCCGATCACGCAGGAACTCCTGAAGCGGCGGCCGCGGACACGATGATGAAGGATCTCGCGACCGATTAGGGCGGCGTATTCGCGCAGATTGAATGGAAATAATTCGCGACCTCGACGCGCTTCCGCGCCATGCGTACCCGGTCACCGCGATCGGTAATTTCGACGGCGTCCATCTGGGCCATCGCGCGATTCTGCAGGCGGCGATCGATCGCGCGCGAGCGGGGGGCGGCACCGCGTTCGCGCTCACCTTCGATCCGTTGCCGGCCAAGCTGCTGGTTCCGTCGCGCGCGCCGCGGCTGATCCTCGCGCCGAATGACAAGCTCGAACTGTTGCGGCTGTCAGGCATCGACGGCGTGATCGTCATCAACTTCACCCTCGATCTCAGCTTGCTGTCGCCGCGTGATTTCGTGCGCGACTACCTGATTCGAAAAATCGGCGTGCGCGAAGTGGTCGTCGGTCGCAGCGTCAGCTTCGGGCACAATCGCGCGGGCAATGCGGCGGTGATGACGGATCTCGGGCGCGAGCTTGGCTTCGAGACGGACGTGGTCGGCCCGGTGAAAGTCGGCGGCATCGAGGTCAGCTCGACCAAGGTGCGCACGGCGATCACGCACGGCGACATGCATGGCGCCGCGCGGTTGCTCGGCCGTTATCATTTCATCGCCGGCCCCGTGGTGCGCGGGCGCGAGCGCGGCCGCACGATGGGATTTCCGACCGCGAATATCGCGAGCGAGACGGAATGCATCCCGCCCGACGGCGTCTATGCGACCCGCGTCATCCTGGACGACGGCGTGTACCCGTCGATCACCAACGTCGGGATGCGTCCGACGTTTTCCGAGAGCGCCCGCGCGATCGAGGCGCATATCTTCGACTTCACCCGCGACATCTACGGTCTGAGAATCAAGCTCGAACTGATCGAACGAATCCGTCCCGAGCGCAAGTTCGACGACGCCGACGCGCTCAAGGCCCAGATAGCGCTCGATCTCAGTAAGGCGCGCGAAATTCTGTCTGCCGCGCAGTCTTCAACGGATTTTTGAAGCCGGCTCGACCCAGTCACGCGCGAGCCGCTCGATCCAGCCGCCGATCTGCGACTCATCTTCGGGTGGCATAGCCAGTATCACCAGTTCGTCGACGCCGGCCTCGCCGTACTTCTTCAAATCGTCCGGTGTGATCTTCTTGGTGTACGGGCACGCGATGATTTCGACTTCGCTCGCGTCGCGGCCCTTGGCTTTCAGCATCGCGCGTAGTTTGCCGGTCAGCGGCGCGGCTTCGCCCGGCCCGACGTTGAAGCCGAACCATCCGTTGCCGATGTCGGCGGTGCGTTTCAGCGCCGGTCCGCTTTCGCCGCCGAAGATTATCGGCAGCCTGCCGCCGCGCACCGGCTTCGGATAACTCTTCGCCGCATCGAAATTCACGAACTCGCCGTGGAAACTGGCGGCGTCGTCCGACCACAGGCGGCGCATCACTTCGATGTACTCACGCGTCCGCTGCGCGCGCCGCTCGAAGGGAATTCCAAGCGCCGCGAACTCCTCCGCCGACCATCCGATGCCGACGCCGAGCGCGAATCGCCCGCCCGACAGCCGATCCAGGCTCGCAGCTTCTTTCGCCAGCACCACGGGGTTGTGCTCCGGCACCAGGCAGATTCCTGTCGCCAGCCGAATCGTTTTGGTGACGGCGGCAGCGAAGGTCAGCGTGATGAACGGATCGAGCCAGTCCGCGCCGCCGGGCAGCGGGAATTCGCCGCTCTCGGCGTACGGATATTTTGAATCCTGACGATCGAACAGCACGACGTGCTCGCCGACCCACAGCGTCGAGACTCCACGGCGATCGGCCTCTTCAGCAGTCTTGAGAATTGTGCCGGGACGCGCTCCCGTGCCGATTCCCAGCGCGAACAGCCCTACTTTCATCGGCGACGCTCCTCAATCATTTGCGGCCGACGCAAGCGCCGGCGTCTTGGTGAACTTGAGCATGAAGCGATCGGTCTGTCCGCGATGCTTGAACACGAGCCAGGTGCGATCGTCCTCAGGATGGCGCA
>JBEKLS010000181.1:0-8554 GCA_050010075.1 Binatus sp. (SeqCode) | reverse complement strand
ACAACAAGGTCCTCCACCCGCCGCTCGAAGACGAGCGGCGGCCTCCCCCCACTTTTGGGGGAGGCGATCCTAACCGGGGCGAGGTAAGAGTAGGAACACTCCTAATCCGAAATGTAGCCGACTCGCTTTCTTGTGTCGTCTCTTTTTTCTGTCATCCTGAGCGCTGCGATGCTGATACTTGGAATTGAATCTTCATGCGACGACGCGGCCGCCGCGGTGATCGAGACTCGCGCGGCAGGCATCGCGGAAATTCGCTCTAGCACCGTTGCTAACCAGGACGATATCCATCGCGCCTATGGCGGTATCGTGCCCGAACTGGCGTCGCGCAACCATGTCGTCACGATCGCGCCGGTGGTCGAGCGCGCGCTTGACACGGCGGGTTGCAAGCTCACTGACGTCGAGGGAATCGCCGTCACCCGCGGCCCCGGATTGGTGGGCTCGCTGCTGGTCGGCCTGATGTTCGCCAAGGGGCTGGCGCAAGCACGCGGCGTCGCAATGGTGGGCGTGAATCATATCGAGGGGCATCTGCTCGCTCCCCTGCTCGAAAATCGAATCGCGATGCCGTACCTGGCGCTGGTCGTCTCGGGCGGACACACCGCGCTATTTGCGGTCGAGGATTTCGGCCGCTATCGGCGAATCGGGCGCACGCGTGACGACGCGGCGGGCGAAGCTTTTGATAAAGTCGCGAAGCTGATGGGGCTTGGATACCCGGGCGGCCGTGCGATCGACGAGATCTCGCGCCGCGGGAACCGGAAGCGCGTGCGAATCCCGCGCGCTCACGTCAAAGGCGCGCCGATGGATTTCAGCTTCAGCGGCGTCAAGACGGCGGTCGCGACTTTTCTGGCCAGTGCGGGCGGACGCGCCGAGCGGCCCGAAGATCTCGCGGCGAGCTTTCAGGAAGCCGTCGTCGAGATGCTGGTGAAGCCGACGATCGCCGCCGCGCGCGAGCTGGGCGCGGAGACGATTGCGCTGACCGGCGGCGTCGCGGCAAATTCGAGATTGCGCGAATGCCTCGCCGAGGCGGCGGCTGCTGACGGGCGGCGGCTGGTCGCGCCGGCGCTGAAATACTGCACTGACAACGCGGCGATGATCGCGCTGGCGGGGAGTTACCGCCTGCTGCGCGGCGAGCTTTCAGGAAGCTGTCGTCGAGATGCTGGTGAAGCCGACGATCGCCGCCGCGCGCGAGCTCGGCGCGGACACGATCGCGTTGACCGGCGGCGTCGCGGCAAATTCGAGATTGCGCGAGTGTCTGGCCGAGGCAGCGGCGGCTGACGGTCGGCGGCTGGTCGCGCCGGCGCTGAAATACTGCACTGACAACGCGGCGATGATCGCGCTGGCGGGGAGTTACCGCCTGCTTCGCGGCGAACGTGACGCCTTGAGCGTCGACGCCGAAGCCAATCTGGCGCTGTGAATTCTGCTGATGACGATCGCACGAAAACCGCGCGCAGTTGAGGAAACACCGTCGCGGCCGGCGTCGGCACTCGCGCGAGTGGGCGTGCGGCCGGCAAAATCGCGCGGCCAGAATTTTCTCACCAGCGCAGGCGTCGCGAATAGAATCGTCGCGGCGGCGGAGCTATCCGAATCGGACGCGGTGATCGAAATAGGCCCCGGCCTCGGCATCCTGACTGAGAAGATCGTGCCGATGCCGCTGCGCTCGCTGACACTGGTGGAACTCGACGCGCGACTTGCAGCGCGGCTCCAGGAGCGCTTCGCGGATGTTCGCGTCGTCAACGCCGACTTTCTCGACGTCGATTTCACGGCGCTTGCCGGAGGCTCGCCGGTGAAGGTGATCGGCAATCTGCCGTTCAACGTCGCGGCGGCTATTCTGCATCGGCTATGCGACAACTCGCGCACGATTTCGAGAATGGTGCTGATGTTTCAGCGCGAGGTCGCCGCGAGAATTCGCGCAGTGCCGGGCGACGATGCGTACGGCGCGCTCAGCTTGTTCACCGCGCTGTACTGGCAAATCGATTCGCACTTCACCGTCGCGGCCGGCAGCTTCCATCCGCGTCCCAAGGTTGACGCCGAAGTTCTCGTGTTTACGCCGCTGGCGACGCCGGCGTTCGCGAATATTGACGAGCGCGAGGTGCTCGAAACCGTGCGCGCTTCGTTCTCCGCGCCGCGCAAGACGATTCGCAACGCGCTCAGCCATGCGCTGGGGATCGACAGTGTGCAAACAACGCGCGCGCTCGAGCGTGCCGCGATCGATCCTGGCACACGCGCCGAGAAACTCGGTGTGCCGGATTTTCTGAGACTCGCCCACGAGCTGCGCCTCGAATTGGCCGGCATGGTTGTCGCGCGCGATGCCTGAACTGCCCGAAGTCGAATCGCTGCGCCGGATATTGGTGCGCACCGCCGTCGGTAGAACGATCGTGAGTGTGCGAATCGGCGAGAAGCGCTTGCGCCAGCGCGTCACCGCGAATCTCGGCGGCGCCGTGGCCGGACGGCGAATCGTGAAACTGTCGCGCCGCGCGAAGTATCTAATCGTCGAGCTCGACGGCGACCACGTGATGCTGGTGCATCTCGGGATGTCGGGCAGCTTGACCCATCGCCATGACGGCTTCGACGCCGGCGACTTCGATCCGCGCCACGACCATCTCGAGTTTTCGCTCGACGACGCGTCGCGCCTGGTTTACAACGACCCGCGGCGCTTCGGCATGGTTCGCCTGATTGAACGCGCCGCGTTGGCTTCCACCGCCGAGCTGAAAGACCTCGGTCCCGAGCCGCTGTCGCGCGAGTTCAACGCCGATTACCTGGCCGCGAAGGCGCGTGGCCGGACGGCGGCAATCAAGAACCTGATAATGGATCAAAGGATCGTCGCCGGTATCGGCAATATTTATGCGTCCGAGGTTTTGTTTCGCGCGGGTGTGCGTCCGACGCGCCGGGCCGGCCGTGTCACGCGGAGCGAGATCGAAAAAATCGCGGCTGCCGTGCCGGTGATTCTGCGCGCCGCGATTGGCAGCAACGGCACTACGTTTCGCAGCTACCGCGACTCGCGCGGACAGCCGGGGCGATTTGCGTCGCGGTTGCGCGTCTACGGCCGCGACGGGGAACCGTGCTACACATGCTCGACGCCGATCAGGAACGTGGTCGTGGGTCAGCGCGCGAGCTTTTACTGTCCGAAGTGTCAGCGCTGACGCGGCTCGAAGGTGCACGGCGATTCATGACGCATCGACTCAAGTCCGTCTTGCTGGCATTTCTTGTCGCGCTGCTGCCGACGGCGCCTTGTTCGTTCGCGCAGAGTGCACCGCAGATCGACTGGAACAAGATTGATTCCGAGGCGCTCGGCTACTTCCGCACTTATCTGCGCTTCGATACTACCAATCCGCCGAGCAACACGGCCGCGGCGATCGCTTATCTCAAGGCGATTCTCGACAAGGAGGGAATCGCGACCGAGACCTTTGAAAGCAAGCCGGGTATGGTGACGCTCGTCGCGCGAATCCCCGGGCCCGCGGGCGTCAAGCCGCTACTGCTGATGTCGCACGCCGACGTCGTGCCGACGGTGGCAGCCAACTGGACGCATCCGCCGTTCAGCGCCGACATCAAGGACGGCTACGTGTGGGCGCGCGGCTCGATCGACAACAAGGCGCACGGGATCATGGCGCTGATGACGATGCTCGCGCTTAAGCGCAACGGCGTGGCGCTCCGGCGCGGCGTCGAGATGATGGTAAATCCCGACGAGGAAGCGGGCGGCGACAACGGCGCGACCTGGATGGTGAACAATCACTGGGACGCGATCGACCCTGCCTTCGCGTTCAACGAGGGCGGCGAAGGCGCGCCCGACTGGCTCGGAATCAAGGGTATCGCGTTCACCGTTGCAGTCTCGGAGAAGCGCGTGAACTGGCTGCACGTCACGGTCCGCGGCAAAGGCGGGCATGGCTCGGTGCCGAAGCCCGACAACCCGAATCTCATTTTGATCAACGCGCTGCATCGGCTGCTCGAACATCAGCCGCCGATTCGAATCACGAAAATTTTCGCCGACGCGATGGAGTCAATGGCGCCGCTCGAACCGGCGCCGGCGTCGTTCCAGCTCATGCATCTCGATCAACCTGGGGACGCAGAAAAGGCTATCGCGGGCGTGCTCAGCCCGTACAATATGCAGGCGCTGATGCGCGACACGATTTCGCTCACGATGCTCAACGCGGGATTCAAGGTGAACGTCGTGCCAACGATCGCCGAGGCGGGACTCGACTGCCGTCTGCTTCCGGGCACCGATGCGGCCGCGTTTATGAAACGTCTCCGCGATCTGCTCGGCCCCGGCGATTTCACGATTGAGTATTTGCAGCGGCCCGACGACGCGCCGCCTTCGCCGACTTCGGGCGAGGCATGGGGCGCGATCAAGCGCGTGGTCGCGGCTGACTTCAAAGACGCCATCGTAGTGCCGTGGATGACGACCGGCGGCACCGATTCGCGCGTGCTCCGCGCCAAGGGCGTGCCGGCCTATGGTTTCGTGCCCGTGATTCTCGGCGAGGGAGAAATTTCGCGCATCCACGGCGACGACGAGCGGCTGTCGGTCGATAATCTCAACCGCGGCATCAAGGCCACTTACGATTTGACGACGGACCTGTGCGCCGCGCAAAAATAGCTGCATGGTTGACCTCAAGCTGAAGACAAAAACGCGCGTCGAACTGATCGACATCACCGACAAGGTTAATCATGCGCTGGCCGAGATCGGCGCCAGCAGTGGCTTGTGTAACATCTTCGTCACCCACACGACCGCCGCGGTAATCGTTTCCGAGAACTGGGATCCCGACGTGACTACCGATATGCTCGCGCAACTCGAGCGGGTCGTGCCGCGCGAAAATGGCTACCGGCATGGCGAAGGCAACTCGCAGGCGCATATTCTGTCCGTGATGCTCTCGACTTCGATCAACATCCCGATTCGTCGCGGCAAGCTTGCACTCGGCAAATGGCAGGGCGTCATGTTCGTCGAGCTGGACGGTCCGCGCGAGCGCAACCTGATCGTGAGCGTGGCGCCGGTGGCTCCACAGCGTAAAGGGGATGCACGATGAACCTCGACGTGCCCACCGGAATCGGCGCCGCGTTTGCCTTCATCTTCGGCGCGAGCGTCGGCAGTTTCGTCTGCATGGTTGCATATCGCCTGCCGCGCGATCTTTCGATCGTCTCGCCGCGTTCTTATTGCGAGAGTTGCGAGCGCGCACTGCCGTGGTGGGCGAACATCCCGATTTTCGCGTATCTCGGCTTGAAAGGACGATGCGTCATGTGCGGCGCGCCGATTCCATTCCGCCATTTTCTCGCAGAAGTCGGCCTCGCAGTCGTCGCGCTGTTTCTGTTCCTCGCGTTCCCGCTGCCAGACGCGACCGCGCGCTTCGTGCTATGCGCCGCGCTGTGGATCGTCGCGATCATCGACTACGACTGGCGCCTGATTCCCAACATCATCACCTGGCCCGGCACGCTGGTCGGTCTCATCCTGGCGTCGCTGATGATGCCGGAAATCGGCTGGAAGAGCTCGCTGCTCGGAATCATCCTGGGCGGCGGCGTGCTGTTCGGCACCGGCTATCTGTACCAGCTCGTGCGCGGGCGCGAGGGCGTCGGCCTCGGCGACGTGTGGCTGCTCGGGATGGTGGGCGGATTTCTTGGCTGGCCCGGCGTTCTGTTCACGATGTTCTTCGGTTCGTTGATTGGCGCGGTCGGCGGAATCGTCTTCGCGGTCGCGGGCGGCGGATCGACGGCGCCTGCTCCGCTCGGCGAGCCCGCGAGCGATCCGGAGGAAGCGGACGTCTCGATTTTGCGCACCGAAGTTCCGTTCGGCCCGTACCTGGCGCTGGCCGCCGGCGTCTACGCGGTGTTTCAGCCGCAACTGGCGCATTGGTATCTTAGCTGAGCACGATGGAGACGGGGGTATTCATCACGCTCGAAGGCGTCGAAGGGAGCGGCAAGACCACGCAGGCCGCGATTCTCGGCGACGCGCTGCGCAAGGATGGGCACCGCGTAACGGTCACGCATGAGCCGGGCGGCACGCGCGCCGGCGAGACGATTCGCGCGATCTTTCTAGATCCCGCCGTTTCACTCGACGTCGCCGCGGAGTTGCTGCTGGTGCTGGCCGATCGAGCGCAACATGTGCGCGAAAAGCTGCGGCCCGCACTCGCCTCGGGCGAAATAGTTATCTCCGACCGCTATTCCGATTCGACGACCGCCTACCAGGGCTACGCACGCGGCGTCGATCTCAAGGTGCTTGGCGAGTTGAACCGGCTCGCGACCGACAACGTGACACCCGACCTCACTATCGTCCTCGATCTGAAGGTCGAGACCGGGCTCGAGCGCACGCGCGCGCGCGCGAAAGGCACGGGCCGCGGCTCAGATCGTTTCGAGGGCGAGCGCGCCGAATTTCATCGCAAGGTACGCGACGGTTTCCTCGCGATCGCGAAGGCCGAGCCGTCGCGCGTCGTCGTGCTGGATGCGGACCGCCCAGTCGATGTCGTCACCGCCGACATCCGCCGCGCCGTAGACGACTTGCTTGCGCGCCGATGACGCCATTGGCATGCCGATAACTTCCATACTTGGGCATCGCGAAATCGCGGCGCGGTTGCTGGCTGAGATTCGCAACCGCCCGTCGCATGCCTATCTGTTTGCGGGGCCGCGCGGAGTTGGTAAGTCGCTCGTCGCGAACAGCCTTGCGCATGCGATCATGTGCGAGCGGGCGCCTGGTGAGAATTTTTGCTGCACCGTTGCGCGATGCCCTGTCCGAATTGCGCCGCAGACCGAGCGCACGCGGGCGCGTGCCGGCGACAGTGACGGGCCGCGATGCGATTGCTGTTCGGCATGCGTGCAAATCGCGACGGGCGTGCATCCCGATTTCACGTACATCTCGAAGCCGGTCGGGCGCAGCGAAGTTCTGATCGACCAGGTCCGTGAGCTGATTGCGCGCCTCGGAATCCGGCCGTCGCGCTCTCCGATGCGCGTGGCGATCATCGACGACGCCGAGGCTCTGGGTCCGCCCGCGCAGAACGCACTGCTGAAGACGCTCGAGGAGCCGCCCGGCCACGCTATCATCATCATGGTCTCCGCCAGCGAGCGCGCGCTGCTCGACACCGTGCGATCGCGCTTGCGCACGGTGCGATTTCCCGCGCTGGGGCCGGCCGAACTCGAGGCGATACTTGCCGCTCATGGTGTAATGGACAAGGCGCGCGCCAGCGCGCTCGCACTGCTGGCGCGAGGAAGTGCGGCGAATGCGATCGCACTGGCCGACGGCGAAGAACCGCCGATGAAGGAGTTGATCGATGCGCTAAGTGCGGCCAAGTCGATCGACTTTGCCCGCGCGCAGTCGATTGCGCAGGAGTTTTTTGCCAATCGCGACGCGGCGGCCGGCAATTTCGAGCTGCTCGCGCGACTGCTCGAAGAAATACTATGCTACAAGCTGCTCAAGACCGACTTCGTGGCCTTTCCGCCCGAAGCGCGGTCGAAGCTGGTGAGCCTGGCGGACAGTCTTGAAGTCGAGGCGATCGTGAAATGTATCGACGCGGCGGTGCGCGCCAACTTTGCGGTTGGGGAGAACGCAAATCCGCGGATGCAGGCCGAGAACTGGTGGACGATAGCCGGGCACGCGATGCGGGGTGAGTAGAAGATAGTGGCAGATATCGATCCGTTTGAAGGCGCGCCGGCGCCGCCGAAAATCGTCGCGGTCAGTCTGCAGCAGACCGGCCATCTGTACAATTTCCTCGCCGGCGACCGCGAGCTGCGCCGCGGCGAGCGCGTGCTGGTCGAGAGCGAGGCGGGCGCGCGCGTCGGCACGGTTGAGATAGAACCGCACGAGCCCGCGCGCTCGATCGATCTCTCGGCGCTCCGTCCGATCATCCGGATGGCGAGCGACAACGACTTTTATCTCGAACAGGAAAACCTGTCCCGCGAAGCGAATGCGCGCCGCATGTGCGTCGAGCGAATTCGCGAGCGGCGGATCCAGATGAAGCTGGTGAGCGCCGACTACACTTTCGACGGGCGCAAGGTGACCTTCTATTTCGTCGCCGAAGGCCGCGTCGATTTCCGCGACCTGGTGCGCGATCTCGCCAACACGCTGCGCGTGCGGGTCGAGATGAAGCAGATTGGCGCCCGCGACGAGACCAAGGTCACGGGCGGGCTGGGGCCATGCGGCCGCGAGCTGTGCTGCTCGAGCTGGCTGCGCGACTTCGAAGCGGTCACGGTGAAGATGGCCCGCGAGCAGGGCCTGGCGCTCAATCCTTCGCGGCTGGCCGGAATGTGCGGGCGGCTGAAATGCTGCCTGCGCTACGAATACGCCACTTACGTCGAGCTCAAGCGCGCGCTGCCCAACCTCGGCAAGCGCGTGCAATGCGTCAAGGGCGACGGCAAAGTGGTCCGCCAGAATATCCTCAAGCAGACTGTTCTCATCCAGCGCGAAGAAGACGGCGGCGTGGTCGAAGTAACGCTGGAAGACCTGGTCGCGTCGCGCCCGCAATAGTACCGTTTTCGACGCAAGAGTGTCGCGTCGCGGGACGATAGTCTCTGGCGCACGCCCAAGCCGGCAACATAAAGTAGTCGCGCCGCAATCGTCCCGCCTTCGCTGATTCGTCACACGACA
>JBEKLS010000180.1:0-8671 GCA_050010075.1 Binatus sp. (SeqCode) | reverse complement strand
GGCGTGGCGGACGCGGTTGGCGACCCGGTCGTAGTCGGCGTGGCAGTCGCCGTGATCGACGGGGTGGGCGACGATGCGGGCGTCGGGGAAATGGTGTTGACGGGGGTTCCGTCGCCGGTCAGCTCGAAAACGCCGCGGCCATGAGTTGCGGCGAAGACCACTCCATTGAGATTTTGCTCGAGATCGAAAACTGCGACGGCGGGAATCACTCCGAGGTTGAACGCGGCCCAGGTGTTGCCGCCGTCGGTCGTTCGAAAGATGCCGATATCAGTGGCGGCCAGTACCGTGTTTCCCGTCGAGTCGTTGCGATCGACGAGCAATCGCAGCACCGGAACGTCGGGCAGCGCGCTGGCGGGCGGGGGAATCTGCAGGGTTGGATTGCCGTCGGCCTGCGTCCATGAACCGCCGAAGTTGGTGGTCACGAAGATGTGGCCCATGCCGGTCGCCGCGGTGAATCCGGAAAGGCTCAGCCAGGCGACGCTGTAGTTGAACGGGCTGACTGCGATTCCGGTCGCCTGGGTGGAATCGGGAAACACGGTTGACGGCAGTTCGGCGGTCTTGTCGGTCCACTCGGCGCCGTCGGGCTGCGCGCCGCTGACCTCGAGGTTCGCCTGATCGGTCGTGAAGATTTTAAACGGCGTTGGCCGAAAGGTCGTGCTGGTTTCCATCGAGAGCGCGTACGCCTTGGTGTTGTCGGATGGCGCAATTTCGAGGTCCTCGAGCGCGCATGCGCCGCTGTTGCATCCACCAGTCAAATCCTGCGTCGTCTGCCGCGCCCATGTCGCCATCCCGTCGTTCGAAACGTAAACCGAATGCGCGCCGAACAGCACGTGCTCGGCGACGGCCGGGTCGTCCGCGAGCGGCGGATAGTATACGGCGCCGTCGTCACCTGCCGCATCCATCGCAGCCTGCAGCGCCGCGCTCGAAGAGGCGGATTCGAAAGTGGCGCCGGCATTGGTGGAGCATGAAATCCATGGGCCGGCCGAGTTGGTCGCGAAGGTATGATAAGCAAACTGCGGATTGACCGGATCGAAGAGCGCGAAACCGCCGTCGTCGTTGTCCACCTGGGTCCAGCTCGACGCGGGTGGATCTGCCGCATTGAACAGCGCCGTGCCATTGTCCTGAAATCCCGCGAGCACCAGCGAGCTGTTAGTGGGATGAGGAGCGATCGACTGCGCTTGCGCGACGCCGATACTCGCGTTGAGGGCCGCCCAGGTTTGACCGCCGGCGTCGTAGCGGTAAAGGCCGCCGTCGTTGCCGAGGTAGAAGCTGTGCGCGTCGGTGGGATCGAACGCGATCGCGTGCTGACCGGAATGGGTTCCGCCGCCGGGTGCGAGCGAAGTCCAATTTGCGCCGCCGTTGGTCGAGCGGTAGATGCCGACGCCGCCGAACACGACCGTCGCGCCGGTTGAGTCGGCAGGATCGATCGCCAGCGTCTGGTCGAAGAACGACTCCGAGAAGTTGCTCGAGCTGGAGCCGTCGATAGTGGTGCCGCCGACTGTTGCGCCCGGTATCGACGCGCTGTTCCAGGTGACTCCGTCGTTGGAGGATTGGTAGAACCCGCCGAATTCGACACCGTCGGCCGCGCCGACGATCGCGTACGCAACGCCGTCCGCCGCGGCGACGCTCGCGCGGCCGACACCGCCGTTCAAGTTGGGCAGGCTGGCCTGCGTCCAGCTGAAGCCCGAATTCGATGAACGAAAGACGCCGGTGCCGAGAATCGAGACCAGCACTGCTGTCGGCGACGCGGGATCGATCACCACCGATTCCGCGGGACATGGATCGTCGGTGAAGTACGGGCACGAACCGAAGGTTCCTGCGGGATATGCGATCCATGACTGGCCGCCGTCGGGCGAGCGCCAGAGGCCGTTCTGACTGTAGTCACCTTCAACCCACGACGCGTCCGCCCGGCTCGCGCTCGAACCGTAGGTCACCGCCGCGTAGATCACGCGCGGCGTTTGAGTCACGTCGATGGCGAGCGAGGCGATCGACGCATGCGCGAACTGGCTGACACCGAGTTGGGTCCAGCTCGAGCCGAGGTTGTTCGAGACGAACAATCCCTCGCCGTAGTAAGAGTCGCCCGAGCCGTTGCCTTCGCCACTGCCGACGTAGAGCGTTGGATCCGGAGTCGTGGTGGTATCGAGCGCGAGCGAACCCACGGACAGCGCCGGCTCGAGATCGAAAATCGGCACGAACGCGGCGGTCGCATTCGGGCGCATCCACACTCCGCCGTCCGCCGTGCCGACAAACATGCGGCCGCTCGCTGTGGGATCTGCGATCAGCGCCGTAACGCGTCCGGTCACTCCCGCCAGCGCGCTGCCAAGGGCGACTCCGCCGAAGGTTGGAATCTCATTGAGCAACGGCAACGGACCAAGCGTATTCCATGCGAGCGGAACCGCGCCGGCCGACGAGTCGCGCGCGGCGTTGACGGCCGAGTCGCGCTCCTGCATTCGCGTCTGCGCGATCGCTTTGCGATACGCATCGGGAGGCATCCCGAAATTCAACCCGCGGCGGCTGAGAAAGAAGGCCTCTCGCGCCGCCCGGTCGCGCGCATGCAACGATCCGGGCGCCCTGAGGTTCTCGCGCGCCGATCGCGGCGTCGCAGGCGTAGGCGAGGACAGAATTATCGTGAGAGCTAAGGCAAGCAGCAGGCCGCCGCTCGCGGCGCGCAGCCACAGCGAGAAAGTTCTGGACAAAGCGAAGACCCCCCTTCAGCCAGCGTCCAGTAGTCACTCTACTCTCATTATATATACGAACGAAGTATTCAGTGAGTATACAGTCGATTACCTATTGAGTATTGCTCGTGCCTATATGAGTGATGCTTGGTCTACGTTAGGCAGCACTGGGCGATGCCGCTGTACGCGGAAGGGCCCGAGTGCTCGACGTATGTTGGTGGGCTATGGCGGTCAGGCTGAGGCGATTCGAAAACCAATCTTGGGGAAGTGATTCACGATTCGGCCTAGTTCGGGAACTTCGCGCTCGATCGCAATTTCGTGAATCGTGCTGACGACCACTCTGCCAATCACCGGATCGAAGCCGTAGTCGTCGGGCGTGACCGCGACGCGGGTGCCGGCCGCCAGTCCGTTGGGATCGCGCGAGTCGACGTTCTCGGCGGTGGCGGGATTGCTTTCTTTCGCGATCTTCAGAGCTTCATCGGGATCCATCGGAGTCACGTCGCCGTTGCCCATCGCGTTGACGCGATCGAACCAGCGCATGAGATGGGTAAATTTTTGTGCGAGGCCGAACGACGTCGGCTCGGCTTGCAGGAACCACACCGGATGGAAGCAGGCGGCGTCGGCGAGGCTGAACGAATCGCCAAGCAGAAAGGGCGAGGTCGCGAGCTGGCGATCGAGGATCTCGAGAAATGCGCGCAGCTGATTGCGCGAATCGGGCGCCGCTTTGGGAATGTCGGCGAAGTTCGTGCCGGGAATCAGCTTCGAGCGGTCCTCGATGAATTCCTTGGGCGTCACAGCCGCGAGCTTCTCAAAGATGACGGGCGTCGCGGACCAGAAGAGGCGCCGGTCGGCCCATTGATTCATCGTGTCGGCCGCGGCAGTCAGCCCGCCGGGGTAGAGCGTCGGATCGGGCTTGAGCTCATCGATTTTCCGGATGATGATTCCCGTGTCTGACCATACGTCGGCGCCGATTTGCAGCACCGGGATTCGGCGATAGCCGCCCGTGAGCGGCACCAGCTTGGGTTTGGGCATGATCACCGGCTGGTCGACCGAGCGCCAGGAAATTTTCTTGTGCGCGAAGATTTTGCGGATTTTTTCGGAGAACGGCGAGTTCGCGTATTGATGAAGAATTATCTCGGGCATGATTTCCTCTGGTTGTAGTCTGGCGAGGCGGCTCCGACCATCGTTAGGTTCGTTCCGTAATATTTTTTTTCGCGAAGAGGATGCAACCCCAAGCTGAGCGAGATCCGTGCGCTAATAGGCTGAATTGCGTCCATCCCGGATCGAATAGCATGTCCGCCGCGCAGACGGCAGGCTGAATTAGATCATCCCCAACTGCGGGTTCTCCTTATTGTGGCGAGCGATGCGAGCGACGCCAACGACCCAACCCCTAACCCCTTCCCCTGGTGGAAGGGGAGCCCAGAGAGAGAAGCAGTGTGAAATTTTTGCCGATGAACCGAGCCCGCTGGCTGGGCTCAGCCAATGACACCTAGAAAGTTCTTGATTTCCCTAATGTTTTTGGCGACCATAGTCTGGCACCGATGATGCTGTCCAAGTGGTCCGTCTAATAGAGCAGGAGGCTCGCATGAACTTTAAAAGAAAGCTGATTACAGGTTTGTTGGGCGCCGCGATGATGACGCTGCCAATGACCACGCTGACCGCACCGGCATTTGCGGAACCGTCGTATAGCTCCAACGGCTTCCAGCAGGTTGATTGGTGGTGGGATAAATATGGGCACGACCAGAACGCATACGCCAATAGTGGTTGGCACCAGGGATATTACGAATATGGTGGCAAGCGGCATGCCTGCACCCGCGCCCGTAAACTCCAGGACCAGGTGTGGCAGGATCGGAACTCTGGGCATCCGGCCGCAGCTAGCGACGTCGAGGCGGAAGCTCAGGCGGCGCGAGCCCGCTGCTACAACCGATAGCTCCTCGCTTCTCGATTGACGTTGAAGCTGAGAAGTGCCTGAGCGATTCGTTCCCGCTCAGGCACTTCCAGCTTTCTTCCACGGGATCCCGGACGGGGATTAAGGCAGAATCCTGAATCGCGCGCAAAAGATGCGCGCTGTATAAGGACCCTCACCTTCATCCTCTCCCTTGCAGGGAGAGGAGACAGAGAATTTCTGATCGACATCGGAAAACTGCTAGGTTCGCGTTCATGCATGGTCATCACGAATTTGATTTGTACGAGGCCATCTACACGACGCGATCGATGCGGCGGCTCAAGCCCGACCCGGTCGAGCCGGGGCTTATCGTCAAGGTAATCGAGGCGGCGACGATGGGTCCGAGCGGGCATAACCGGCAGCCGTGGTTTTTCATCGTCGTCACGGAACAGGAGACGAAGAATTTCGTCGCGGAACGTTATCGCAAGGCGTGGGAGGCCGTCTTCACGCCTACGGAGCGCGAAGTCGTCGCCAACGATCCGCAGAGTCAGCGCGGGCGAAATTTGCGATCGGCAAAGTATCTGGCCGAGCATATGGCCGACGTGCCCGTGATGATTTTCGCGTGCGTGAAAAAATACACCGACCGCGCGCGCGCCGGCGAGCCGATGTGGGGTGCGATTTACCCCGCGATTCAGAACCTGTGCCTGGCGGCGCGCGGTTACGGGCTGGGCACGTCGATCACGGGGATGCATACGATGTTCGGCGCCGAAATCGACGCGATGCTCGGTGTGCCGCCCGAGTATGCCAACGTCGTGCTGATTCCGATGGGCTATCCGAAGGGCATCTGGGCGCGGCCCGCGCGCAAACCCGCGCTGCAGGTGACGTTCTGGGGGAAGTGGGGCAGCAGGCGCGACGCGGCGCCCGATTGATTTACGTTTCGATCACGGCGATCACGAAATTGCGCTGAATCTGATCGCCCGGCTTGACCCGAAATTCCGCGATGCGACCGTTGGCGGGAGCCTTGACCGGTATCTCGACCTTCATCGACTCGATCACCATAACTTCGTCGCCGCGCGCGACCTGCGCGCCCTTCTCGACCGAGAGTCGCAGCACCTTGCCCACAGCCGGGCTCTTTATATCCATCGCTTGCGTGAATCCTTGTCGAGGCTTCCGGCGTCTTAGCAGGCATGGCGCGCGCGCACCAGCGCCGGCGGGATTGCGCCTTGTGTTTTCGAGCCGCTTGGTTGTAGAGAAACTAAATCAGCGCATTGGTCCGGCTAATGGGGAAACGGCATGAACAGTTTTGTCGCGGCTCGAACGCTGAATGAATATCCGCGCGGCGGCCATCGATGGTCGCTGCTGATTCTCACCGTGCTCGCGTCGATTCTGGGCGCGTATGACTTCCAGCTCGCGCCGCTGCTGCCGATCCTGCTGCCGTATCTGCACATGAAGCCGCTCGCGTACGGCGCGTTCGTCAGTTTCGCCGTGCTGATTTCCGGCATCTCGGCCTTTTTCGGCGGCCCGCTCGCTGATCGCTTCGGCCGCGTGCTCATCATCGACGTGTGCCTCGGGCTGGTCACCTGCCTGCTGTTCCTCAACGTGCTGATCACCGGCATCGTCTCGTTCGTTATTCTGCGCACGCTGATGGGAATCGTCGCAGGCCTGACTGCCGGCGCCGGAGCGGCGCTGATTCGCGACATGTCGCCGCGTCTCAGCCGCGCGCTCGCCTTCGGACTGCTGACGATCGGTCCGGTGGGCGCGAACTTCCTGTCCAACTGGGTCGTGGGTGCGACGCTGCCGATCTATCACACGTGGCAGTCGCAGATTTGGATCATGGGATTTTTCGCGGTCGCGATGTACATCCCGATAGTGATCTGGCTCTGCGATCTCAGCCCCGAACTGCGCGTGCGGATTATGAAAACGGAAATCGAGACGCTGGCCGCCGAGGGGCGCCTGCCCTCCGCCTCCGAACTCCCGTCGAGCACGGGCGACGCGTTCCGGCGCCTGCTCGGTCATTTCGAGGTCTGGCTGCTGGTCATCGGCATCACCGCGAACCTGACGCTGTACTTCGCAATTCAGGGCTTCGGCCCGCTGATGTTCACGCAGGCGTTTCACTACGCGCCGGCCGAAGCCGCAAAGATGAACGAATACTTCTGGCTCGCTAACCTCGCCGCGCTCGTGCTTACCGGGCTCGTGTCGGATCGCCTGCAGACGCGCAAGCCGATCGCAATCTTCGGCGCGATCCTCGCATCGATTTTGATGGCCTGGTGGATTCCAAGATTCGGCATCGAGATGCCGCGCGCGACGATGGCGATGGTCGCGTCGCTGATGGGATGCTTCCTCGCGATCGCATACGTGCCATGGGCCGCGCAATTTTCCGAGACGCTCGAAGACGTCTCGCCCGCTCTGCAAGCGACCGGCTGGGCTTTCTTCGGACTGGTCGCGCGCGGATGGGTGGCAGTCTCGGCGCCGCTGTCGCTCTACGTCGCGGTGCATTACGGATGGGGTCAGTGGGTGAAGGTCGCGCTCGGCGGAATGATCATCTACATTGTCGCGATGGCGCTAACGCGCGGCCACGCGGCAGTCGAAGAGCACGCGCAAGCAGCGCCCGCAGCCAATCGCGTAACCGCGGGCTGATGCTGTCTCCTCTCCCTGTAAGGGAGAGGATGAAGGTGAGGGTCCTTATTACAGCGCGCGATTTTTTCGCGCGCGCTTCAAGATTCCGCCTCCGCTCCTTCTGTCTCCGTCCGACCCTGCCCTACGGGCGCATCATCCGCGTGCGAATCCCCAACTGCGTGGGAACTATCTCGTACGCCTGATGCACCCAGTCGACGAGAATCGGCCGCGTATCGCGCGGATCGATTATCTCCTCGATGCCAAACGCCTCGGCAGTGCGCATCGGCGAACGCACGGCGTTAAATTTATCTTCGAGCTCCTTGCGCAGCTTCTCCGGATCGCTCGACGCCGCCAGATCGCGCTTGTACGCAGCCTCGATTCCGCCCTCTATAGGCAGCGATCCCCAATCAGCCGACGGCCATGCGTAGCGAAGATTCAATCCGGTCGTGATTCCATGCCCCGCGCCCGCGACGCCGAACGCCTTGCGCACCATAATCGCAACCAGCGGCGTCGTCGTCTGGAACACCGCATACAGCGCGCGTACGCCACGCCGAATCGTCCCCGCCATCTCGGCCTCGCGCCCAATCAGGAAGCCCGGCTGATCAACGAAGTTCACGACCGGCAGATGAAACGTGTCGCACAGGTCGATGAACTTGACCATCTTGTCCGACGCCGGCCCGTCGAGCGACCCGCCAATCGAGAACGGATCGTTGGCCATCACGCCGACCGGAAATCCGTCGAGCCGCGCGAATCCCGTCACCAGCGACGGCCCGAAGTACGGCGTCATCTCGAAGAACGAATCGCGATCCATCACGAGCTCGACGATTCGTCGCGCGTCGTAACCGTGGCGTCGATTGCGCGGCACAATACTGATGAGTTCCTCCTCGCGGCGGCCCGGGTCGTCGTCAGGCGTCGCGCGCGGCGGCACCTGCCACACGCTCTGCGGCAGATACGACAGGAAGCGGCGAATCTGCGCGAAGGCGTCGTCCTCGCTGTCGGCCTCGTTGTCGACCGCGCCGCTCAGGTGCGCGTGAATTTCGGAGCCGCCGAGCTCTTCCTTGTTCAGGTCCTCGCCGACGCCCCATTTGACGACCGGCGGCCCCGCGACGAAGAGCTGGCTCGTCCCACGGATCATCACCGAAAAATGCGATGCCGCTACCCGCGCCGCACCAATTCCCGCAACCGAGCCCATGCATCCCGCGACTACAGGCACCTCGCCGATCAGTTTTACCAGCACGTCGAACGCGGGATTGGCAGGGACGTAGGTGTGTTTCATCGTCTCGAACGAGCGCACGCTGCCACCGCCGCCGGTCCCGTCGACGAGCCGGATGATCGGGATATGCAATTCATGCGCGATCAGTTCCGCGTAGCCGCGCTTGTTGCCGATATTCGCGTCCGCCGCGCCGCCGCGCACCGTGAAGTCGTCGCCGCCAACCACCACGCGCCGCCCGTTGATTCGCCCGGTGCCGCCGACGAAGTTCGCGGGCGTGATCGA
>JBEKLS010000179.1:0-10470 GCA_050010075.1 Binatus sp. (SeqCode) | reverse complement strand
GACGATTCTGCCGATGCGTGACGACGACGGCGCGATCTCCAACATCGCATGCGTCGCCACGCCGACTGACGCGGCGACTCGCGAGGTCAATCGCTCCAGCATGCGCCCCGACGCGGCCGTGTCGCAGCTCGCGCCAGGTTTCGGCGCTAATATTCATTCGCAGGCGCGATGACGCCGGCCTGGTCGGCTGATCGGTTGCTCGACCAATTCAACCCAGTTGCTTCGGCGCAGGAATTGCTCCTTATAATGGGCTTGGCTGGCACATAACTGGTCTAGCCGAAGGGGGATTTATGCGTCACAAGGCTATCGATTCACTCATTCTGGCGATTATAGTTGTGGCCAGCGTCGCGCTGCTCAATTCGATTTCCGCGCATGCCGCCCCGGCAAAGCAGGACTTCGCGGGCTACACCAAGTACCCCTGGTATCACGCGCGTTACGACGTTAACCCCGATGGCACGCACGTCGAGACGCAGTCGTGGGCGCTGAAGGTCCTGAGCGATCAGGGGATCGCAGAAGCGCAGCAGCAATCCGTCAGTTTCAGCGACAGGCTGGAGACGCTGCAAATTCTGTCCGCATACACGCTCAAGAAAGACGGGCGCAAAATCGACGTTCCGGCTACCAACTTCCAGGACCAGGCCAATACTGGCAACGGCAACGCGGCGCCGATGTTCTCCGACATCAGGACCCGGACGGTGGCATTTCCGGACGTCGGCGTAGGCGACTCGGTGGTGCTTTCGTACAAGCTGACGCAGAAGGAAGCGACTTTTCCGGGAAACTTTTCGATGCTCCAGATGTTTTCAAAGTTCCAGGTTTACGATGACGTGCAGATAAGCCTGAGCGCGCCGATTGCTCTCGAACTGCGCGTATCTTCGCGCGGGGTCGAGGGAGGCGAGGCGCCGTCGAGCGGCGGGCGGCGCAACTGGTCGTGGACGTACAAAAATCTGGAAGTGGCGACGCCGGAGAGCGGATCGGTCTCCCCGCTCGACTACGGGCCGCTGATAGTCGCCAGTACCTTCAAGGATTACGGCGCGCTGGCGGCGGCCTATGACGCGCGCGCGCGACCCAACTCACAGCCGACCGACAAAATCAGGAAGCTGGCCGACGACCTGACGCATAACGCGCGCACGCCGCGTGAGCAGGCCAAGGCTCTGTACGATTGGGTGTCGCAGAATATCAAGTTCGCCGGCGATTGCGTCGGCGTCGGCGCGGTGGTGCCGCATAACGCAGACCTGGTGCTCGCGAACCGGATGGGCGACTGCAAGGATCATACGGCCCTGCTGCAAGCTCTGCTCGCGTCCAAAGGCATCGCGAGTGTACCCACCCTTATCAATACCGGGTCCGCCTACACGCTGCCCGAAGTCGCGACCATCGACCCGTTCAATCACGTAATCAGCTATATACCATCGCTCAATCTGTACGCCGATTCGACTTCGCCCTACACGCCGTTCGGGTCGATACCGAGCGTCGAAGCGGGCAAACCCGTGTTGCAGACCATCGACTTCAAGGGTATCCAGCATACGCCGGTGATGAATTGGAACGACATGGGGTCGGCTTCCACCACCGTGATGAAGATCCACGCTGACGGTTCCGGTGATGGCGAAACAAAATTCGACGGGAAGGGCGAACTTGCGGAGAGCATGAGGTACCAGATGCTCTATCTACAGCCCAACATGGAGGACTCGGCTGTGCGGCGAGCGCTGGAGCGCAATGGTTTCACGGGGACGGGGACGATCGACAAGGGCGATTTGAAGAGCATCACCGACACCTATAGCTACGCCGCCAAATTCAAGATCAGCGATGCGATCAATCTGCCTGGACCGGGCGCGATGTATCTCCGATCGCCCTTCGAGGGCGGCAACGGCGGCATGACGCGATTCCTTTCCGATGCTAACGAAGCGGACCCGACGGTGAATTTCGTATGCACCGGCGGCTACGCAAAGCAGCAGCTCACGATCGATCTGCCCAAGGACGTCAAGGTCCTGGCCGTGCCCAAAAACGCCGAGATCAAAGGCAAGTACCAGACCTATAAAGCCACTTATCAACTCAAGGGCAGCACCGTAACCGCAGTGAGGGAACTCGAGGATCACACACCGGGGCCGGTTTGCGCGCCCGCGGTTGCGGCCGACTATAAGAAATTCGAGACCGCGGTCAGGAAGGAACTTCGCGAGCAACTTTTGTATGACTAAAGCTGCGGCCCGAGCGCGTTTGCTTCGGCTCGTTGGAGACTTTGGCGGTGCTACCCTACTGTCAGCCGGAAGATTAAACTACCCGACTGATGGCCCCGCGGGAGACGCATAAGTTTACCGAGCACGGCGCGCTGAACCACGTATCGCTGGTTCGCAGCCGTCCGATAAGGATCGCGCTTTACTACGCGCTCGGCGGCCTTATCTGGGTCGCCGTCTCCGACCGGGTGCTGTCGCTGATGCCGGCGCATTCGTACACCCTCAACCGGCTGATGTTCGTGGGCGTGAACGCGTTGCTGCTGTACCTGGTCGCGGCGCGCTATATGAAAACCATTCGCATCTCGGTTGCGGCGCGCGAGGAGGCGCTGGTGCGCGCGCGCGGCTACTTCGAGTCGTCGGTCGAGGGAATCATCTCGGCGGACAGCAACGGGATGATTCGCCAGCTCAATCCGCGCGGCCAGGAGCTGTTCGGCTACCACGAGATGGAACTGGTCGGGCAGCCGATCGAAGTGCTGATACCGCAACGCTTCCGCTATCGGCACGAGGCCCATCGAAGCGGTTTTTTCACAGCGCCCAAATCGCGCATGATGGGCCGCGGGCTCGAAGTAGCGGGGCGCCGAAAAGACGGGAGCGAATTTCCCGCCGAGATAAGCCTCAACGTCGTCCACATGCATCGCGGCAAGCTCGTGATCGCGTTCGTCACCGACATCACGGAGCGCCGCGCGATGGAGCGCGAGGCGCGGCGCAATGAAACCGTCGACGCGCTGGCGGCGGTGGCTGCCGGAGTCGCGCACGAATTGAACAATCCGCTGGCCGTGATGGCGTCGCGAATCGAGCTGATGCTGGCGTCGGACCCGGATCTTTCTACCCAGACCCGCGACGATCTGCTGGTCCTGCAAAAGAACATCGAACGCGCCAGCCGTATCTCGCACAACATGCTCTCGATTGCGCGACAGCGCCCCGGCGCGCGCTACGCGATGGACATGAACGTGGCGGTCGAAGACGCGATGCTGATAGTGGGCGCGGAAGCCAAGGGTGGGCTGTTGCGATACCAGACGATCCTCGATCGGTCGCTGCCGCCCGTGATGGCCGAGCCGACCGGCATCGAGCAGGTGCTGATCAACTTTGTGCTGAACGCGCGCGATGCGGGCGCGCGCCTTATCCGGATTGAAACTGCGCCGGCGCCGGGGCGACCCCGTCATCTCCAGTTGTCGATAACGGACGATGGCGCCGGAATCGCCAGCGACGTGCTCGGCAAACTGTTTCAACCGTTCTTCACGACCAAGCCTAAGGGTACCGGCCTGGGCCTGTGGCTGAGCCAGCGGATAGTGCAGGATCATGGCGGCAGCATCACGGTGGAGTCGGTGCCGGGCAGAGGCACTACTTTTACGATAACGCTGCCGACGGTGACCGATTCGCCGCAGGATCAGCTCACTCTTAACGGGCGCGATGAGCCGCCGGCGCCGCCGCTACTCGGCGCGGTGCGAACTAACCAACCAGGCCGGTAAACGATGGGTGTGCAGAAGAAGATTTTGATCGTGGACGACGAACGCGATCTGGTAGACGCCTACGTGCGGCTGCTCGAGCGCGCGGGCCATCGATGCCTGGGCGCATTCGATGCGACTGAAGCAATCCGGATAATCGACGAAGAATCGCCCGACGTCGTTATCACGGACTTGAGTCTGCCCGACACCAGCGGCCTCGAGGTCATCCGCCACGTACGCGAGAAATCGGCGCACACGCCAAT
Source organism: Binatus sp. (SeqCode) (assembly GCA_050010075.1). Lineage (GTDB taxonomy): Bacteria > Desulfobacterota > Binatia > Binatales > Binataceae > Binatus. Next base: position 6,540 of record JBEKLS010000179.1, on the reverse strand, counting down.
CATCGTGATGTCCGGACACAACACCCCGGAACTCAACAAGGCAGCGCGCGCCGCCGGCGCGAACCTGTCACTGCTGAAACCCATCTCGATCGCCGAACTGCAGCGAGTAATCAACGAAGCCGTCGCCCGCTGAGCAGCGACGCGGTGAGTTGGTTCCTGTCTGATCTCCCCCTTTCCGGATCGGAAAGGGGTTAGGGGGATAGGACGGAGCCGAGCTTCGAGGTTTTTTCTGGTTCCCCTTCCCCATTTTTCTTGGGGAAGGGGTCAGGGGTTAGGGTGGTTTCCTGCTCAACCTTGCTTCCCCAAAATAAATGGGGAAGGGGAACAGAAAAGTCGCGGTGTCGAGCGGTCCTATCCCCCTTAGCCCCCTTTCCAGAATGGAAAGGGGGAACGTTGCGGACCTCGACCATTACAAAGTGCGTTTGAACGATACGCTGGCCAGTATCAGCATCACGAACATGAATATCAGCAGGAATGCTACGTCACCGCTTACGGCGGTGAAGTCTGCGCCTTTGAAGAGGATTTGCTTGATAGCGCTCACCGAATGAGTTTCAGGATTGATGCGCGCGAAGCTTCGCAGCCACGGCGGAAAACTCTCGACCGGGTAAATCGCGCCGCTCGGAAAAAACAGGATCACGTTCAGGAAGCCGGAGAACGCCCCAACCAGTCGCGGATGGCCCGCGCGTCCGAGCATCGAGAACGTCATCGCGAGCAGGCCGGTCGCGCTGATGATGATTATTCCGATCAGCATCGCCAGCGCCACCGGTCCGCCAAGGATTGTTCCGCGCGTGATCATGAGGCCTAAAAACAAAACCAGGATTGCGCCGCTGCTGGTCACCGTAACGCCGCTGGCGAGGATGCCGCCGGCGATGTCCCAGCGCGACAGCGGCGTCACCAGGTAGCATTCGGTGACGCCCATGAACTTGTCCATCACCCAGTTGAATACGCCGCACATCAACGAGCCCATGAAGATGGCCATCACGATGACGCCGGGGATGAGCGATCGATCGTAATCGACGTAGGGGAACAGCCAGCTCGGCCGCAGCGAGATCTCGTTGAGCTTGGGCTCGCGCGCGGTGACGAAGGTAACCCGCACCGTCGCCGCGGCCGCGTCTAGCACGCTCTCGAGCGCTTCGGAGCTGACGGTGTCGACGTTGTCGGTGAACAATCCGATCTGCGCGATGCGCCCTTCGGCGACGTCGTGGCTGAAGTCGGGCGGGATGACGACGACGCCCTTGTAGACGCCGTCGCGAACTTGGTCGATCGCGCCGCCGGGGTCGCTTTCGAAGGTCAGATCGACGGTCTTCGGTCCGGCCTGCAGCGCGAGCAACTGTTCGACGATGCGCCGCGCGTAGAGTCCGTGATCCTGCTCGACGACAGCGACGGGCAGATGCTTGAGCTGGCCCTGGAACGAGTTGCCGATGATCACGAGGTAAACGATCGGCATCAGGATGACCGAGATGAGTGTGATCGGATTGCGCGTCAGCTTCTTGAGATCGCGGCGCATGATTGCGAGGAATTTGAGCCCGAACATCGGCGGCCTCCTCAGCGCTGCTGCGGCATCCCGGCTCCCACGAACATGCTGACCTTCTTGGCCGGCTCGTCGCGGAGCGTGCGCCCGGTGAAATGGATGAAGACGTCTTCGAGCGAGAGCTTCTGCACCGTGATCGAGGTCACGCGGTCGCCGGCCTGCTCGACGGCGTCGAGAATTTTCGGAATCGCATGCGCGCCGTCGTTGGCGGAGAGCTGCAGGCGGTTGCCGCCGTCGCGATTCACCTCGCGCAGATACGGCATCGGCCGCAGCAGCTCGGCGATCGCGTCGGGATTTTTCTCGACCGTCAGATCGATCCGGTCCGCACCCGGCACCATCGACTTGAGCCCGACCGGCGTGTCGAGGGCGATTATCTTGCCGCCGTCCACAATCGCGATCCGATCGCACAGCGACTCCGCCTCGTCCATGTAGTGCGTTGTCAGCGAGATGGTAATCTCGCTCTCGCTTCGCAGCGTCTCGAGCAGGTCATGCACGGCGCGGCGGCTTTGCGGATCGAGTCCGATCGTCGGCTCGTCGAGGAACAGCACCTCGGGTGAGTGGATCAGGCCGCGCGCAATCTCGAGCCGGCGGCGCATCCCGCCCGAGTAGGTCGCGACGAGATCCTTGGCGCGCTCGGTCAAGCCGACAAGGTGCAGCAGGCGCTCGCCGCGCTCGCGGCGCTCTCGGCGCGAAAGGCCGAAGAACTCGCCGTAGATGTCGACGTTCTCCCATCCGGTCAGATCGAGGTCCGAGGTGAGCGCCTGCGGGATGACGCCGATGTTCTCGCGGACCTTGCGTGGATAGCGCGCCACGTCGAAGCCCGCGACAAACGCATGGCCGCTGCTCGGCGGTATCAGCGTGGTGAGCATCCGCACCAGCGTCGTCTTGCCGGCGCCGTTGGGTCCCAGCAGCCCGAAGACCTCGCCGCGACGGACCTCGAAGTTGACCTTGTCGACCGCGGTGAAGCTGCCGAAGCGCTTAGTCAGGTCTTTGGTCTGTATTGCTAGTGACTCGGGTTCCATCGGTCCTCGGAAAGGTGACTTCCGCGGTCATCCCCGGTTTGAGTTCGCCCTCGGCCTGCAGTGCCTGGACCTTGACGTAGAACGTGCGAATATCCTGGCGTCCGCGCCGCACGTCGCGCTCGGTCGCGAACTCGCCTTCCTGGCCTATCGCCATCACGCGGCCGGTGAAAATCTGCGGCGGCGTCGTCGGCAACTCGATCTGCGCCGACTTGCCGATGTAGAGCGAACCCAGGTCGGTCTCTTCGACGTCGACGCGCGCCCAGATTGTCGTAAGATCGTCGACCGTCAGAATCGGCACGCCCGGCGTCACCCATTCGCCGACTTCAAGCGCCTTGCTGACGATAACGCCGTCGACCGGCGATTTGATCTCCGTGTCTGCGATTTGATCGGCGTAGAACTTCGAGTTGGCTTGCGCGCTCAGCACGTCGGCCTGATCCTGATCGACAGCGGTCAGGGCATCGTCACGAGTCTTTGTCGCGATGATGCTCTCCTTCGAGAGCTGGTTGTCGCGCACGAGGTCGCGCCGCGCCTGCGCCAGGTTGGCCTCGGCATGAGCGAGATCGGCGTTCGACTTGGCAAGCTGATTTTTGAGATCGATATCCTCGATCACGGCCACGACCTGCCCCTTCTCGACGTGATCGCCTTCGATCAGATCGAGCTGCTTGATTCGGCCTCCGATACGGCTGGTGATATTCACCTCGGGCGCCTCAATCATGCCGACCACCTTGATGGTCGAACGATCCTCGGGCGGCCACAGGTAAACGCGCCCGAAGAAATAGAATCCAGCCCCGATACCGGCCAGGATCGCCAGCCGGACGAGGCGGCGAACTATCGTTCGAATCACTGCGGATGCACCGACCGGAAGGACTGCGCCGGATCCGCGCCGAGCGATCGGAGCATCAGGTTCCCCAGCTCGCGGCTGAGCTCGGAGACCGGGCGGCTGTCGCCGTAGTAAAGCAGCAGCGAGCGGATCGCGCCCTGGATCGTCAACGTCGCGAGGCGGGGATCGATGCGTACGAACACCCCGGCGCGGATTCCTTCTTCGACCAGCGACGCGAAAAAATTGAAGCCACGCTCGCGCGAGCCGTCGATGATGCGATTGCGCGCCTCCGACAGTCGCGGCTCTTCGATCGCGTAGAACCGGAGAAAATCGCGCCGCTTGTCGAAGAACTCCACCATCACCGCAATCGAACGACGCATCCGCTCGACCACCGGCAGCTTGGGGTCGGCGCCCGCCTGGTAGGTGCGGTAGGCAGTGTCGAGTCCGTCGCTCAGGACGCCGAGATAGAGCGCGTCCTTCGACGGAAAGTAGAGATAAAGTGTGCCCTTGGCGACCCCGGCAGCTTCCGCGACGCGGTCCATCGTGACGGCCTGGTAGGGCTCATGCGCGAAGAGCTTGAGCGCGGCCCCGAGGATACGCTCGCGCTTGGCGGCCTGCTCGTCATGGACGTGAAAAGGGCGGTCATCGGAGATTCTAGCCGAATTAATGCTTGTTCTATTCATAAACTGACCAGTCAGTCATATATATGAGTGACTCCAGGATGAGTCAACAGTCAGCAGCCAAAAAACCGTCAGACTTGATCGAAACCTTCTGATTCAATCGCTTACGACCGCCGATGGCGCAGCGCTTCGACCATCAAGGCAAAGGCGGGCGTGAGTTGGCGACGGCCAGGATAATAAAGGTGGTAGCCCGAAAACGGCGGGCACCAGTCTTCAAGCACCCGTTTAAGATGACGTTTCGCGAGATGCGGCTGTGCCACGTCCTCGGGCACATAGGCCAGGCCGAATCCTGCCAGTGTGGCGCTAAGCATCTGCGCCGTACCGTTAAAGACGAGTTGGCCTTCGACGTGTACTCGCAGCTGGCGCTTACCTTTCTCGAACTCCCATGCGTACAAACCGCCGCGAGTGGGCAGACGCAGATTGATGCAGTTATGACTGAGCAATTCTCGGGGCGTCTTCGGTGGTGAACGCTTCGCGAAATATGACGGCGCACCCACCACCGCCATGCGCTGGTCCGGCCCGATACGCACCGCGATCATATCCTTTGCGACCTGCTCGCCGAGCCGCACACCGGCGTCGTAACGCTCGGCGACGATGTCTGTCAGGCCATAGTCGGTGACGATCTCGATCTTGATGTCCGGATAGTCCCGCAGGAACCTGACCAGCTTTGGCCACAGGACGGGATGGCTTTTGCCGAAGTTCAGCCAAGGCCGCGATCTCGGCCTCGATTTCCTCGAACCGCGGCCCGACGGTCTGCAGCAGGCGTTCGCCCGCCTCGGTCGGTGAGACGCTCCGTGTCGTGCGGGTGAGGAGCCTCAGGCCCATCCGTTCCTCGAGTCCGCGGATTGTGTGGCTCAGCGCAGATTGAGATACGCCGAGCTTCGCCGCCGCTCCGGTAAAGCTCCGTTCGCGCGCGACCGCAACGAAGGCGCGAAGACTATTGAGGTTGTCGCCCGGCATTCATGAACTCTACTCATAGGTTCATGCGAATTCCACCGTCTAGTCGCATGACGCCGCGCTCGGCTAAATCTCAATTCAACAAGAGCGCTGAAGATAAGGAGTTGAAAATGCAGAAACGCAAACTCGGAAACAGCAACCTGGAAGTCTCGGCGATTGGCTTTGGCTGCATGGGAATGAGCCAGAGCTATGGCCCGCCGCCTGGAGACAGGCAGCAGATGATCTCGCTCATCCGCACCGCCGTCGAACGCGGCGTCACCTTTTTCGATACCGCCGAAGTTTATGGTCCATTCGTCAACGAGGAACTGGTTGGTGAAGCGCTTGCGCCGCTTCGTAAGCAAGTGGTCATCGCGACCAAATTCGGGTTCCAATTCGGTCCCAACGGACCGGTTGGCGTGAACAGCCGGCCGGATCACATCAGGCAGGCCGCCGAGGGTTCGCTCAAGCGCCTCAAACTCGAGACCATCGATCTTTACTATCAACATCGGGTTGATCCGAACGTGCCGATCGAAGACGTGGCGGGAGCGGTGAAGGACCTGATCAAGCAGGGCAAGGTCAGGCACTTCGGCATGTCTGAAGCAGCTGCCCAGACGATCCGTCGTGCGCACGCCGTCCTGCCCGTCACTGCGGTGCAGAGCGAATATTCGCTGTGGTGGAGACGGCCGGAAGCGGAAGTGATCCCGGCGCTCGAGGAACTTGGAATCGGCCTGGTTCCATACAGCCCGCTGGGCAAGGGCTTCCTGACCGGCAAGATCGACGAAAGCACCGCGTTCGACAGCTCGGATATGCGCAACAGCATTCCTCGCTTCAATCCGGATGCTCGGAAGGCGAATCAGGCGGTGGTAGATCTGCTCGGCAGGATCGCAGAGTGGAAGAAGGCGACCCCTGCTCAGATAGCACTCGCCTGGCTGCTCGCCCGCAAGCCGTGGATTGTTCCGATTCCCGGCACCCGAAGGCTGGAGCGTCTGGACGAAAACATCGGATCAGCCGCAGTCGAACTTACATCGGACGATCTTCATGAGATCGAGAGCGCGGCCGCAAAGATCACGGTGCAAGGCGCCAGGTACCCCGAACATCTGGAGCGCATGACTGGTCTCTGACAGATCGAAGATCAGCTAGAAAAGTAGATCGCGATCTTGCAGACATGCAGCTTGATTCGCAGAACCCTCACCTGGCGGCCGCGACGCGGCCGCCGCCTCTCCCGTGAAAGGAACGGGCGAGGTAAGAGTCGGACCCTCCGCCCCAAAAACCCGGAGTGAAATCGCGTCCGCGCGATTTTGCGATTCTCTTTCCGAACACTGGGTGCAGGGGTCACCCCTGCCCAGGGAGGCGCGGAACCCACGGTGGGTTCCGCATTTAAATTCCCCTCTCCGCCCTGCCCAGCGAGAGCGCCAGCGCGGCCATCGCGAGCGTCGCTGTCAGCGCGACCTCCATGCTCGCGCGCGGGCTCACTCCGACGATCGTCTGCCCCATTATCCAGGGCACGCTGACGCCGCCCAGCGCGCCGCCTGCTACTACGATCGAAGTCAT
>JBEKLS010000178.1:0-15184 GCA_050010075.1 Binatus sp. (SeqCode) | reverse complement strand
GAACTACGCCGGCCTCGCAATTTTCACCGCGCTTGCGGTGGCGACGAATTTCACCGCGGTGCTGGTGATGGCGGCCGAGGCCATCTGGCTCATCTACCTGTATCTTTCCGAATCGCGAAATCACGAGGCAGTGCGAATTACGGCTCCGTGGTTGATGGGCGCCGCGCTGATCGCCGCGATGGTGTTGCTGCTGCCTTTCTATCCGGGGCTCCGTTACGGCGTCGAGGGCGTCAAGCGGGGCGACTACAACTGGATCAAGCCGCCGGGGCGATGGGAACCGTTCGCCACCTTCGAGGGCGGACTTGGCAGCTGGCCCTTTCCGCTCTTTGTGCTGTTCGCAATCGCCGGCGGAGTTCGGCTGTGGCGTTCGAATCGGGACGAAGCGGGCGGTGCTGCTGATCCTCTGGATCGGACTGCCGGCGATCGTGCTGTTCGCCGGCTCTTACCTGGTTACGCCAATGCTCGTGACGCGCTATCTGATATCCTCTTTCGTCCCGGTGTTTATACTCACTGCAATAGGCATTGAGTGTCTATCGTCGCGAAACTACCGAGCAGCCGTAATCGTCGCAATAGTAAGTCTCTGCATACTGCGAGTGTCATCGGATCTGAGGCCGGGAGATACTCGCTGGCGCGATGCGTGTGAGGTAGCACTGACTAAAGCTGGTCCGCAGCGGCGCCTCGGTACTTACAATGAGTACTATCTCATTAGCTATTACATTCCGGCGGCAGAGCGCGATACCGTGCAGGTAATTCGACTCCCGTTCCGCGGTGCCGAGAGCGAGGCGCCACCGGTAGCGATCGTTTCTCCGACGGTTGCGCCCGCACAGTTCGCTGAGATTCGCCGTGAGTATCCGGTGGTCGTGGGCAAATTCAGGAATGTAACCGTAGTGTCGCGGCCCGAAGCGGGCGTGCAGGTTCCCGCCAGCTAGTCTCGCGGCCGCACCGAGACGTAGCGGTTGCCGCGTTCATAAAAACGCCATGGCTTCGATGCCCAATCGCCGGCGTAATCGACGTTGATCCTTGGCGATCTGCCGATTCGTCCGACTGCTATTTCAGAATGTTCGAGGTAAAGGCGTCCGCCGCACAGATCGCGTCCATAGTCAGCGCCAGTAATAGCCAGTGCATTAGTCAGTTTGCCCGGGCCATTAGTCAGTTCACGCGAATCCGCCAGCTTGCGCCGCCGTTGCGCCATCAAGTCGAGACCGCGTATCGGCTCGATTGCCCTGATAAGTACCGCGTGCGGCTCGCCATGTGCAGTAGTCACAAGGTTAAGCGCCCAGCTTATGCCATATAGCAAGTACACATACGCGAAGCCGGGCGGCCCGTACATGACGGTGGTTCTCTTCGTGATTCCGCGCGAGCTGTGCGCGGCAAGGTCGAGCGGCCCGCGATAGGCCTCGGCCTCGACGATTCGACCGGCCGCGACGCCGTCCGCTGTGCGATGAACAAGAATCTTGCCGATGCATTCGCGGGCCACGCGGAGAACGGGGCGGGCGTAAAAGTCGCGCGTCAGTTTACGCGATTCAGCCATCGCGACTTCTACTGCATCTGTGAGAAGCAGGGCAGCTCGGTCGTCAGCGTGTAGCTGTAGTTTTGCCCGCGCCAGGTAAATTCGCCTTGCGCGGAGCCGAAGACCTCGCGCACGCTGGCAGCTTTCTGACTGTCGTCGAGCGTGTTGCTCACTACAGGAGCGTAGGCGAGGAAGAGGCTGGAGCGCGTGGCGAGGATCGGCTCGAGCGGCGGTTTGAAATTGAGCTTGTCGATGCCGGGCTTGGGCTGCCAGCCGTCAGCCGGGCCGCCGTTGGGTTTCACTATCGCCCACTGCGTCGAGGAGCCGTTCGCAAGGAGGGTCCATTGGCGGCTTTCGACCGTGCCGCGGTTGGATCGAAGCTCTTCGACCCCAGGCGTGGAGTTCGCGAGTTGATTGCAATGCTCCGCCGAATCTTCCTTGGGCAGGCTGACGTCATTTCGAAGCGCGGTCTGTTGCTGCGCGTAGGTTGCCAACTGTTCTTGGGTGGGGGGAGGCAAGGGCTGCGTCTTAGGACGGAAAAGAGAGCAACCGGCAGCCGCGATCAGCAGAAATCCTGCGAATGGCAGAAGAGTGGTGCGACCCGTCCAGCGCTGAGATCTGAACGCGACGCGTTGCGCAAATCGGGGAGTCATAGGGGAAAGGTTTTGCTCGATCAGGCGCAAGGAAGTCAATCGCAAGGTCCGCTGATGCTCGAATAGATCCTACGTGAGCATCGACGGCGAATTCAATTGACAGTCTCTGGCGCCGTACCTAGACTCGCGTCAGAGCGGGCGTAATTCAGTGGTAGAATGCCAGCTTCCCAAGCTGGACGTCGCCGGTTCGACCCCGGTCGCCCGCTCCATTCTTTCGCCCAGCCGAATCAACTAGTTGTGAAGATGAGCGAGTTTAGCCATTCGCTTGAACGTTCATTTTCCCCTGGGGATGAAGCCCGGGATCCCTGTCTCGACGACCGAATTGAGCCTGACTCGTGTACTGATTCGTTGAGCTATCTCTTTGATGGCGTCATCGGGAAGCGCCGAGACGTCAAAATTTTCCTCGATGTGGCGGATGCTGGTAGCTGTCGTGAGAGGAGCCGTGCCGCGCTGCAGCGCCCAGGCTAGCAGGACTTGAGCCGGAGTTTTGTTGACGCGCTTCGCAATGGCGGCGATCACGGGATCGTCGGTCAACCTGGGTTCAATACCATGACCCAAAGCAGCGAAGGCCTGCATCACGATGCCATTCCTCTTGCAGTAGTCGAGCAGATCCCATTCAGGCAGATATGGATGGGATTCGACCTGAACAACAGCCGGCTTTATGCGTGCGATATCGAATACCTCCTTCAGCTGTCCCAAACTGACGTTCGACAATCCGATCGCCTTGCAATGGCCTTCGTCCACCAGGCTCTCCAAAGCCTTCCAGGTATTCGTCAGAGTCGTCGCGTCGTCATAAATCACATTGCCGTTCTTGTCTCTTGGGTCTTGCTCGTCGCCAGGTTTGAAAGCGAATGGAGTATGGGTGCTGTATAGATCGACATAGTCGAGTTGCAGTCTTTTCAGACTTGCCTCGAAGGCGGGCTTAACGCGTTCGGGACGATGATTGTTGTTCCAGAGCTTCGTACCTACAAAAACGTCCTTCCGTTTGATCTTGCCCTCCTTGAACACCGCCTGCATTGCTTCGCCCACCTGTTCTTCATTTCGATACCGCTCGGCGCAATCGAATTGACGAAAGCCCACTTCCAGAGTGCTCCTGACTGCCTCTTTTGTTTTGATCGGATCAGGAATCAGCGTGCCAAACCCGAGCGCCGGAATCTCATCGGAGCCGTTGTTGAGCGGTATCTTTATATAGCGAAGGCCGTCGGCGTCACTCACAAAACCATTACCTCCCTGGAAATCGCGTTCCGGGGCGATTGTAACAAAGCTCTCCGAAGAATGACGAATCGTTGCCGCCCAACGAGCTCAGCCGCTCCACGATCGTTGACTGTTGTCATAAATGGTCGTTAGAGCGCACTATAAAAAAACCGGACTTGGCCGCACCGTTCGCCCGTCAGGAGGAAAACGATGAGCATTATCGACAAGGCGCTGGAAGCAAATCGCAACTATGCGAAAACTTACAATCCAAAACTGGGGGGACGTCCGGCCCCCAAAATCGTCGTTGTAACCTGCATGGATCCACGGCTCTCGGACCTGCCCGGAATCCTGGGTCTGCCGATCGCCGATATCGACGTCATCCGAACCGGCGGGCCCGCGGTAACAGAGGACGTTCTCGGGGAACTGGTCGTTTCCAACCGCATACTTGGAACGACGGAGATACTGCTTCTCAACCACACCGGCTGCGGCTTCACGACATTCACAGATGAGGAGTTGAACACGAAGCTGAGCGCTTCGACCGGAGATTCCTCGCCGGCTCCAATGCGCTTCTTCTCCTATAAGGACCCCGAGCAAAATACCCGCGAGCAGATCAAGAAAGTCAGGTCGCATCCCTGGATTTCCAAGGAAGTCGCTGTGCGCGGCGTCATCTTCGATGTGGACACGGGCAAATTACGGGAAGTCAAATAGTACTGGACACGAGCGCGCTCCCTGACTCGCGATCACTTTCCTTATCTGATGGCAGGCGATCCCGAAGGTTACAGCGATGTCCGCAGTAACCGATCCCGATTAGCAACGTCTGATTCCCAAGAGCGCTCGGGATCTGCACGATCCAGAGTGGCGATCGATGAGCGAAGCGCGTGGCAGGATTCATAGAGCAACGGTTCTCAATCCAACGGCCATTTGCCTGGTTGGATCGACTCGACGCGCTGGTCGCGCACGAACTTGCTCCGAGCGGCCGGAAGATCCGCACCGCGTTGCGTATCGCTACGATTGTGACAATCGCAATTGGGCTGGACGCGAGCTGTCACGTCAACACTCAGCTGGGCGCGGTAATTGTGTGGCTGCTGGCGGGCGCAGGACCGATGATGTCCATTCGCAAGGCCCTGGCATGGCAAATCGCGGTGATGGTCGCTCTGATCACGGCGGTGATAATGGCGCGCGCATTCGCGGAGACGCCGTGGTTGATGATGCCGTTTCTCTTTGTATGGATTTCACTTTCAACCTACGTGGGAGCGACGCGCAAGCTCGGCGTGGGCATGGTCGTTATCCAGATAGTCTGCCTCATCACATTCTACGGCGTCGTATATGCACCTGATGAAATCGGTTGGAACGCAGCAGCTTCGTTCGACGGTAGCGCGATTGCCTTCGGCCTGATCGTTCTGTTCGACAACTGGTTGTGGCCGGACCCGGGCGAGCCGATTCTGATGGAGTCTCTCGGAGCGAGCGTCGCGCGCGCCCGCTCGCAGCTGCTCGAGGCTTCGAATTTCTTTCTCACCGAAAGCGTACCTCGGCCGCCATTGCCAGCACCGACTTCCGACCTGCCCGCACATATGGCGCTTCTTGGCCAGGCGCTGGCCGAGGGCGCGTCCGAACATCGCCGGGCGATCCTGCTTGCTGCGATCACGCGCGCCGCTCGCATCAATCTTGAAGTGGATCGCCTGGTCACTGCGGCGCGCGAGAACATGCCTCGAGCAATTCGCACGATGGTCCGGGGCGAAATTCAAACGGCGGTAAATGCGATCGCCGTTGCGCTTGACGAGATCTCTCACAACCTGCCGGCGCGCATTGCTGTCGGCGCGGACGAGCAGGCTGCCGCTACGCGGACGAATCTGCGCCTCGCGATAGACAATCTGGCCGCCCGCGTCATCGAGATCAGACCAGCATACATCGGCAAATCGAGTCCGGCGGAGATCGAAAATTTCGCCGAATTCATCGATTCGCTGGCGGTGCTGACCAGGCATATCGAGCGCCCGCTGGATGAACCTCCGGGGCCACAGACCACGGCTCCGTCTAACAGTGCTGTCCCTCGATTGAGCGCTCCTGCCGATCCCGCGGTTGTGCGCTACTGCTTGAAAGTCGGCTTATGCACCGTCGTCGGCTATACGATCGGCCTCGTTACGCGGCGTCCGGACTTGTTCATTATCCTGGTGACCGTAATAACAACCGCGACACCCACCTACGGCGCAACTTTGCACAAGATGTACCTCCGGATCGCCGGAGCTGTAATCGGTGGCGTGGTTTCCCTTCTCGCTATCATTATAGTCTCGCCTAACTTCGACACGCTCCCAGCCTATATGCTGGCGGCCTTCGTGGTCTTCTATCTGTTTGGATACTCTTCGCTCGGCAATGCGCGGACGTCGTTCGCGGGCAAGCAAATGGGGATCATTTTTTCGTTGGTGTTCGTTGGGTTGAGCCCGTCTGACAATATCTACGAGCCGCTTTGGCGCATTTGGGGCGTCCTGCTTGGTGATTTTGTCGTGGCGATCGTTTTCTTTACCCTGTGGCCGGAATACGCCGGTGATTCCCTGCTGCCCAGACTGAAAAAAGTCCTTGCCAACATGCTCGCGCTGGCGCCAGGCGGCTCAGCTTCGGGCAGCGAGAATCAAATTCTGAAGACCAACTCGGAAACGATGCGCGTGCTGAGCGAGTTTCTCGAGATCGCCGATGACGCGCGGATGGAAGGGCGCACCTGCACCGTCTACCATGATGGAATCGTCGAAGCGGCCGGGGCTCTTCGCCGGATTGCGAACCGGTTGTCCTCGATCGCGACGGCACGGGTCCATGTTCAATCGCCCCAGCTCGACCCTGCAACGGAGCTTGCGCGTGAGCGGGTCTTCGACGCGATTCGTGGGCAGCTTGTCTCGTGGCTGGGTTTCTTCAGCGGTCCTGAATCCCTCAATCGTGGCCGTTCGAGCCGCGCCGCACGATGATGGCGGAACTCCAGTCGATGCGCGGACTTGAGCCTCTATTCTATGAGCTGAATCGGTATCTGGCGGATGTTCCCAACTCCCAACCAAATTGACGCGGTTGTGAATTAGAGGAGGCTCGCGACAATGCCCGATGGAAACTCACCGGAGTCGGCCGGCGAATCCCTCCCCAAACCAGCGTCATCTGCACACACGCCGGAGGCCGAACCACCAATCGCGCATGCCGCTACCAGCAAGCAGCCTCAAACGCGGCCACTGTGGATGTGGATCGGCGGCGGTGTGCTTGTCCTTTTGGCGCTGTACGAGATCATCCCCTGGGTCGTAACTGCCTTCAAAACAGAATCGACGGACGACGCCTACGTAAACGGACACGTGACGTTTGTGGCGGCTCGCGTGCCTGGTCAAGTCGTGCGTGTGCTGGTGGACGACAACAATCGGGTGCGGAAAGGCACCGTGCTTGTGCAGCTGGACAAGGAGCCGTACCAGGTCAAGGTCGATATCGCGCAAGTTGCGCTGACGCTCGCGCAGGCCGGCATCGTCACCGCGCAAGCGAAAGTTCGAGGCCTTGAGAGTCTGGCGCGCAGCCAACGGTTCGATCTGGCAAATGCGATGCACAACCTCAACAACCAGGTCGCCGACCTGCACTCCAAGGTGGACGCGCTTCAGGCCGCCAATGCCACCTTGATCAAGGCCCAGGCCGACTTCGGGCGGGAGAAGCAGCTGTACCAACAGCAGGTGATAGCAAAACAGGAGTTCGATTCGTTCCAGGAAGCCTTTTCGGTAGCTCAGGCACAGCAGCAGAAGGCCAAGCATGATGTTGGGGCGTCTCGTGCCGAACTTGGGCTGGCAGCGACATCCAAAAGCGGTGATGAGCTCAGCGGCATACCGGCGAATCTCGACCAAACATATTCAGCGGTCAAGGTTGCCCAGAACCGTCTGATGCAGACTGCGGCCGAGCTCGGGTCTTTTCATTCATTCAATGAGTCTCCCGAAGAGATGCTCGCGGAGTTTTACAAGCGCGACTCGTCGGGCAATATCGACGCGATTTTCGATGAGATTTCCAAAAATGCACCCGACACCAAACAGGCTGAAGCCAAGTTGAATGAGGCCCAAGCAAATCTGCGTCAAGCCGAACTGAACCTTTCCTATTGCGATGTCGTGGCCGACATTGACGGTGTCGTCACGCGTCGCGACGTCAACCCAGGCGATCAGGTTCTTGCAGGGCAGGGGCTGATGGCGTTGCGATCTCTCACCGATATTTGGATCGACGCCAACTTCAAGGAGACGCAGCTGGCGAATCTGCGTATCGGACAGCCGGTGGATCTCGACGTCGACATGTACGGCAGTCATCGGCACTTTCAGGGTCGCGTTTCCGGATTCACGATGGGAACCGGATCCACGCTGGCGCTATTGCCGGCCGAGAACGCGACCGGAAACTTCGTCAAGGTTGTGCAGCGGCTGCCGGTGCGAATCGAATTGACCAACTACGATCCTGACGTCGCTCCATTGTTCATAGGGCTATCGGTCACTCCGTACGTGTACATCCACGAGACGCCTACCGGTCCGAACGCTGGTAAGATGCTTCAAGCGTCAGTACCCGCGACTGGTCCCGTTTCTGCACCCGGCCCGCAATGAGTGCCGCCGCACTGCAGGTTCCGCGCGCGAGGCGATCGGTCAATCCGTGGCTGATAGCGGTCGCGGTGGTAATCCCGACCTTCATGGAGGTTCTCGATACCACCATCGCGAACGTTGCATTGCGTTACATTGCCGGCGGCTTGTCGGCTGCCAATGTCGACAGCGAGTGGGTGATCACGACCTACCTGGCATCCAATGCGATCATTTTGCCGATTTCCGGATGGCTCGCACTGCGGTTGGGCAGGCGAAATTATTTTCTGGCCTCGATAGCAGTCTTTACGTTCGCGTCCGCTATGTGCGGGATGGCCGGAAGCCTTGGTTTTATAATTGCGGCTCGAGCGCTCCAGGGTGTGGCCGGCGGCGGTCTCCAACCCTCGAGCCAGGCCGTACTGCTGGATGCGTTCCCGCAAGAGAAGCAAGGCCAGGCGATGACGATCTTTGGGATGGCCGCACTTCTCGCGCCGGTCGTCGGGCCGACGCTCGGCGGCTTTATCACCGACAACTACGGCTGGCGTTGGATCTTCTACCTGAACGTGCCGATCGGCGTGTTGGCCTTCTTGATGTGTCGTGCCCTGGTCCACGATCCGGAATATCTGCAAGTTGAGCGCGCCAAAGGCCGCAATCGACGGGAACCCTTCGATGTACTCGGCCTCTGTCTGCTGGCTGTGACCATGGTTTGCTGGGAGGTCATGCTGAGCAAGGGGCAGCAGTGGGACTGGCTCGGCGATCCGTTCTACCGCGTGCAGAGCCTGTTGATCCTGTTCATCCTCGGCCTGGGCGGGTTGATCTATCGCGAATTGCACCTGCGCAATCCAATAGTGGCGCTCCGGACACTGGCCGATCGAAATTTTAGCATCTGCTGCCTCGTTATCTTCTGCGCTTACGGAGTGCTCTACGCCAACAGCATCTCGCTTCCCGCTTTGCTGCAGTCACTTTTTGGCTACGACGCAACCGCTTCAGGTTTGGTGCTTTCGCCATCCGGGATCTTTGCCGTGGTTATGCTGGTTGTCGTCGGCGCAATGCTATCGCGCGGGATCGATGCTCGATACCTGATGGCGGGCGGATTACTCACGATGGCACTGGGAAGCTACTGGATGGCTCTCCTCAACCTCGATGTCAGTCCGTGGCAGGTGGTGTGGCCGAGGGTGGTGGTCGTCGCGGGGTTGTCGATGCTGTTCGCGCCCCTCAACGTGGCGGCGTTCATTTATCTACCGAAGGAAATCCGCGGCCCTGCCGTTGGCTTGCTCGCTCTGCTCCGCAACGAGGGCGGCAGCGTGGGAACTTCGGTCGCTCAGATCATTCAGGAACGGCGCGAGCAGTTTCATACTCTGCGGCTGAACGAAAGCCTCGATACACTGAACCCTGCCGTCAACCATCTGTTGACGCGGGGCCAAACGTTTTTCCTGCAACACAACGGCGATGCTGTATTGTCGCATCAGATGGCGGTGGGCGTTCTTGACCAGTCGCTAGCTCAGCAGGCCTCGTCACTAGCCTACTTTGATGTCTTCTCCTTTTCGGCTGCGGTCGGCTTGATCCTGGTGGCGTTCGTTCTGCTCATGCGTCGTTCGGTAGCGGAGAAGGGGGCTCACGTTGGTGGGGAATAGAGAGTTAATCATTCTCTCCGCGGAGGCGCCCAATCATGGATAAGAGCGGCTCGACCACGCGTCAAAAGGCGCTGGCGATCAATCTCGACGCCACGACGTACGGAACATTCGCCGAGATTGGCGGCGGCCAGGAAGTCGCACGATGTTTTTTCCTGGTCGGCGGCGCGGCAGGAACGGTGGCGAAGACGATCTCGGCTTATGACATGTCGGTCAGCGATTCCCTTTATGGTCCGGCAAAGCGTTACGTGAGCCGGGAACGCCTGGAGGCAATGCTGAGACTGGAATTCGCCCAATTGCTCGAACGCCTCGGTCCTTCCCGTGGCGACGCGAAGAGGTTCTTCGCCTTCGCCAACACCGTGGCCACCAGCCGCGGGGAATCCAGCAAAGGGCACGGCTGGCTCGGGGTCCGATTTCAGTCCCGTCCTCGCGAGGAACCGTCCAGCATCATCATTCATGCTCACCTGCTGGACTCAACCACCGAATACCAGCAGGACGCGCTCGGTGTGCTCGGCGTCAACCTGATTCATGGCGCGTTCCTGCGACGCGCGAGCATTGCGGACCTGATCGATTCACTGATGGACGAATTGTCGCGCGAACGGATCGAGATCGACATGATCAAGCTCACCGGACCGAGCTTCGCGAGTGTCGATGATCGCTTGCTCAGCCTCCAACTGGTGGAGCGCGGATTGACCGACGCCGCAATGTTCACGGCGGCCGGTGAGGTCGTGCAGCCGTCGGAGGTCCTTTACAAGAAACCAATCCTCGTCGAGCGCGGCAGCTTCAGGCCCGCGACGAAGCTCACGCTCGACCTCCTCACCAGGGCGCTCGATCAGTTTTTGCAGGAGCCAGGTGTTGAAGGACAAAAGCCCGTGGTGCTGGCCGAGATGACGCTGCGGAGCCTGAGCGCGAGCCAGAGCCCCGGTCATGAGGATTTTCTCGCCCGCGCGGAAATCCTCGGGGCACTTGGTTTCGACGTTCTCATCTCACGGTTCGAGCCCTACTACCAATTGGCCGAGTACCTGGCCGGCTATACCGACCGCCTCATCGGGCTCGCGGTTGGGTTGCCTGCCGTTCGACAAATTGCGGAGGAGCGGCATTTCACGGACCTGCCAGGTGGCGTGCTTGAATCTGCGGGACGCCTGTTCAAACGTTCGGTGAAGATGTACGTCTATCCGACTCGCGACCCCGCTTCGAACGAGATCCAGACGGTGCAGCAAGGACCGATTCCACCACCGTGGAATCACCTGCGTGACTTGCTGCTGGAGATCGGCCGCCTCGTGCCGATTCACGCTTACGACGAATCTCTGCTGTCGATTCAGACGCCGGAAGTGCTGGAACGGATCCAGCGACAAGACCCAGGCTGGGAAGCGTTGGTCCCGGCGGTTGTGGCCGCGGCGATCAAGACCAAAAACCTCTTCGGGTTGAAATCCAGCAGCTAGCGTCGCGTGAGTGCGCTACTTCTTGGCCGCCTTGCCCGTTCCGGACAGTTGCACCGTCTGCGAGCCGCTGCCGGCGTTGTCGAAGATCGTCAGCACTCCCGTGTGCGTCATGGTGTCGGGCGGCTTGAAGGTTACCGACATCTTGCAGCTCTTGCCCGGCTTGAGGTTTTTGTCGGTGCGCGACTTCTTGATCGCGAACAGGTCAGACGACACGGTCTCGGACGTAATGTCCAGGATGGCGCCGGTCTTCTTGTTGCCGCCGTTCTTGAGCTTGAGCGATTTCGGTTTGCTGGTCTTTCCGACGGTGGTCGTTCCGGGGAAATCCAGCGTCGTGGTGCTGATCAAGATGTTCGGGGTGGACGTCGGCGTTGGAGTGGGAGTCGGCGTAGGAGTGCGAGTCGGCGTCATCGTCGCCGTCTTCGTCGAGGTCTGCGTGGCGGTCGCCGTAGCTGTTGGCGTCGGTCTGCCGGTAGACGTCGAGGTAGCCGTTCTGGTCGGAGTCGCGGTCATGGTCGCAGTTGCGGTCGCGGTGGGCGTCGCAGTCGCAGCGGGCGTGGGCGTGGCGGTCGCAGTGGGCGTTGCGGCGAGCGGCTTGTCGTACCACAGCACGCGATTGTTGAGCGTGTCGCTGATCGCGAGGTCGCCGAGACCGTCGGCGGCGACACCCTGCGGGGAGCATAGCGTCGCCGCATCGGGCGCGCTGCCGTCGAAGTTGCACCTTGATCCGCTCAGATCGTCGGCCTGGCCTAAGACCCGACTCGGAGTGGTGTTGCTCGTAGCCGGCGCATTGTATTGGAGCACGCGGCTGTTGCCCCAGTCGACGATGTACAGATTGCCGGATGTATCGACCGTTACTCCGCGCGGCTCGGCGAGTCCGGTGGTACCGCCGCCGCCCCCGTTGGCGGTGAAACTGCCCTGGCCGAATACGGTGTTGGCGGTCGTGTTATTCGCGGGATTCGCGGTCTCGTTGAATTCGAGCACGCGATTGTTCTGCTCGTCCGAGATGTAGAGGTTGTTGCTCGCGTCGAGCGCGAGGCCGTCAGGAAAGAACAGGTTGGTCCCGGTGGGCGTGTCCGACGGATTGTTCTGGTCGGTGGTAGTGAACGAGTTCGCCTGTCCCCATACCACCGACGCCGCCTCGTCGCTCGAGAGCGGCGCGAGAAATTCGAGCACGCGATTGTCGTGAGTATCGGCGACGTAGAGGTTGTTGTTGCTGTCAATCGCGACCGATCCCGGCCCGCAGAGAGTCGTCGCGCTCGGGCTACCGGAGCAACTTGCGGTCGAGGTGCCCTGAAGGCCGATTACGACGGTCGCGGCCGTGCTATCGACGCACGGCAGACTGCCGCATCCGGCAAACGGATTGGCGAATTCCAGCACACGATTGTTGCCATCGTCGGCGACGTACAGGTTGTGGTTGCTGTCGACGGCTACGCTGACCGGATTGCCCAGCGAATGCGTGGTACTCGACGTGCTGCCACCGCCCTCATTGGCGGCGTTGCTGAAGAAATCCGGCTGCCCAATCACCAGGTCCGCGGCTGCACCGTCGGTAAATGTCGCGGCGTTGTTCCAACCGAGTACCCGATTATTGAACGAGTCGGCGACGTAAAGATGCACCGGGCTCGAGGTCCGGTCGATCGCGATCTGAATCGGCAGAGCGAAAAATTCGGGTACCGCCGTGTTGGCTCCAGTATGGTTGAACAGGCCCTGGCCAAGCACGATCGAGGCCGATTGATTCTCGGACTGCAGCGGCGTGGTGAATTCCATGATGCGATTGCCGCTCGTATCTCCGACCAGCAGGTTCCCGCTGCCGTCGATCGCGACACCCTCGGACGAGCACAGCACGTTCGCCGGACCGCATGAGGTGTCGATCGAGGTAAAATTGGGCTGACCGAAAACCGCGACTGCGTTTTGATCGTTGGTTATCGGAGTGGTGAACTCGAGCACGCGGTCCGTTCGTCCGCCGACGAAGAGGTCGTTACTCGCATCGAACGCGAGCTGATATGGATTGCAGATTCCGTTCTGGCCGTTGATGATGCATGAACTGCCGTTGCTCGGGCTCGTCACCCCAAGCGCCTCATCGGCCGTCGCGTTAGCCGGCTGGGTTCCGGTCTGATTGTAGACCACCACGCGATTCTCCAAGGTGTCCGATACGTAAACATTCCCGTTACTGTCGACCGCGACGCCAAACGGCATGCACAGGGTGGTCGCGCTGACGGCGGGGCAGGAACCGGCGGAGGTGTTGAAGTCGGTGCCGCTCGCGCCCTGTCCGAAGACGAAATCGGCGGTGTTGTCGCCGCTTCCCGCGACGGCGGTGACGCTAAGCGGCGTATTGAACTCGAGCACGCGATTGTTCTCTTCGTCGGCGATATAGAGGTTGTCGTGGCTGTCGACTGCGATGCCTGCGGACTGCATAGAGAATCGGCGCTCGCGCCTACGGTGAACCCGCCGAAGTTGCAACCGCCGCCGTAGAAAGAGTTCAGCTGGCCGAAAACCAGGTTGGCCGGACCGACCGTGCACGGGAACACTCCGCCGCAAGCTGTGTAAGGCGCGTTGAACTCCAGCACGCGGTTGTTGCCGCTGTCGGACACGTACAGATTGCCGTTGCTGTCGACGGCGACTCCGGTTGGCGATGACAACCCGTCGGGACCGCCGCCGCTGACCACCGAGTAGAGATCTACCTGTCCCACGACGAGATCGGCGGATTGTCCCGTGACGAGCGCCGCTTCGTCATGCCATCCGAGCACCCGATTGTTCGCCGTGTCGGCGACATAGAGATGGCCTGCGCTGTCGGTCGCGAGTGCGGTGGGGCTGCTGAGTCCGTATCCGTTGCCGGTGGACAGACTTACGCCGTTGACGTTGACGGCGGCGCTACGAACGAAGTCGGGCTCGCCGAGCTCTCTATCGGCAATGGTGTCGCCGGTCGCCGCCGGAAGCATGGTGACCGTGATGAAGGCGATGGCAGCGCAGAGCGCCGCAATCTGGCCTAGGCGGATTCGCCTCGTGCGGCGCGCGTTCATCGATGCCTCCGCCGCGCCGTCGCATGCCCTACCAGGCGCACCAGATGGGGCGCGCCGTTGGCGTTGTCGTTGACGTAAAACATTCCGCCGCGCCGTCCCTTGACCGTCGGCGCAAACGTCACGCGCACTGTGCAGGTTTGGCCGGGCAGCAGAATCGCGCCGCAGTCCTCGCTGAGAACGAAATCGCCTGCTGCGCTCAGGGCGCCGAGCGCTATCTGCGTGGCACCCGCGTTTGACAACGTCACCTCGCGGGTGCGGCTCTTGCCGACCGCGGTGGCGTCAAATCGCAGTGAGGCCGCGCTCACACTCAGCACGCCGGCGGGCGGCGGCGTGTCCTCGGTGCCCGGTGGCTTGTAGGGCGTGGGGTAGGCGAGGATCCGGCTGTTGTTTGTGTCGGAAATATAGAGCGCGTTCGAGCCGTCGACCATCACGGAGAGTGGCCCGTAGAGCGTTTGGTTCGTGGGGGACGCGTCACCGTTAGGCGCGTTGGAGACGAAGTCCCCGCCCTGACCGAAGACGACGTCGGCAGTCACCGCTGCCCGGCGTCGCCGTCGTCGTGAGCGGCGAGAAGAATTCAAGCACGCGATCCGTGACCACGTCGTCGACGAACAGGTTGCCGTTGCCATCGACGATCACGCCTTGCGGACCGTCTAGCGAATTGGGACCAATCCCCGGCGGCGATGACGAGGTGAACGATCCGTTCTCGCCGAAAACCGTATCGGCCATGGCGTTGGCGGCCGGCATCGTGGCGCTCACGGTCTCGTTGTATTCGAGCACGCGATTGTTCGAGGTGTCGCCGACCCACACGTTGCCGGACTGATCGACCGCGACGCCGGTCGGATTGCACAGGCTGGTAGCGCTGATGGTCTGGCAATTTGAGGTGGTGAAGCTGTTGCCCGCGGCGCCCTGGCCCAGTACGAAATCAGCCGTGGTATCGCCGCTGCCAGAGACCGAGGTGACGCTGAGCGGCGTGTAATACTCGAGCGCGCGATTGTTGTTGTGGTCCGCGACCCACAAATTGTTGAATTTGTCGACGGCGAGTTGCCTCGGCTCGCACAAGGTCGAGGCGCTTGTGCTCGAGGACTGGTTGCAGGCGGACGAGGTTGCACTGGTTTGGCCGAAGATCAGATTTGCCGAGCCGCCGACGCATGGAAAAACTCCACCGCACGTGGCCAACGGCGTGT
>JBEKLS010000177.1:0-9094 GCA_050010075.1 Binatus sp. (SeqCode) | reverse complement strand
TGACCACGCAGATTCCGCTGCGCTCGGAAGAAAATCCGATGAGCCGCTCGATGACCGCGCCGGCCGTTTTTTCACTGGGACGCGGCGTCATGGTCACCGGGGCGGTCGGCGCAATCGCACCGGACGATCTGAAAATCGCGCAGGCGGACAAGTTTCTCTCGTCGTCGCATGAGAGCTGGGCGTCAGGCGATCCGAATGCGCTCACGACCGGGATCACCGAGTACCAGGCGGGCCGCGATCTCAAGGGGCCGATCCCCGTTGCCTCCGAGATTGACTTCGCGCCCGCGGCGAATCCGCACGTATCGCTGCAGCATATGACGCGGCTGGTCGGGATAGGCAGCAGCGCTTTCGCGTCGAACCAGTTTATCGAGATGCTGGGGAACCAGGACCTGGCGGTGAGTCTGATCAACGAGCTGGCAGGCGACGAGATGCTGATTGCGAGCCGCGAACGGCTCAACAAAAACGAAACTGCGGCGTTCTATATCAGCGACGCGGATGCGGGCCACGTGCTGGTGCTTGGCTCGGTGGTCGAACCGGCGATCCTGTTCCTGATTGCGATCACGGTGATGGTGCGCAGGAGGTTTTTTGCGTGAGTGCGCGCCCTGCAATTTTCTACACGGTGATTTTTTTCATCCTGCTGCCGATTTATTTCTGGATTCAGCCGACCGTCAAGGACGAAGGCGCGCTGCTGGACAAGCAGGAGAGCCTGCTCAAGCTCGACGGCGGGATCAGCGCGGTCACTGTCTCGAGCGGATCGGAATCGCTGCGGTTTGAGAAGACCAAGGACGGCAAGCTTTACGAACTTGTCGCGCCGCCGGGAAAATTTGTGCCGCACGATCTGATGGACGCGATGGTGTCGCTGCTGTCGGCCGCGAAGTCGGTCGAAGTGGTGGCGGACAACTCAAATGACCTCTCGCAGTTCGGCCTCGACCATCCGAAGTCCGAGATGGTCGTCGAGGGTCCGGGCCAGGCGCAGCCGATCAAGATAGCGTTCGGCAACGAGAACCCGACGCACACCGCAATCTACGCCCAGATCGAAGGAATCCCGAAGGTCTTCCTGCTCGGAGAGAACCTGGAGTACTACCAGTCGCTGATGTTCCAGTGGATCGAAGGCAAGCAAGGCAAGAACGCCTAGCATCTGAAACACTGGGTGCAGGGGTCACCCCTGCCGAAGGAAGCGTGAAACCCACCGCGGGTTTCACAGAAGATCAAGTTCCTGAGTTCCCAAAAAACTCCCGTATCCCATCAACCAGCCCATCGATCGTATACTCCCGTGCCTTAACGACCACGTCGAACCCTTGCGCCTCAGCGGTGGCCGCCGTAATCGGCCCAATTGCCCCCGCTTTGATTCCCGTCGCGGAAGCGCCAAGCAGTTCACAAAAATTCGTCACCGTACTTGAACTGGTGAACGTCACCAGATCGATCGACCCCGACGCGAGCAACTCGCGCATTCGCTCGACCTGCGTGCCTTTTGGCTTGACGGTCCGATAGGCCGGCGCCACGACGACTTCCTTGGCGCCCTTGTCGCGCAAAATTTCGGGCAGTGCTTCGCGCGCGACTTCGGCTCGCGGTATCAGGAAGCGCTTGCCGCGAATCTGTTTGATTCCAATCGCGGGAACAATCTGCTCGGCGCGATACTCGTCGGGGACGGCGGTGACGCGGAGCGCATAGCCGGCGAGCCGCGCCGCCGTTGCCGGTCCGATAGCTGCGATCGACGCACGCCCGAGCTCGCGAATATCGCGCCCGCGCGACTTCAGCCGTTCGATAAAACTTTCGACGCCGGTCGCACTCGTGAAAATTATCCAGTCGAAAGTGCCGACAGCTTTGATCGCACGATCCAGCGCCGCGTAACTTCGCGGCGGCGCGGTTTCGATGGTTGGAAATTCAACGACTTCAGCGCCGAGCCGACGCAGCGAAGTCGCGAATTCAGACGCAGTGGCGCGCGATCGCGTTACCACTATCGTGCGGCCGAACAGCGGCATGCGCTCGACCCATTTTAGATTTTCGCGCAGGCCCGCGGATTGTCCGACGATTATTACAGCGGGCGCGCCGATTCCTTCGCGCGCAGATTCGTCCGCGAGCGTTGCCAGCGTCGCGCTAACAGTCTTTTGCGCGGCGGTCGTCGCCCATTGAACGGCGACTGCAGGCGTTTCAGGCGGAAGCCCGGCGGCGAGAATTCGATCGAGCGTCGCGCGCATCCGTGCCGTCGCCATCAGGATAACGAACGTACCGCCACGGCCTGCAGCAGCGGCCAGTTCGTCCCACGGCACCGTCGAGCGCGCGCCCTTGCTTTCGTCCTCGTGGCCGGTGACGAACGCGACGAACGACCCGTGCTCACGATGGGTCAACGGCACTCCCGCAAATGCCGGCCCCGCGATCGCCGAGGTGACGCCGGGCACGACTTCGAACTCGACACCCGCGCGCGCCAGCGCTTCAGCCTCCTCGCCACCACGCCCGAAAATAAACGGGTCGCCACCTTTGAGCCTCACGACGACGCGCCCGTTCCGCGCATGCTCGATCAGCATCGCGTTCAACTCGGATTGCTCGATACTCTTTTCCGAACCGCCGCGCTTGCCGGCATAAATCAGCGTGGCCTTCGGCGGCGCCAGCCGGATCAGCTCCGGACTGACCAGATAGTCGTGGATAACGACGTCGGCCCGGCTCAGAACGTCGGCGCCGCGAATCGTGATCAAATCAGGGGCGCCGGGACCCGCACCAACCAGGAAGACTCGGCCGCGTTCAGGTTTCTTCGCGCGCGATCTCATTACCGCCCAAGCAGAGCCGCGGCGCCACGTGCGAGCATCTTTTCTGCCAGCAGCCTGCCGGAATTTTCTGCGGCATCCGGTGCAAGATCCGTAGCGAGCGGATCGAGCGATGACTCCGACAGCTCGCGGGCGCCGTCCGGACTGAAGAGCATCGCCGCAAGCGCGAGCGTGTCGCCTGCGATAGTCGCTCGCACTCCGACCGGAGTCGTGCAGGACGCCTCGATCGCGGCGAGAAACGCGCGCTCGGCCGCCGTTTCATAGAATGTGCGCGCGTCGCTGATCGCGGACAGCGCGCGATCGAGCTCATCCGCTTTGCGATCGGCCATCGTTTCGATCGCGAGAGCGCCCTGCCCTCCCGATGGAATGAAATCGCGCTCATCGAGCTCGACGAACTTCACATCTTTGACCCGGCCCAGCCGCTTCAACCCGGCCATTGCGATTATGATCGCGTCGAACGCGCCGTCCGCCAGGCGCGCAAGGCGCGTATCGACATTCCCGCGCAGCGGCAGGATTTCAAGCGCTCGATTCACCCTCAATGCCTGGAAACGCCGGCGGGACGACGACGTGCCGAGCCGCGCGCCCGCGGGCAGCGCCGACAACGCCGCGCCGTCGGGCGTGACGAGAATATCGGCGGTACTCTCGCGCTCGAGCACCGCGGCCACGCGAAAATTCTCCGGCAGCACGGCCGGCAGATCCTTCATCGAATGCACGGCCAGGTCGATCGCGCCAGCCGCGAGCGCCTGCTCGAGCTCCTTGATAAAGAGTCCCTTGCCGCCGATGTCCGCGAGCGACGCCGACGTCATCTTGTCGCCGCTGGTGCGTATCTCGACGATTTCGATCTCGGCCGGCATTTGCGCTGCAATTCGATCGCGCACGATCGACGCCTGCACCAGCGCCAGCTTGCTCGGCCGCGAACCAATCCTGATTTTGAGCTTGGGCATCAGCGCCATCAGAAGTCAGCGCGCTGCGCGATCACTCGACGTCCGGGTCGTTATCGTCCCCGCCGTCCTCGTCCGCGTCGTCGAGCGCATCGTGATCGTCCTGCGCGTCGAACTCGGCGCCCAGCAATCGCCGCGCGACCTCGGCCGCAAACGCAGCGTCGAGCGTTTTGTCGCCGCGCTGCTTCAGCCCTGACAAAATGCGATGAAGCAGTTTGTTCGTCAGTCCGCGCGTCAGCAACTCGACCCGCTCGCGCTCGACCGGCTCGAGCTGCGCCAGCCATCCGCGCGCCCGCCCCAGCTCATCGTCGCGCAGCCGCTCGACGCTGTAGCGGATGTCCTTGATAGTGGGAGTCAGGTCGAGGCCGGCGAGCCATTTGAGGAACGATTCGAGTTCGAGCTCGACGATCTGCCCGGCCTTTTCGGCTTCGCGCTCGCGATCGCCGAGCGAGCGCTGCACCAGCGCGCCGAGATCATCGATATCGTACAGGTACACGTTCTGCAGCGCGTTCAGCCGCTCGTCGAAATTGCGCGGCACGCCCATGTCGATAAGAAACATCGGCCGGTAGCGGCGTTCGCGAATCACCGGCTCGAATTCGTCGGGACCGAGAATCGGTTTGGTCGACGAGACCGAACCGATCAGCACGTCCACTATCTTGAGGTACGGTCTGTAGTTGTCGTACGGCACCGCGGTGCCGCCAAGGTCGCGCGCGAGCGCGACTGCGCGATCGAATGTGCGCGATGTAATCAGCAGCGACTCGATTCCGAGAGCGCTCAACTGGCGCGCGGTCAGCTCCGCCATCTTGCCCGCGCCCATCAGCATCACGGTCTTGTCTTTCAGCGTGTCGAAAATCTGGCCGGCGAGCGCGACCGCGGCGGAACTGACTGAGACCGAGCCGTGACCGATAAGCGTCCCCTTGCGCACGCGCTTGGCGACGCTGAAGGCCTTGTGAAACGCGCGATGTAAAATCAGGCCGACGGTGTGCGCCTCGGACGCCTGCGCGTATGAGAGCTTGAGCTGACCCAATATCTGCGGCTCGCCCACCACCATCGAATCGAGACTCGCGCCGACGCGGAAAAGATGACGCGCGGCGTCGCGCCCGGCGAAACTGTAAACGGCGTCGGCGAATTCGTCTTGCGCAACGCTTCGGTCGGCGGCGAGAAATTTCAGCGTCTCATCGGCAGCGCGCGCGGCGTCGGCGGCTACTCCCACCACTTCAACCCGATTGCAAGTCGAGATAAGAGCGGCCTCGGCGACCGCCGGCGACGCTTCACGCAGACGCCCGAGCGCAGCGACGATCTCGTCGTCCGCAAACGCGAGCCGCTCGCGCAGCGCGACGGCGGCGCTGCGATGGTTAATCCCGACGATGAATAGCGTCTGATCCATATCAACCGAAACTGCCGCCGTGCTTGCCCGGAAAGATCAGGTTAACGCCCACGAACGAACCAACCAACACGCCCAGCAGCACGATCGTCAGCGCCGCCGCGCGCCGCCCGCGCCATCCAACCGTCAGGCGCGACTCGAGCAGGCCCGCGTAGAGTATCCAAATCACCAGCGACCAGGATTCCTTGGGATCCCATGACCAGAAATGTCCCCAGGTCGCGTCGGCCCAAATCGCGCCGCTCACGATCGCGAGGCTCAACATAGCGAAACCCCATCCCAGCAGTTGATAATTGATTCGGTCGAGCTTTTCGAGACTCGGCGCACCCTGGTTGGCGGGACCCAGCGCGCGCTTGGATTTGAGGCGCGACTCGCAGGCGAGATAGACGATACTGACGCTCGCGGCGAGCACGAACATCGTGTAGCCGAGGATCGCGAGCGTGACGTGAATCGGCAGCCACACGCTGCGCAGCGTCTCGGGCAACACCAGGTGCCCGCTGCTGGTGGTCAGCGACGCGGCCCCGAGTGCGAGCGTCACCGCTGGCGCGACGAACGCGCCAATCACGGCGAGTCGGAGCCGCACGATCATCAGGAGGCCAGCCAGCCCCGTCAGCCATGCAAGAAACGACAGCGCCTGCGGAAAATTAGCGACCGGGATATTCCCGGCTTGTAGTCCGCGCGCCGTCAGATCGAGGGCATGAAAGATCGCACCGGCGCCGAGGATCGCAACCGCGTAACCGGTCGCGCGCGTGCGTCCCGACGAACGATCGAACATGAACAACGCGGCCGAGAGCGCGTAACAGGCCAGCGCCGGCATTAGCCATAGTGTGTCCATCGGTAAAATCGTTCAGTCCGGGATTTCCATCGCGCGCGCAAGCCCAAGCGCCGCCAATCCCACGCCGTCACCAAGATGAGCGGCAAGTATGCGCTCGATCGCGGCCACGTCGCCAACCGCAATCGCGTCGGGCAGCGCGGAGTTGGCGAGGTCCTTGAGCCGGCGCATGCGATCGGCGGGATCGATTTCATCGGCATGCAAGCGCCGGCGCGCAGCTCGCAATACCTCGAGCGTAAGTGCGTATTCAGGCCCAAACTGATCCTCAAGCTCGCGCCGAAGCCGCGCTGCGAATGCGGGCGACGCACCCGCGGTCGAAATAGCGATTTGAAGCGCACCGCGCTTAAGGGTCGCGGGCGCGATGAACGTGCACAGCTCGGGCACGTCGACGACGTTTAGCGGAATTCCCAACGAGCGCGCCTCGGCGGCAATCTCACGATGCAGCTTCGGATCGTCGGTCGCGGCATACGCCAGCACGCATCCGACGATATCGCCGCGCTGGTAGTCGCGAGCGATGTGAACAACGTTCCCGCGCGCGACGATCGTTTGCAGCGAGGGTGACAGGCGCGGACTCACGACGGTCACGCGGGCACCGGCCTCGAGCAGCGACTCGACTTTGCGTGCGGCGACCTCGCCGCCGCCGACCACCACGCATTCGCGGCCCGTCACGTCGAGAAATATCGGAATGTATCCCATGAAACTCACGCGATTTTATTACATGATGAGGTAATGAGACAGTCCCGAAATCCCGATGCGCCGGATACGCAGTCTGCAATACGAGCTGTAAACCAATCACGGTCGACAGTCCTCTGCGAGCGACTCGAAAGCGCCGGCGGGATCGGTGGCAAGGGTCGCGGCCTGCTCGGTCGAGACAGCCTCGAGCCCGGGACGGGGATGCTCTTCGAGAACGGCAGGTTCACGCCGTTCATGTGGATGCACATGTTCTTCATGCGCTTTGCGATAGACATCGTGTTCATCGGTCGGGGCAACACTGTCATCAATATCAATCGGCGCCTGCAACCCTGGCGGCTTTCTTCGGTCGTGTTTGGAGCGCGACGAGCACTGGAGCTTCCGGCGGGCGCGGCGGATGCGAGTTCGACGCAGGTGGGCGACCAGATACGGTTCGAACCAGCCGATTAGAAGAGCAACTAGCCACGAAGAGCCATTTTTGAGGTCCGATTCTGCCTTCGAATACACCATTTGGGTAGTGGGCGGTTAAAACCGCCCACTACCACCATTTGGTGGTTCGATTCTTGCGGACTACCATCGGTTGACCAGTCGCTTAACTCATCTTTTGCTCAGCTAAAACCTCTTTGATTATCTTAAAACTCCATTTGAGTTCCGATCTGTAGCGGGATCGCAACCAAGAGTTGCATCCCTGCGCCCAACGTAGTCTCCCATAAAACGAAAAAGTCGAAGTAATTACTGAATAGATCAAAGTGGCACAAGAGATGCTGATGCAAGCTCTTGCCTCGGCATGGGTTGCCGTAAGCAGAGAGGTTTTTTGCCTCGAGAGAACAAATAGAAGCTGAGTCGACAAAGGGCACCAGTTAAAGAAGATCGCACTTATGAATGGGGACAATGGCTAATTGTGGCCAAAAAACAGACTGAAGGAGGATACGGGAAAATGGACAAGATTACGAAGTTGTTCGTGAAAGTGCGGGAGAATCAGGCGGGCCAGACAATGGCCGAGTATGCGTTGATTCTGGCCGCGGTCGCCGTGATCGTATTCGTCGGCTACCAGACGATGGGCTCGACGATCAGCTCATTGCTCGGCACGGTCGACACCAAGCTGTAATCGAGAAGGGTGAAATCTCGGGGTGGCGGATGTACCCATCCGCCGCCCCACTATCAAAGGTAACTCTCGCTGCGTTGGACGGACGGTCGTCGAGAGCCGTGTTCTCCTGGCAAGGGCTGAGCTCCAGCCCCCTCCACGAGAGATGACTCGAAAGAAGACGACAACCCTGGGAGGGGAAGTCAATGACGCTGCAGAAAAGAGTTTACCTGTCGATAGCGAGCTCGCGCGGTCAGACTATGACCGAATACGCAATGATCATGGTGACCATTGCCGCAGTAATAATTGCTCTTGTTCAGAATGCGGGTACTATCATTACGTCGTTAGTCGGCAAGGTCGCACCGCTTCTATAGCGAGCAACGAGGGGCTTTGAGGGGAGACTGTGGTGCAGGCAGGGTTTATTTCACACCGAAAGAGCATTCTTCTGACTACTGGCTTTATAGTTTTGAGTAGTCACAATTCGCGTTCGTCAATCTATTTCCCCGCCGCTCTGACTAATATCGAGTCGGCATGTGAAGAGCAAAATGCATAGTAAGTGTAACTATTTGACTATAGCCGGTCTGCCATCGAGCGGCCGGAGGGGAGGGGTGATATGAGACGACCGATGGTATTCGTCTTACTCGCGGGGTTGGCGGCAATGCTGGCTTCGGTAATGGTCTACTCCGCTTTGAAAAAGCGGGAAGCCGAGGTGGAGAACGCGATGGCGCACAACGTCGAGGTTGTGGTCGCGGCCTACGATCTCCCGCTCGGCACCAAAATCGAGCCGGGAGAAGTTAAGACGGCACGATGGTCGGCTGACAGTCTTCCGGACGGAGCATACACCGATCCCAAACAGGTCATCGGCAGCTTCGTCAAGAACTCGCTGGTAGCCAACGAACCGATCGTGCAGTCAAAGCTGTTCACCGGCGATAAGACTGCCGGCGTCATGCCACTGCTGATCCCGTTCGGGATGCGCGCAGTGTCGGTCCCGGTGGATGAGGTCAGCGATGTGGCCGGCTTCGTCCTGCCGCATACCCGGGTCGACGTGCTGGTCGCGACTCAGGCCACCGAAGGCGCTTCGGGCGCAAAGGACTTCTCAAAGGTTATTCTTCAGAACGTCGAAGTCCTTGCGGTGGCGCAGGAAGTCGAGATGAAGAAGGACGAGCCCGAGGTCGTGAAGGTCGTCACGCTGCTGGTCACGCCGCAGGAATCCGAGCGGCTGGCGCTGGCGACTCACTCGGGAGTGCTGCGCCTGGCGATGCGCAATTACAATGACAACAAGATCGTTCTGACCAGCGGCAGCGACGTAGCGCAGATGCTGCGCGCCTACAGCCTGGCGCCCGACGTTCCGGTGATGGCGGTACAACCTGAGCCTCGTCGCGTGTCGGCCATCGTGCCGCATCG
>JBEKLS010000176.1:0-9151 GCA_050010075.1 Binatus sp. (SeqCode) | reverse complement strand
TCGGCGCTGCGAAACAGGATCGCGTCGGGACCCGTGGGCGTCACCCGCCAGGTCGGCGGCGGACCCATCGCAGCCGCCGTGAAAACCTCCTCGCGGTCCGGCGCGCTCACGAGCAGCGGAATCGTGTAGGTGCGATTGAACCCGCGCATCACGTGCTGCCACGACTTGCCGGCGTTGACGGAGAGGTAAAAGCCGTTGCCGGTGGTGGCGTAGAGACGGCGCGAATCGCGCGAGTCGACCGCAACGCTGTGGACGTCCTCGTAGAGACCGTCGTTGACCGCCTCGAAAGTCGCGCCGTCGTTGCGCGAGCGGAACACTCCGCCCTCTTCGACCCCGACGTACATAGTCGACGGCTCGTGCGGATCGAAAGCGATGGAGCGCACGTGCGGGATGTGCGGCGGCGGCGGAAATGTCCAGCGGTCGCGTCCCGGGATTTTCAGGAAGCCGGCGCATTCCCTGAAGATGCGTCCCTGGTCGTCGCTGCGGAACAGGCGCGCGTGCGAGGTCCCGAGGAACACGCGATCCTTTACCGCCGGCGACGCGGCAATCGACCAGACTTCTTCCTCGCGAGCGAGCGCGGGAGTGACGTCGTTCCAGGTGCGGCCGCCGTCGGTCGATCGCGCGAGCGTGCCTTTGCCGCGTGTATGCTCGGTCGATCCGGCGTAGATGAGCGAGGGATCGGCGGCGTCCTGCGCCATGCACCAGATGGCCGACGGATCCGCAAGCACCATGAGCGGAGCCCCGCCGCGCGCGGGATCGAGAATCACAATTCCTTTGGCAGTGCCGATGCAGAGACGCATCCCGGTAAACCTCTTCCAGCCCGCGAGGATCGTAGCGCAAAGAAGTGCGATGGAATAGCGGGGTAGAGGAAAGAACTTAATTGTAGTGAAACCCCTCCATGGGTTTCAGCAGGGGTGACCCCTGCACCCAGTATTCGGAAAAGAAAGATGTGGGACTTCGTCCCTGCTAGGAGGGTTTAGTTAGATGAGTTGCGCTATTTTTTGTCATCGTGATTCTGTTTTTGTGTCATTCTTGAGCGAAGCGAAGCCTCTTCGCCTCTCCCTGTCAGGGATGCCGCCGTTCGTCTTCGAACGGCGGGCGAGGGTCCAAATTCCTAATTCTTCGCGCTGCGCTCTTTACCCGACTTTGCGCCGATGAGCACCCTTCTTCAGACGCCAGAAGACAGAAAGGACATCCTTATGAACGGACCCTCACCCGCGCCGGAGGCGCGGCCTCTCCCTGACAGGGAGAGGCTATCAAGCGGCGCGCGATCTTCGATTCACGCAATTTCTCTCGCGATCGTTGCATGGTACCTGATGATTCCGCCGATCGATGCCACCAACAAGGTCGATGCAAATGCGCCGATGATCACCTGGCGAAAAAGCGTGAAGTTCGATTCCCGGGATCAATGCGTGCAGTCGCTGAAGGATGTCATCGAGCATCCGACGACGCCCGCCGAATACCAGGCGGCGGCGAAAGATACGCTGAAAGCCAAAATGCGGCCGCTCAGCCAGTCGGAGATGAACAAACGGATGAAGGAATCGCAATGCGTCGCGGAAGACGATCCGCGAATCAAAGCGAAAGCGAAGTAGCCGCTTCGCGAAAGTCTCACGTCAGCTTTGTGCCGATGCTGACTTCGCCGCTTGCTGCTAGTTCGGCTGGGGCGACCTTCTTGGGATTTGGATCGATTCGCGCTCGCTTCACTGTAATCGTGCCTCCGGCGAGCGCTATCTTCATGCCGTTCGCATCGATGGCGACTATCGTTCCTGGTTCAGCATCTGAGCTGCTTGCTGAGAAGCTTGCTTCATAGAGGCGCAGGCGTTTGTCGCCGAGACTTGCGAAGGCGCCTGGTTGCGGGTCGCATCCGCGGATGAGGTTGAAGATTTCGCGCGCCGGCTTGGCGAAATCGATCTTTGCGTGCTCGTCGCGGCATGGCGGTTCGTAGGTTGCCTTGCTCTCGTCCTGCGCTATTGCGGGCGCGTTGCTCGACTTGATCAGATCGACCGCCTCGACCATCGCGTCTATGCCCATCGGAAAGAGCGTGTTGAAATAAATTGAGCCGACGGTATCGCTCTCCGCGATCGCCACGCGCTTCTGAACGAGGATCGGTCCGGTGTCGATGCCCTTGTCGGGCCAGAACCATGTCACTCCCGTTTCGGCGTCGCCCTGGATGATCGCCCAGTTGATGCCGCTGGCGCCGCGATGGCGCGGGAGCAGGGACGGATGAAAGCAAATCGACTTGTAGCGCGGCGCGTAGAGAATCCGCTCGGGCACTATCAGCGTCACGAATGCGAGGATGGCGAGGTCGGCGTCGAGCGCCTTGAAATGATCGAAGGCGGCGTCGTTCTTGAACGACTTGGGCTGGCTGAGCGGCAGGCCCATCGCGCGCGCCTTGGCAGTGAGCGGGTCGGCCTTGCCGGCGGGCGAATCGGGCGGCGCGTAGACGTGAACTATCTCGTCACCGTGATCGACGAGCGCCGTGAGCGCTTTTTCCGCGAATGCGGCCTGACCAAGTAGGGCGATACGCAAGTTTGGGCGACCTCTCTAATGTTTCGCGCTTTCAGGGCCACGCTACCAAAACAAAATTCGAGTTGCACCCTGAAACGATCGGCTCGTCCAGTGCGTCTATTGCAATGGCAGGGCTTCCGGATGCGCAGTTTCAGTATCTCAACGCTGCTGGGCGCGGCGATATTCACGGCTGCGGTATTTTCCGCGATGGCGGGCGCGCCGACGCCGTCGATTCAGCCGGTGCCTGCGCCGGGGAACCATCACGAGTCGCTCGACGTCGGCGCCGGCGCGCATAAGATGACGCGCACGTTTATCGTCCACGTGCCGCCGGGATTCGACGGCAAATCAAAAGTGCCGATCGTTATAATGCTCCACGGTGCGGGCGGCAGCGGCGAAGGCGCGATCGCCGAGACCGGATGGGATGCGAAGTCCGATCGCGAGGGCTTTATCGCGGTGTTCCCGGACGGCAGCACGCCGAATCCGGCGCAGCCCGCGAGATTCATGCTCAATCCGCGGCTGTGGAACGACGGCTCCGGCCGCGGCTCGATCGGCGTCGACAATGTGGACGACGTCGGTTTTATCTCCGCGATGATAGACTACCTCGAGGCGCGCTATGCGGCCGACCCGGACCGAATCTACTGCACCGGCTTTTCCAACGGCGCGTCGATGACGTTCAGCGTGGGCCTCAACCTCTCGAATCGAATCGCGGCGATCGCGCCGGTCTCGGGGCATCTGTGGTACCAGGATAAACAGCTGTCATATCCGGTTCCGCTGCTTTTCATCATCGGCACCAAGGACCCGCTCAATCCGATCGACGGCGGCAACGTGAAACTCCCGTGGTTGACGACGCAGTATCATCCGCCGATCGAAGATTCGCTCATGGAATGGGAGCGGATGCTCGGTTGTGGACCCGAAGTGCAGACCGCTCGCGGCAACGGCGTGCTCCAAATCACTTACGATGAGTGCGACAAGGGCGGCGAGGTCGAGTACTACAGGGTCAGAGGATTGGGGCATATCTGGCCCGGCGGCAAGAACCGGCTTCCGGAAAGCTTGGTGGGCAAGCCGAGCGACAATCTGAACGCGACCGACGTCATCTGGGATTTCTTCAAGGCGCATCCGCGGACGCCGACGCTCAAACCGATCGCAAATAATGATTGACAGAGTCGGGCGCGGGCCGCTTATGATGACCGGCTGAATGTTCATTCGACGGTTGTCTGAAATTCTCGCGGTCCTGCTGGTGTTCGTCGCGGCGCCGACGCGCGCGCAAGATTCGCTCGGGGCGCATCGCGGGCGCGGGCGGATCGTAGTGCTGATGGTGTGGGACGGCCTGCGGCCCGACCTCGTCACGCAGCGCGATACGCCGAATCTGTTCCGGCTGGCGCGTGAGGGCGTGCGCTTCGACAAGCATCACTCGGTCTTCCCGACGCTGACGATGGTCAACGCCACCGCGCTCGCAACCGGCGCGCCGCCGGGCGTCAACGGACTCGAGGGCAACAACTTCTACCTGGCGCCATCGGCGGAGTCGCCCAAGGGGCAGATAGTCGGGGCCGAGGGTCCCAAAGCGATACTGAACGTGAACGGAGCCAGTGCGTACAAGGGGCGGCTGATAGGGCTCGACACTATTGTGCAGGAGGTCGAGCGCGAGGGCGGCTACACTGCGGTGATTGGCAAGCAGGGGCCGACCTCGGTGTTCGACAATCGCGTCGCGACGATCGCCGGCGGCAAGGATATCGTCGGCGAGCCGCATCAGGACTACCTGTTCGCGTCGGAAGACCTGGTCGCGCCGGTGACGGCCGCGCAGAAGATAACAGTTCCGCCCGATTCGAAAAGCGCGGTGGCCGATGAGCAGCGCGATTTGTATTACGCGCAGCTGGTCGGTGAAGACGCGTTGCCCGCAGCCAAGGCCGCGGCGGACGCGGGCCGGCCGGCGCTGGTCGTCTTCTGGCAGCATAATCCGGATCTCACGCAGCACGTGGACGGCCTGGGCACGGCGCCCGCGCTCGAGGCGTTGAGTCTTTGCGACAACAACCTGATGCGGGTGCGGGCGGCGATCGACGCGCTCGGAATCGCGGACAAGACCGACATCATCGTGGTCTCGGACCACGGCTTCGCCACGATCAAGTTCCGCGTCGTGCTGTCCGAGATGCTGGTCTCGGCGGGAATCAAGAAAGCGCCCGACAGCACCGACGTTGTCGTCGTGCCCAACGGCGGCGCCGACCTCGTTTACCTGTCGCCGACGGAATTCGCCACGCCAGAGGCGAAGCGCGACGTGCTGCAGAAGATCGTCAACTTCGCCGAGGCGCAGGAGTGGTGCGGGCCGATCTTCTCGCGCGAGTCCGCGACCCCGCCCGATGAACCGACCCGCCGCGGCCGGCGGCAGCGCGCGCCCAAGCCGTATCTCGGATGGATCGACGGCACCTTCAACCAGAGCGTCGTGGGGCTGTACAACGCCGCGCGCTCGCCGGACCTGGTGATTTCATTTCGCGAGGAGCCTGACGCCAGCAACAAGGGTTTGACCGGGCCGGACAAACCAGCGTTTCTGATAGGCCAAATCGGACAAGTCTCGATGCCCAACAAATCCGCCGAGCTGGTGCATCCGGTGCAGGGCGTCGTTTATGCAGACACCGGCACCAGCAAGACGTTCACGACCGGAATGGGGATGCATGGCGCGGCCGGCGAGCGCGAGATTCATAATTTCTGCGCGGCCAGCGGTCCGGACTTCCGCCGCAGCTTCGTCGATTACAATCCTACGGCGAACACCGACGTGACGCCGACGATCACGCAGATACTCGGCACCCAGACGAACATCGGACCCGGCGGTGTCGTGCCTGCGGGGCGCGCGATGACCGAGGCGCTGACTGAAGGCAGACGCAGCGCCGGAGGATCGCATACGCAAACGATGACATCGAATCTGATGCTGCAAGGCGTCGAGGCGGTGACGACGATTCGGGTGACGTGGATCGGCGACGAGCCGTATCTCGACGGCTCGACAGTCGAGCACCGGCCGCTGGGCAGCTCGCCGTAAGTTTCTGGTTCCCTCCTCCCAGATGGGAGGAGGGTTAGGGTGGAGGACAACTTGTGGCGCGATTGTCTGTTGCACCGCATATCCGGAATCCTCATGAAATTTGGTCCCTCATCCGCCGCGCGCGGACGCACGTCGGCCTCTCCCCTGTTGGGGCGAGGCAAGATCAATCCAGTGCCGTGATTGAACGGCCTCTTGTTTCGGGGAGTATCCAGACGAGCAGAGCGCCCATTGTTGAGAAGAGTGCGCCTAGCGATAGCGTTGCGCCGAAGCCGAAGCGTGCGCCCAGAGCGGCAATCAGGATCGGGGTGAAGAACTGGAATCCGCGGGTTACGTTTAGCAGCAGGCCGAGCGACGTGTTGCGAATTCGCGTTGGCAGCATCTCGGCGATCATTGGCGCTATGCCCGCCCATATTCCTGTGCCGAATCCCGCTGTGAACATCGCAGCTGAGATTAGTCCGGGAATTGTGGCTGCTGAATTCCACAGTATCGTCGGCGGAATCGTGCCGGCCGCCATCAGCAGGCCGTAGGCGCAGAACGCGGGCCGGCGGCCGACTCTGTCCGCGGCGCGGCCGAACGTCAGGTAGCCGAGCACGCCGCCGATTTGCATCTTGATCAGCAGATGACTCGCCGCCACCGCAGACAGTCCGCGCTTGAGCTCCAGGTATCCCGGCATCCAGGTGTAGGTGAACCAGTACGCCTCCGAGTTGAGCAGCACGACGACGAACAACAGCGCGAGGATTCGCCGATATTCGAGAAGCGCGCGCAGGTCGAAGCCGCGCTCGACGCCGACGCGCGTGCGGCGCCAGACGTCGCTCTCCGGCATCCATCTCATCACGGCGGCGACGACGAAGATGGCGGGCAGGCCGGAAACCATGAACGTCAGGCGCCATCCGATAGCCGGCGCCAGGTAGCCGCCCGCGGCCGCCGCGAGCAAGACTCCGAGCGGCGCTCCCGTCTGCACGTATGCCGCATAGCGCGCGCGGCGCTCGGCCGGCACGCTCTCTGCCACCAGGCTTTGTCCGGGGGCCCATCCGCCGCCCATGCCGAGCCCGGTGATCGAGCGAAATATCAGTAGCTGCGTGAGAGTATTGCTGAATCCGCACAGCGCCGTGCCGACGCCGTAGATCGCAACCGTCGCCGCGATCACGGGCTTGCGTCCGAAGCGATCACCAAGGAAGCCGAAGATGACACCGCCGAGCGCCGTCATCAGCAGCGACGTGCCCAGCGCCAGCGCAGACTGCTCGGCGGTCAGATGAAGTTCGCGCGCGACCGGGACCAGCAGGAACGAGTAGAGCACCAGGTCGTAGAAGTCGAAAATCCAAGCGGCGAACGCGAGCGCGACGATTCGACGATGAATCGCGCCGGTCGCGCGCTGGTTCATCAGCGGTTCGGGCTGCTCGGACGGCGCTATTTTGGCGACTGGCTCCATTGAGGCGGGTATGGTTGGCTATTCTTGCCAGTTGCGAACCGTCAAGGAAACGCACCAGGCGTCGCGCTTTTCGCATCTCGGAGGACTGAATGTTCAGACGGCTTTTTCGATGGATGCTTCGAGCGGTGATCATCAGCGTGGTGCTGATCGCGATCGTCGCCATCTCGGATTACCTCTCGCATCGCGTCCAGCCCGACTCGGTGCTGGAAGTCGACCTTGACGGACCGGTGGTCGAGCGCGGCGGCGGCGGCGTGCTTGGCCTGTTGAGCAAAACTCAGACGGGGCTCAACGTGGTGCGCAACGCGATCAACCAGGGCGCGAAGGATCCGAAGATTGTCGGCCTCGCGATCAAGGTTATCGATCCCGAGATGGAGCTGGCGCAGGCCCAGGAGCTGGTCGCGCTGATCAGGAAGTTCAAGAGCCACGGCAAGTGGACGACCGCCTATCTCGAGACCGCCGGCGAATCGGGCGCGGGAAACCTGCCGTATATCGTCGCGAGCGCGGCCGACGAGGTCTCGCTGATGCCGCAGGGCGATCTCAACCTGATGGGCGTGCAGCTGCGCGAGCTGTTCACGCGCGGCACGCTCGACTGGCTGGGAATCACGCCGAACTTCGCGTCGGCGGGCAAATACAAGAGCGCGGCCAACATGTTCACCAACAAGGACTACACGCCGGCGCAGAAAGAAGAGGACGAAGGGCTGGCGGGCAGCTTGTTCGATCAGATCGTCGCGTCGATTGGCGACGAGCGCAAGCTGAGTCCCGACGCGATAAAAACTTTAATCGATCAGGCGCCGCTCAATGCTGATGAGGGACTCAAGGCAAAGCTAGTGGATCGTCTCGAATATGAAGACCAGTTCGACGACCGGGTGAAAAACCATGGCGGCTCGGAGCACAAGATTGTCGACTACGACAATTACGCACGGGCGAGCCTGTTTTCGAACTGGAGCGGCGGCGATGAAATCGCGGTGATTTACGGCGAGGGCGACATCGATCGCGGCGGCGAAGGTTTCAATCCGTTCTCAACTCCCGACAGCACCTCGATGACGTCCGACGACATGACCGAGGCCTTCAAGTCGGCGCGCGAGGATGACGACGTGCGCGCCGTGATCCTGCGGGTCGATTCGCCCGGCGGCTCGATGCTCGCGTCGGAACTGATCGGGCGCGAGGTCGAGCTCACGGCGAAGAAAAAACCGGTCGTCGTCAGCATGTCGGGATACGCGGCGTCGGGCGGCTACCTGATCTCGATTCCCGCCGCGAAAATTATCGCCGAGCCCGGCACTATCACCGGCTCTATCGGCGTGCTCGGCGGCAAGTTCAACATCTCGCCCGCGGTGCAGAAGATCTATGCGAATACCGACGCGGTGAGCCGTGGCGCCAACGTCGGGATGTTCGATATGTGGAGCGATTTCACGCCCTCGCAATCGAAGCAGTTCCAGGATGATATCGACCGCAACTACCAGTACTTCCTCAAGCTGGTCGCAGCCGGCCGCCACATGACGGTCGAGCAGGCCGACGCGGTTGCGCAAGGACGGGTCTGGACGGGGGAGCAGGCGCTCCAGTACAAGCTGGTCGATTCGCTCGGCGGACTCGATGAAGCGATGGCGGCGGCGAAGGGATTGGCGCGTCTCACGCCCGATCAGCAGGTCGGAGTGATCGAGCTGCCCGAGCAGCCGGGGCTGTTGCAGACGCTCGCGAGCGGCAAGATGGTCTCGTCGATCACGGAGGAACGCCCGGCGGCGCGAATCGTCGAGCCGGTCATCGAGATAATTCGCGCAGCGCTCAGCGGTCACGCGATCTTCAGCGCCGCATATTGTCCGGTGGTGCCGATGCTCTAAATCGGGTGCGGAGAAAACTCTCGTGCATCAAACAATCATCGGCCTGCTGATGGTCGCGCTGACGGCGGCGTTCTTCTACTGGGTAGCGCGGCGCCGCTACAAGTGCCCGTACTGCGGACGCATCGTTAAGTACGAGGACGTCAACTGTCCACATTGCGGCAACGACATGAAGTACCGGCATCGCGCCGGTCCCGAGCCGGTGCCCAGGGCCGCGGCGGACCTGCGGTCTACAAGGCGCCGGACTACCGACCGTTCTTCAAGGAATTGACGGCCGCTGCGGCGCGGCGCAGGAAGGTTTGCGTCTGCGATTTCGAATTGATCGGCAGGCGCACGTAGTCGTCACCGACTTTCAGG
>JBEKLS010000175.1:0-9171 GCA_050010075.1 Binatus sp. (SeqCode) | reverse complement strand
GTCGGCTACATTTCGGATTAGGAGTGTTCCTACTCTTACCTCGCCCCGGTTAGGATCGCCTCCCCCAAAAGTGGGGGGAGGCCGCCGCTCGTCTTCGAGCGGCGGGTGGAGGACCTTGTTGTTCTGAAATTCTACGACGTGTCAGAAATGCCGCGCACCAATCATCCGCGCGGCATGTCGTCCTCCACCCTAACCCTCCCCCCATTGTGGGGGAGGGAACCAGAAACGCTCGTCTTCGAGCGGCGGGTGGAGGACCTTGTTGTTCTGAAATTTTGCGACGCATCGGAAATGCCGCGCACCAATCATCCGCGCGGCATATCGTCCTCCACCCTAACCCTCCCCCCACTCATGGGGGAGGGAACCAGGGTCTGGCCGCCGTAACCATTGATAAAGTTCCGACTCCCTTCAATTCGTCGTCGGCGGCGGTGCTGCTGGCGGGGGTGGCACGGGGGCTTCATCGGGCGCCGCTGCTGGATCCGGCTCGGCGGGTGCTGGTTGATCGAGGTCTGGTGCCGCCGGCGCGGGCTCGGGCGCAGTCGCCGCCGCCGGGATAACCGCACCGACGCGTGTGATGCCGACGCGCGCTGTCAGGTTGCCCGGACTCGCCGCAAGCGCCTTCTGATACGCGGCGGCCGCTTCCGCCGATTTACCGTCCTGCTCGAGGCTCAACCCGTCGAACGCGTAAGCCTCGCCGAGCCACGCGGAATTCGCCGCGAGCCCGATTTCCGCGCGCTTGAAAAACGTCTCCGCCTGGCCGTAGTCCTTGCGCGCGACGTACGCCTTGCCGAGGTAGAAGTAGGCGTAGGAGTTGCTCGGGTCGATTGAGATTGCATGCGCCAACTCGCGAATCGCGTCGTCGGTATGCCCCTGGTCGAGCTCGACGCGCTGCTGCTCGGTGATTCTCAACGACGCGGCGCGCGCCGGTGTTGGCGCGCTGTCTATCAGCGGTGACAGCGACTCGTCGCTGACTTGCGGCGTCGTTGCGATCGAACCGGCATCGAGGGCAGGCGCCAGGTCGGGCGACGCTGCCGCTGCCGGCTGCTCGTTCTGGGCAGGATTCGGCTCAGCCTCATCATCACTGTCAGGCGCATTCTCATTGGCGGCGGGCTGTTCTCTCTGAGCGGGCGCGGTTTGCGCGGCGGCCGACGGTTTCCCCGCAGGCAGCCGCTGCCAATCTTCCGGCTCGCTATCATCACTGTCTGAATCGGGATTTTCTTCGACGGCCGGTGACGGTGCTGCTGCTGCGGGACTCGCACCCGCTGCGGGCGATGGTGCCGCTGCGGGACTCGCGGGCGCAGCGAGATCCTGCGCCGGTATCGACTCTTCCTGCAGTTCCGCAAGGACGATGGGATGCTGCCCGATTCCATCCGCGGCAGCAGCCGTCATCGGCAACAGCGAAAGCAGTATTGCGAAAACGAATAAGCCGGGTCGCATCATCGCGCAACTAGTCGTTGGGATCGGCGACGGGATTCGGCTCCTCTGGCATCTTATGGTCCACGGCCGTCAACGACGTCGGGGACTTATGATACGGGCACTCCTGAGTTGGCGCCAGACCTTCCGGATACACGCCCACCATCGTCACCGGGCAATACGGCGTCGCCTTGTAGCCGGTGGTCGGATCGACGGTCTCCTCGACGATTCCCGGCGGCGCGGTGAAATCCAGCGGCGGGCGCGGCGCCGTCGCCGCTTTCATGAAAGCGGTCCACGCCGGCAGCGACGCCTGCGCTCCCGTCAGCCCCAGCACTTCCTTTTGATCGAAACCCGTCCAGACCACGGTCAGCAGGTTGGGCGTGAAGCCCGCGAACCACGCATCCTTGGCGTCGTTGGTGGTGCCGGTCTTGCCTGCCGCCGGCCGCGTAAATCCCATCGTGCGCGCGGCCGCGCCGGTGCCGTGATTGATCACGTTTTCGAGCATGAACTGCATCATGTACGCGAGTTCGGGCGAGATTACCTGTTCGGCCGCCAGTTCATGGCCCTCGATCACCTTGTTGTTTTCATCGACCACGTTGGTGACCGCGTACGGCTGAATTTCCATCCCGTCGTTGGCGATCACGGCGTACGCGCGTGCGACCTGCATCGGCGAGACTTCGATTCCACCGAGCACGATCGACGGATATGCCGGCAGATCGCCAAAGCCGAGCTTCGACGCCATCGCGCGGATTCGATCGAGCCCGACGCTGTTCGCCAGCCGCGCCGTCGCCGAATTCAGCGACTCGCCCAGCGCAAATTCGAGCGTCACGTGTCCGAAAAACCGGTCGCGATAGTTATTCGGCGTCCAGCTCATATCGCCGTATTGCCAGGTGAACGGCGCATCCTCGATATAGGTAGTCGGCAAAAACTTCTCGGCGCCGCCCGACAGCGTCTCGTCGAAGGCGGCCAGGTATGTCACCGGCTTGAACACCGAGCCCGGCTGACGTTTGGACTGAGTAACGCGATTGAACTGGCTCAAGCGGTAATCGCGCCCGCCGGCCATCGCGCGAATCCTTCCGCTCTGCGGCTCGAGCGCAATCAGGCACGACTCGAGGCGGTCCTTTTCCTCGCGCCGCATCAGCTTGGGATGCTTGGCTTCGAGGTCGGCGAGATTGTGCGAGATTGCCGCCTCGGCCAGCTTTTCCATGTGCACGTCGAGCGAGGTGAAGACGCGCAAACCCTCGCCGCTCAGCACTTGCGGCGGGTAGCGGTCGGCCAGTTCCTTCTTGACGAAATCGACGAAGTAGGGCGCGTCGTTGCCCTCGGCATAGACTTCGCGCGCGCGCAGCGGCTCCGCCACGGCCGCATCATAAGCACTTTTGTCGATGTATCCGTCCTCGAGCATCGAGGCCAGCACTTCGTCGCGGCGCGGGCGTGCGGCGTCGGGATGATGCAGCGGATTCAGCCGGTTCGGCGAACTAATCAGTCCGGCGATAGTAGCCATTTCGCCAATAGTCAGATCGCGCGGCTCTTTCGAGAAGTAGTACTCGCTCGCTTCCCAGACGCCGTATATACCTTCCTGCCCACGCTGGCCCAGATAGATATCGTTAATATAGTTCTCGAGGATTTCATCCTTCGAGTAATCGCGCTCCGCGATGTACGCCATCATCGCTTCCTTGACCTTGCGCTTGTAGCTGCGCTCGCGCGTCAGGAAAAAATTCTTCATGAGCTGCTGCGTCAGCGTCGATCCGCCCTGGCGCACGTGCCCCGAAGTAAAATCGATGTACGCGGCTTTGATCGTGCGCACGATGTCGACGCCGTGATGCTCGTAGAAGCGATGGTCCTCGGCGGCCAGGATCGCGTTGATCATGGTCGGTGGAATCTGGCTCAGGCGCACCAGCCGCCGCTGCTCCCATTCACCCTCGAAGATGCCGCTTAACAGCTCGGGCTCGAGCTCGATCGAGAAAATAGGTTTGTGGGTCACCGGATCGGCCATCGAGTCGATCGTATCGCCTTTGAGATTCAGCTCGACGAACTCGCCGCCGAAGTTGCCGTATGGATACTGGAAACTGTGCAGAAAAATATCGAGCTTGCCGTGTTTCTTGTCGTAGCTGTACTCGCCGCGCGACGCGACCTTGCCCGGGTCCACCGGATGGTAATTGAGGCGTGCGAGACGCTCGAAGAAACCGAGGTCGGTCAACGCCTGCCCCGGATAGATCAACACCGAGTCGGAATAGATGCGCGATGGAATGTTCCAGCGCTTGCCCGAAAAGCGCGCGACGACTTCGTTCTCGAGCTGATGGTAGTAGCTCATGAAGAGCCACACCGTCGGCGGGATCGCGAACAGGATGAGAGCGCCCACGCCGATGAGCGCGTACTTCAGGATTCGTTTCGGGGACATCGGAGGCGCGTCCCCGGATCAGGCCTCCGGCTTGATCGGTACGTACACAGTCGAGTCGCCGCGGCGGATCAGGAGCAGAACGTTCTTGCCCTTGGCGCTGGCCTTGATCGCGCTCTGGTACGCGTCGACGTCTTTCACCGCCGCCCGATTGACCTCGAGGATCACGTCGCGCGCGCGCAGGCCCGCTTCATCGGCAGCGCTGCCGGGATCGACCGACGCAATCACGACGCCATCGGGCGTATCGAGTCCGAGTTCCTTGGCGAGGTCGGCGCTCAGGTCTTTCACGCGCAGACCGAACTGCGAAGCCGCGCCGAGGTCGGGCGCCTCTGATTTTTCTTCGGACGCTACGATTTCAGGCTCGCGCGACTGCGTGATCGTTACCGGCAGATCGATCGTCTGCTTGTCGCGAATCACCTTGAGCACGCCCTTGTGGCCGAGATCGGTTCGCCCGACCATCAGCGGCAACTCGCGCGAGTCGTCGATCGGTTGATTGTCGAAC
This sequence comes from Binatus sp. (SeqCode), assembly GCA_050010075.1. Classification (GTDB taxonomy): domain Bacteria; phylum Desulfobacterota; class Binatia; order Binatales; family Binataceae; genus Binatus. The sequence goes on along the minus strand of JBEKLS010000175.1, from coordinate 4,861 downwards.
GCAACAATCACATCGCCGCGCTTGACCCCCGCCGCTTGCGCCGGTCCGTTGTCGAGCACTTTCGCTACCAGCGCACCGCGCGAATCCGCCAGCCCCAGCGACTCGGCCAGCTCCGGCGTCACCTTCTGGATGTACACGCCGAGCCATCCGCGCACGACTTTGCCCGAGGCTTTCAGTTGCGGCAGCTCCTCCTTGACCAGGTCGATAGGCACCGCGAAACCGATTCCCATGCTCGAGCCGGTGTGCGTGTAGATGGCGCAGTTGACGCCGATCACGTTGCCGCGCAAATCGATCAGCGGACCGCCCGAGTTGCCGGGGTTGATCGACGCGTCGGTCTGGATGAAGTCCTCGTAGTTGCCCGGGATGAAGCGTCCCTTCGCGCTCACTATTCCCGCCGTCACCGTATGATCGAAACCGAACGGATTGCCGATCGCCATCACCCACTCGCCGACTCTCAACTGATCCGAGTTGCCCAGCGGCGCGACCGCAAGGTCATGCTTCACGTCAATCTTCAACAGCGCGATGTCGCTCTTGTCGTCATGGCCGACGACCTTGGCCGTGTAGTTGTGGCCGTCCTGCAAAGTCACCGTCACTGCGCCCGGATTATCGACTACGTGCTGATTGGTCAGGATGTAACCGTCCTTGGTGATGATGAAACCGGAGCCCAGCGCCTTCGAACGTTCCTGCGGCTCGCCGAACTCTTCAAACGGCGCGCCGCCATGAGGAGAATCTTCGGGACTTCCAGCGCCGGGATCTGCGCCTTCAAGCGGCTCGTCGGGCTCGTCAGTCGAGATATTCACGACGGCCGGGCTGAGTTTGGCGGCGAGGTCAACGAAGTCCGGCATCGTTTGGGCTTTCGGCGCATGTTCAGGGTCGGAAAGCTCAGTCCAGAACTGCGCCGAGGCGGGTGTCGTGGAGTCGGCGGCGCGCGCCGTCGTTCGACAAGCGATCAACGCGAAGCTCGCTACGGCAAAAAGAGCGATGGGTCGAAACAACTTATTCGTCATGTCCGATTAATGCGAAAACCGCCACTCAACGTCCCGGCTGTCTCGCCAGTTCAACGTACTTGATTTGCAGACTGGAAAGAATCTCCGTAAGCATCGCCTGTTCCTGCGGCTCGAGATTCCCGCGGGTCTTGTCGCGCAACATTATGATGATATCGATCATCTGCTGCGCCATGATCAGATCGCGCGAAAGCTGGCCGCTGGCCGGGTCCGGCACTTCGCCCAGCGCCGCCAGCGCCTGCTCCGACAGGCTCCATAGAAACGCCGCGAACGTCAGCTCAGGCGGCGCGTCGGTCGCTTGACGGCTGCTCGCGGCAGCGTGCGGGTTTGCACTTGCCGCGGGCGCCGCTTCCGGTTTCGACTTTATCTCTATCGCTTCGTTGCTCTCGGATGGCGCGTCTTCGCCCGGCTTAGTCTCGCCTTCGGAGGAAAATCGTCGCCGATCCTGGACCTTGAAACCGCGCTTGTCGTCCGAGTCTTCCATCGAATGCACCATCACACTTGTCCAACTTGTCCCGACGCCGCCATCTGCTCGAGCCGATGGATTCGTTCCTCGATCGGCGGATGCGTCGAGAACAGGCGCGAGATTCCCGCCGCGCTGAGCGGATTCACAATGAACATATGAGCCGTGGCCGGGCTGGCGTCCAGTGGCATTCGCTCGTTGGCGGCTTCGAGCTTGCGCAGCGCGCTCGCGAGATACAGCGGATTGTGCGTCAGCTTGGCCCCGCTCGCATCGGCCTGGTATTCGCGCGTGCGCGAAATTGCGAGCTGGATGAGAGTCGCCGCGATCGGTGCCAGGATACCGGCGATCAGCAGACCGGCGATGCCGCCTTCCTCGTCGTCGCGATTGCCAAGTCCGAAAATCGCACCCCATCGGATCATCGATCCGATCATCATCACGGCGCCCGCCAGCGTTGCCGCAATCGAGCTCGTCAGGATGTCGTGATTGGTCACATGCGAAAGTTCATGCCCGATGACGCCTTTCAACTCCTCGCGCGTGCAGATGCGCATGATACCGCGCGTCACCGCGACGGCGGCATGATGCACGTTGCGGCCGGTCGCAAACGCGTTGGGCGTATCGGAGTCGATGAGGTACAGGCGAGGCATCGGGATTCCCGCCGAATGCGCCAGCTCGTTCACGATCGAATACAGCTCCGGCGCCGACTGCGCGTCGAGTTCCTGCGCCCCGTATGCCTTGAGCACGATCTTGTCGGAGAACCAGTAGCTGAAGAAGTTCATCGCCGCCGCGATGAAGAAAAAAATCACCACGCCGTGCGAGCCTCCGAGCAGCCCGCCGATTACCATCAGCAGCCCCGTCATCAGACCCAGCAGCAGCGTCGTCTTGAAGAAGCTCATAGCCCCTCGCTCGCGCTAGTTATGGTTGTCGTCCGATGATTCATGCGCAACCAGTCTATTATTTTTGACGCTACGCCACAAATTTCGATACAACGCTAGCAACTTCCCCGGATTCGAGTGAATCGAGCGGCTCGCGCCTGAGAACGTCGATTTGCGCCGTCCCCAGCGCAAGCGGCTGCCATCGCGCGGGATCGCTCGGTCCGAAAATCACCACCCCCGACGCGCCGGTTGCTGCCGCCAGATGCGACATGCCCGAGTCGTTGCCGACGAATGCCGACGCGACGCGTGCGATAGCCGCAACAGCAGGCAAGTCGAGGTCCTTCAGCACCGCGACGTCAGCCCTGCGAAATATCGGCTCGATCGAAGTTTCGGCGGGGCCTAGAACGACCACGGCGTTCGCCAGCATCGACGCCAGCATCGCGAATCTCGTTGCCGGCCAGTTCTTGGCGGCACTTCCGCTGCCGGGAAAAATCACAATCAGCTTCGATCCGCCGGATTTCGATTGCGCCAGCGCTCGCGCCGCCGCCGCAAGATCATTTAGCGTCGGCTTTAGCAGCGAATCCATCGGCGGATCGGGCGCGTCGATTTGAATCGAGCCCAAGTAGGCATCCGATACGTGGCCCTCACCCTCGGGGCGAAACGGATGGAACGAAACTTCGCCATCGGTCGCAGCCGCCAGGTTCGTGCGAAAACGCGCGTCGTCAGAGGCGAAGAACGAGTAGATGCGATCGAACTCGCCGAAGAATCGACGCGCATCAACCAACGCGTCATCGGTAAACAATGCGCTGACCTCGCGCGCGTCGATCGAATGGCCGCGCGCGACGACGGTTCTGCCAGCCGCGAGCTGCGCAAGCTCGAACCTCGCCATCAGCTCGACCGACGCGCCCGGATGCCGCCGCGCGATCGCCGTCAGCGCCGGTAACAGGCACATCAGGTCGCCCAGCGCGCCAGGAAATATGACGAGCACGCGCCGAATCATCGCGAAGAGGTCTTCTCAAGCGCCATCTCAGCTTTATAGCCCACTCATTTAGGGTTATGAATTCTCCTGCACATCAGTGAATTGCCCAAGGAGACAAGACTATGAGCGCGACGGCTGGAAAATGGAGTTTCACCAAGGGACTGCATGAGTTGGGAAATGGTTGCTACGCATACCTGCAGCCCAGCGGCTCGTGGGGATGGAGCAACGCGGGGCTGGTCGTTGACGGCGACCAATCGATCCTGGTCGACACGTTGTTCGATCTGAAACTGACGCGCGAAATGCTCGAGGTCATGCGCCGCGCGCAGCCTCGCGCCGCTTCGCGGATTGGAACGCTGGTCAACACGCATTCCAACGGCGACCATTGTTTTGGCAACGAATTGGTCGAGGGTGCCGAGATCATATCGTCGAAAGCCTGCGCTGAGGAAATGCGGCACGACGGCGGTGCGGGACGCCTGGCGGACTTCAAGCGCAACGCGTCTGCGATGGGCGACGCGGGGACTTTCTTTGCGGAAATCTTCGCGCCGTTTGATTTCGACGGCATCAACGTCACAATGCCGACGCTCACCTTCGAGCGCGAACTCACGCGCCGCGTCGGCAACAAGACCATCCGGCTCATCGAGGTAGGGCCCGCGCACACGGCGGGCGACGTACTCGCCTTCGTTCCCGCCGACCGCGTCATCTACACGGGTGACATCCTGTTCATCGAGGGACATCCGATAATCTGGGCCGGCCCGATTCAAAACTGGATCAAGGCGTGCCAGCTCATGCTCGATCTCGACGTCGACACTATTGTTCCCGGCCACGGCCCGATAACCGACAAGCGCGGCGTCAGTGCGCTGAAGGGCTACCTCGAATACATCGCGCGCGAGGCGCGCAAGCGCTACGACGCGGGCATGTCGATCGCCGAAGCTGCGCGGGACATATCGCTCGCCGACTATTCGTCGTGGGGCGACTCGGAGCGAATCGCGGTCAACGTCGCCTCGCTCTACCGCGAGTTTTCCGACGGCAAGACTACAGCCAACGTTGCGGAGCTATTCGGCTTGATGGCGCAATTGCATCGCGATCGCAGGAATTGACGGCGTGCGGGTCGATGAATGCTGATAGAAAATGCCTTGGCGAAGCGGCCGCAGAGGGGCTTTCGATTGTCATAAACGAACATTCGCAACGTGCCTTATTTTCCGGCTAGAATCGCCCCCATGCCTATCAGCGTCGCGCAATCGCCCCTCGAACTTATCGGCAATACTCCAGTGGTCCGCCTCAACCGAATCCCTGGCAAGGACGACGCCGAAATATGGGCGAAACTCGAGAACTTCAATCCCGGCGGCAGCGTTAAGGATCGAATCTGCCTCGCGATGGTCGAGGCAGCCGAGAAATCGGGCCGGCTCAAGGCGGGCGACACGATCGTCGAGCCGACCTCCGGCAACACCGGCATCGGGCTCGCGCTGGTCGCCGCCGTCAAGGGCTACAAGCTGATTCTCACGATGCCCGACACGATGAGCGAGGAACGGCGCTCGCTGCTGGT
>JBEKLS010000174.1:0-9181 GCA_050010075.1 Binatus sp. (SeqCode) | reverse complement strand
CAACCCAAGGCCGGTGATGTCCTGTCGTGGCTCAACCGGGTGGCCGAGGCAAAACGCGCTGAGTCGGTGTTCGGCAGCGGCGATGCTTCCGCCGCACAGCAGTTCACGATGCCAAAGCCCAACGGGCCCAATGCTTTTGAGGTGATGGGAATTCCGCTCAAGCATCCCGGATTGTACATTGTGGAATTGAAAAGCACCCGCTTGGGAACCGTTTTGCTCGGCGCGCCGAAGCCGATGTACGTGCCGACCGCCGCGCTGGTCACCGACCTTGCGGTGCATTTCAAGCAGGGACAGGCGAACTCGCTGGTGTGGGTGACTGCGCTCGAGACCGGCAATCCGGTGAGCGGCGCCGACGTAGCGGTGGCGGATTGCCATGGCACGGAATTGTGGAACGGCCGCACCGACGCTCGCGGGCTGGCGCTGGTTCCCGCCTCGGCGGCGTTCGCGAATCTTCCGCAATGCGATTCGACGCAGACCGATCAGGAGAGCGACTACTATTCGCACCAGGTCGAAGCGCTCAGCGGGTTGAATCGCGGAGTGCTGGTAACAGCTAGCCTCGGCGAAGACTTCAGTTTTGTGCATTCCAGTTGGCAGCAGGGAATCGAGTCGTGGCGATTTCATTTGCCGACTGACTATCAGCCGTCGCCGTATATCGCCGACACCGTTTTCGATCGGACGCTGCTGCGCGCCGGCGAGACGGTTCATATGAAGCACTTCATCCGCGTGAAGACCCTGCAGGGCCTGTCGCTGGTGCCGAAGGAAAATCTACCCGACACGCTTTCGATTACTTATTCCGGCGGCGATCAGCATTACGACTTTGATCTCAAGTGGAACGATTCCGGCAGCGCGGAGAACGACTGGCAGATTCCGCAAGCCGCCAAGCTCGGCACATATACAGTGACTATGTCGCGGAAAGCTCCCGCGGCGAGTCCTACGCCCTCTGCCGATGGCGGCGTTTCGGGCGATCAATCAGCGCTGGTACTGACCACCGGCGATTTTCGCGTCGAGGAATTTCGAATCCCGCTGATGAAAGCTGCGATCAAAGTTCCCGCGCAGCCGCTCGTCGCGGTGACCGACATTCCGCTCGATCTGAGCGCTGAGTACCTGTCCGGCGGCGTCGCCAAAGGGCTGCCGGTCACTCTGCGAAGTCAGATCCTCACGAACTCCTCGCCGCAATTCCCTGACTTCGACGATTACACATTTGCCAACGGCGAGGTTAAACCGGGAATCGTCCACAGCGAAGGATATTCGGAAGGGATGGAGACCGAGCAGAATCCCGGCGTGCATCAGCGCAAGGATCTCATGCTCGACGACGCCGGCGGTGCGCGCACCGACATCAGCGATATCCCGCGCGAGCCCACTCCCGTCCAGGTGCACGCCGAGCTCGAGTATCGCGACCCTAACGGCGAGAGTCAGACGGTCTCCAACGACGTAATGATTTGGCCGGCGAAGCGGCTCGTCGGAATCCAGGTCGAGGATTGGGCATCGTCACCCGGTATGGTTCGCGCGCATCTCGCGGTCGTCGACGACTCGGGCAAACCCGTCGCGCATGTGCCGGTGCGCGTCGATATTTTCAGCCGCCTGCAATATTCGTATCGCAAGCGCCTCGTCGGCGGATTTTACGCGTACGAGAATACGCAGGAGACCAAGCTCGCCGGCGAGTTGTGCTCGGGCATGACCGACGATCTCGGCCGGCTCTCGTGTGACGCGAAACCGCCGGTAACCGGCGACGCGATTCTGCAGGCCACCGTCACCGACGATTCGGGCAACTCCAGTTCTGCCAACGGCGAAATTTTCATTCCGGGAAATGAACGCGAGTGGTTCGCCGGCAGTGACGACGACCGCATGGATTTTCTTCCCGAAAAGCCGGCCTATGAGCCGGGCGATGTCGCGCGCTTCCAGGTTCGGATGCCGTTCGCTGACGCCACTGCACTCGTCACCGTCGAGCGCGAAGGCGTGCTGGCCGCGTCGATCGTGCACCTGTCGGGACGCAACCCCGTCATTACAATTCCCGTGCGCGATTGGGCGCCGAACGTGTTCGTCTCGGCGCTCGTGGTGCGCGGCAGAATCGCGGATGTGCAGCCGACCGCGATGCTCGATCTCGGCAAGCCGGCGTTCAAGCTCGGTATCGCCGGAATTCGCGTCGGATGGCGAGACCATCGGCTGAACGTAAAAGTCGTGCCGGAAAAATCCGTGTACCACGTGCGCGACAAGGCGCTCGTGAAGATCTCGGTGCGAACTTTTGACGGCAAGGCGCCAGCCCCGGGCAGTGCGATCGCGGTCGCCGCCGTCGATGAAGGCCTGCTCGAGCTGCGCGCCAACGACAGTTGGAAACTGCTGGACGCGATGATGGGCCAGCGCGCGTACCAGGTCGAAACCTCGGCCGCCGAGATGGAAGTCGTCGGCAAGCGCCACTTCGGAATCAAGGCGATTCCGCCCGGCGGTGGCGGCGGCCATCAAATCACCCGCCAGCTGTTCGACACTCTGCTGCTGTGGAACGCGTCAGTCGCACTCGATGCCAACGGCGATGCAACTGTCGAAGTACCGCTCAACGATTCACTGACCAGTTTCCGTATCGTCGCGATAGCGGATTCCGCCGTCGATCAGTTCGGAACCGGATTCGCAAGTATCCGATCGACTCAGGATCTGATGTTGCTATCGGGCGTTTCGCCGATAATTCGCAACGGCGATTCCTTTGCTGCCGAGTTTACCGTGCGCAACGCCTCCGACCGTGCCTTCGACGCAACCGTGAACGCGAAGATTGACGGACTCGCGCAGGTGCCGACGCCGCAAAAACTCGCGCTCGCACCCGGCCAGGGCACCACCATCTCGTGGAACGTCGCTGTCCCCGCCGTCGTGCGCGAACTCAAGTATCACGTCGACGCAAGCGTCGAGCACGGACCGTCGGATCACTTGCTGATCACCCAGCGCGTGATACCCGCGGTGCCGGTCCGGGCGCTGCAAGCCACTCTCCTGCAATACGAAAACCCGATCGTCCAACCGGTCTCGCTCCCGGCCGGTGCCATCGCCGGCGTGGGCGGCCTGCAGGTCTCGCTAAGCCCCTCGCTCGCAGCTGGACTCGACGGCGTGCGCGATTGGATGCGCGAATATCCTTACGGATGCCTCGAACAACGCGTGTCGGTCGCGATTGCTCTCGGCGATCCGAAACTCTGGACCGCGATCATCGCCGATTTGCCGTCCTACACCGACTCCGACGGCTTGCTCAAGTACTTTCCCGCAATGACTAATGGAAGTGAGGTACTCACTGCTTATTTCGTTTCGATAGCGCATGAAGCGGGACTGACTATTCCGGCCGACTCCGAGGCCACGTTCGAGAAAGGTCTGAGCGATTTTGTCGAGGGCAAGATAGTGCGCGACGAGCCAATCCTGGCCGCCGATCTGCCCTTGCGCAAACTCGCCGCTATCGACGCGCTCGCGCGGGCAGGTCACGCGGACCCTGCGACGATCAGCAGTATTACGATCGAGCCGAATCTGTGGCCCGATTCCGCCGTGATCGATTGGTGGAGCATCCTGCTTCGTGTTCCGCAGATTCCCGCGCGGGATCAGCGCCTTAAGGACGTCGAGCAAATCATGCGCGCGCGCCTCAACCAGCAAGGCACCGCGATGCACCTGTCGAGTGATCCGCGCAACGACATGTGGTGGCTGATGGTCTCGCCCGATTGCAATATGGTGCGGCTCGCGTTGCTGTTGCTCGACAACAATTTATGGCACGACGATCTGCCGCTCGTGATGCGCGGAGCATTGGCGCTGCAGACACGAGGTGCGTGGACCGAGACGATCACCAACGCGTGGGGCACGTTGGCAGTCAAAAAGTTCGTAACCGCTTTCGAATCGACTCCCGTCGCGGGCATCACGAGCGCATCGATTCAGGCGGCGAGCCAAAAACTGAACTGGGCGAGCGACCCGAAGGGCGGAACTCTCGCGTTCAACTGGCCGCCTGTCGCATCGGATCTGAAGATCGATCACTCCGGCAGCGGAAAGCCATGGGTCCAGATTCGCGCGCTCGCGGCGCTGCCGATCACGCAGCCCTTTTCGAGCGGCTATCGAATCACGCGCACCCTGCTGCCGGTTGAAAATGCGAACCCGCACGGATGGAAACGCGGCGACCTCGTGCGAGTGCATCTCAAGATCGAAGCGCAAACCGACATGACGTGGGTGGTCGTCAACGATCCGATTCCTGCCGGCGCGTCGCACATGGGAACCGGCCTCGGGCGCGATTCGGCCATCGCCACGTCTGGAGAAAAGATCGACACCGAGAGCTTTGTGTGGCCGATTTACTCCGAACGCGCCTTCGACGCGTTCCGCGCCTACTACGACTACGTGCCGAAGGGCACGTTCGAGATCGAATACACGATTCGCCTCAATCAATCGGGTACCTTCCAACTTCCCGCGACCTACGTCGGAGCGCTTTATGAGCCGGAAATGCTGGGCGAACTTCCCAACTCTCCATTCGAGGTCGCGCCGTAGATGACGCGCCGTGCCGCAATTTTCGGCTCGGTGATCGCAGCACTTGCAGCGCTGCTGCTCGCTATGAGCGAACCGCCGACACCGACCTTCGCCGAAGTGCGTGCGCGATGGCGTCCGTCGGAAGCGCAACTGCTAGACCGCAATGGCGATCCGATAGACGAGTTGCGAATCGATCCGCACGGCAGACGTTTCGCATGGACGCCGCTCGATGAAATTTCGCCGGCGCTCGCGCAAGCGATTCTCACTGCCGAGGACCGTCGCTTCTGGAGCCATCGTGGCGTCGATTTCATCGCACTCGCCGCTTCGGCCGCGCGCGCCGTCGTTGGCCGACGGCGCCGGGGGGCAAGCACAATCACGATGCAGCTCGGATCCCTGCTCGATCTCTCACTCGAACGATCTTCGCCGCAGAACACAATGATTCGGAAGTTCAGACAGATTATCGCGGCGCTCGCGATCGAGCGCAGATGGTCAAAGCCCGAAATCCTCGAAGCCTACCTGAACCTCGTCACCTACCGCGGCGAGTTGCAGGGAATCGGCGCTGCGTCGCGCGTCATGTTCGGCAAGGCTCCGCACGGAATCGATTCCGCCGAGGCCGCCGTGCTGGCCGCGTTGATCCGCGCGCCGAACGCGCAGCAAGAATCGGTCGCGATTCGCGCCAACGCTCTCAGCCGCGCGATCGGTCCTTCCAGTCCATCGCGAGCCGCAATCAAGACTGCGCTCGACCACGCCTTCGCGACTCGCCGCGACGGATACGCGCGAATCGCGCTCGCACCGCAACTCGCCGAGCGTTTGTTGCACGGCTCGAGCGGCTCCGCGCGATGCACAATCGATCGCGATCTCCAGCGCTTCGTCATCGAAACGCTGCGGCATCAGGTCGTCGACGTTCGCGACCGCCACGTCGATGACGGCGCCGTAGTCGTGGTCGAGAATTCCACCGGCGAAGTGTGGGCGTACGTTGGCGGTGCCGGCGACCTCTCGAGTGCACCTGATTTTGACGCCGTCCGCGCTATGCGTCAGCCCGGATCGACTCTCAAGCCGTTCCTCTACGCACTCGCCGTCGACAAGCATTTGCTCACCGCAGCCTCGTTGATAGAAGACACTCCGCTGGAGCTGCCTGAACCGCGCGGAATTTATCGTCCGCTTGACTACGACCGCGGGTTCAGAGGCCTGGTTTCGATGCGCACTGCGCTGGCGTCGTCGCTGAATGTGCCAGCGGTGCGCACGGCGGATATGGTCGGGGTCGATGTGTTCGCAGATCGTTTGCGACAACTCGGCTTCAGCGGTTTAGTCGAGGAAGGTGACTACTACGGCGCCGCGCTGGCGCTCGGATCCGCCGATGTAACCCTATGGCAGCTCGTCAACGCTTATCGCACACTGGCTAATGGCGGTGGATACTCAGAACTTCGACTGACTACCAGCGCGAATAGTCAGATGTCGACGCAAGTATACTCGCCTGATGCCTCGTTCGTAATTTCCGATATACTATCCGATCGAGCGAGCCGCAGTACTACCTTTGGCCTGGAAAACAGTCTGGCGACCCGCTATTGGAGCGCAGTCAAGACCGGAACCAGCAAGGACATGCGTGACAACTGGTGCGTCGGTTATACCGATAAATTTACTGTCGGAGTGTGGGTCGGTAATTCTTCGGGTGCGCCGATGCGCGACGTGACCGGAATCACCGGCGCCGCGCCCACCTGGATCACCGTCATGGATTATCTGCACGACCGTTTTGGCAGCGGTCAAATCCCGCCGCCGGCCGACGTGACTCTTAGCGAGGTGAGCTTCCCGGGCGCCGTCGAGCCGCCGCGCCGCGAATGGTTCGTTGCAGAAACCCAGCCGACTTCCGCGCTGAACGCTCTCGACGACGCCAACCCGCAAATTCTTGCGCCCACCTCGGGTACGATCATCGCGCTCGATCCCGATATACCGTCAGACGCGCAGCGCGTCGTGTTCGAAGCCAGTCGAGGCGCGCAGGATTCGGACTGGATACTGGACGGCCGCTCCCTCGCGCGGGTGCGCGGTGAGTTCCTCTGGACTCCTTCGCCCGGTGCGCACACTCTGTCTATAGCTCGATCCGGGCACGCGCTGGAGACGACTGAATTCTCGGTTCGCGGCCGCGAAGAAGTGACCCCATGATAATACTCACCGGCGGCGCGGGCTTTGTCGGCAGCAACCTGCTGAGCGCGCTGAATGCCAGGGGCATGACCGACGTGCTGGTGGTCGATCGCCGGGGCGATAGCTTCCGCAACCTTTCCGATTTGCGATTTTCCGATTTCATGCTGCCCGGCGAATTCGCGCAGGCATTGGGACGCAAGGCTTTCCCGCAACGGATCGAAGCGATCTTTCATCAGGGCGCATGCGCGGACACCACTTGCGCCGATGCCCGCTACATGATCGAAAACAATTTCACGTTCTCGAAGTTGATTCTGAACTTCGCGCTCTCGAACAAAATCCCGATGGTGTACGCGTCGAGCGCGGCCGTTTACGGATCGTCGAGCGCGTTCGCCCCGTCGCGCGAGAACGAGCGTCCACTCAATCTCTACGCGCTATCCAAACTCGCTTTCGACAATCATGTTCGCTGCGCTGGCGCGAAATCCGGGAGCACCGTGGCCGGTCTGCGATACTTCAACGTCTATGGTCCGCGCGAATCTCACAAAGGCAAAATGGCATCGATGGTGTATCAGCTCTACCGGCAGTTGAAGGAGAGCGGACGCGCGCGGCTGTTCGTGGGTTCTGATGGATACGCCGACGGCGAACAGCGCCGCGATTTTGTTTTTGTGAACGATATTGTTCGCGTGAACCTGGCGCTTGCAGAAGGTCCGGTTCGCCGCGGAGTCCTTAATGTCGGCACGGGGCACTCGCGCAGCTTTAACGACGTGGCTGGAACTATAATCTCGCAGCTCGGCGCGGGCGCGATTGACTATATACCGTTTCCTGCAAGCCTGGTGGACAAATATCAAAGCTTCACGCAAGCTGAGCTCTCGGACTTGCGCGAGACCGCCTATACTGAACCGTTTTCAACGCTGGAAGATGGAATCGCGCAGTCGATCTATGCCTGGAACAAGGAATCTCAGTCAGCCGACGACTGACTACTCGGAGGACCGTTGAAATGAACCATCGAATTGAAACAGTTGAGCAGCTCGTGACGCTGATGGGCGAGCCCAACCCGATGACTCCGAAAAAGCTGCTGTCGGCGCTCGACGAGGCTGCTGTAGATTTTATCCGGCGATCACCGTTCCTGGTGCTTGCCACCGCTGACGCTGATGGCAACGAGGACGCTTCGCCCAAGGGCGACGGCCGCGGCTTCGTCGTTGTCGAAAACGACCGCACGCTTCTGATTCCCGAACGCAAGGGCAATCGGCTGATGTTCAGTCTCAGGAACATCATCGCCAATCCGCATGTAGGAATTATTTTTCTCGTTCCCGGCACCGACGAAACTTTTCGCGTCAACGGCACCGCGGAGCTGAGCAATGATCCCGATTTGCTCGTTCGGCTCAGTGCCAGGGGCGCGCCCGCGCTGCTGGCGATTCAAGTCACCGTGCGCGAGTGCTTTTTCCACTGCGCCAAGGCCTTCATCCGCTCGCAGCTCTGGAAGCCGGAGACGTGGCCCGAGCACCAGAAAATTTCCTTCGGGAAACTGTTGAGCGCAAAGGTTGGCGGCGGAGAAGAACTTGCCCGGCAAGTCGATCAGGCGATTGAGCAGGATTACAAGAACAATCTCTGATTAGTAGCGTGCGCGCGAAGCGAGTTCGCGGCATCGTTTTCGGTTCGCGCTGATACCGCTAACGCATCGCTCTGCAAAGAGCGCGATTGCTCGCCGCATCATCTCCATCGCGTCGAAGACGTTTGCCGCCGCCGCGCCCTCGAAAACGTTCAGGTTCGGCTCGCCCCGCTCGAGTGCAAGCCGCGTCGCGCGCTCACATCCCAGCACCTGGAAGCAGCACTGCAACATCGTCTCTGGAACGACCGGGTTGATCTTTCCGGGGAAAATCGACGAGCCTTCCTGAACGGCGGGAAGAATTATTTCGCCGAAACCGCCTTCCGGTCCCGACCCGAGCAGGCGCAGATCCTGCGCAACCTTAATGAGCACCTCGGCCAGCATCCCGAGCTGCGCCGAGACCGCCGCGAGATCGTCGATATTTTGCGCGGCGTCGTAAAGATTGCGCCGCAAGATAAACTTTTGCGCGCTGATCTCGTTTAACCGTTTCACGATCACCCGCTTGTAGCTAGCCGGGGCGCCGCTTCCAGAGCCAATCGCAGTGCCTCCCAGATTTATGCGCGTGAGCGCGCGCACGCTTCGCGCGACCTCTGCCGCACGCCGCGCGATGACTTCCGCATGGCCGCCAAAAAGTTCGCCGAGCGACACCGGCGAGGCGTCCTGCAGGCAGGTGCGCGAGATCGTGACGACCGGGCGCAGCTCCACGGCCTTTGCGCGAAACGCCGCGACACATTCACTCAGCGCTCGCCGCAATCCGCTCCATCGACTCAGTACCGTCATCCGCGCCGCCGTATGGCACACGTCGGCGGTCGATTGCGAGGCGTTGACGTGCCGCTTGGGATCCACGGGTTGATAAGTTCCGCGCGCCACGCCGAGATACTCGTTGGCGAGATTCGCGATGACTTCATTCACGTTCATATTGACGGCGATACTTCCGCCGCCGCCGAGCATATCTATCGGAAATTGCGCGAGATG
>JBEKLS010000173.1:0-9211 GCA_050010075.1 Binatus sp. (SeqCode) | reverse complement strand
GCGATCGCCGCCGGCTCGATCGCGCTGGCCGAAGTCGGCGCGACCGCTTAGCGGTTACATCCGCGCGATCACGTCGCGCGAGATCTCGTCGATGCAATCGTTGTAGCCGTCCATCGGCGGATTGATGAAGACCTGCGATAGGCCGGCGCGTTCCATCGCGCGGAGCCGCTCGACGATTTCTTCTCTTGGGCCGATTATCGTCGTCGCCGCGATCGTGTCGGGCGTCACGTACTTCTGCTCGAGCGGCGCGACGTAGGTGCAATGCCCGATGTGTAGCTCGAGGTAGCGCTCGGCCGCGGGCGTTTTCATTTTCGCGACGTACTGCTCGTACGCCTTGTAACACTCGGCGACCGCCTCGGGCAGATAACCCGCGCGCGCGTAGCCGGCGGCGATCGCATGAAAACTCGCCATCACCCAGTGCCCGGTCATCGCCTTGACGCGCGGTGAGTCGAGCTTCTCACCCGGCCGCAGCACGCAGATATGCGTGAGCGAGACGATCGGCATCTTGGCGGCGCTTTTTCCTACCTTCGCCGCGCCGACCTCGAGACTTTTCCGCACCGTGCCAACTCGTTCCGGGTCGGTGATGCCCGTCGTGATCGCGCCGTCGCCAAACTCACCGGCCAAGGCCAAGGTCTTGGGCCCGTTGGCCGCGACGTACAGCGGAATCCGATCGTCGAGATTGATGAACCGCCGATCGCGATGCAGGTATCTGATTTTCCGACTGAGACCCTCAGTGTTGTAAGTCGCTTCGCCATCGCGCAGCAGATCTCGAATCACGCGCACCTGCTCGCGGAACTCGGCCTGCTTGACCGGCGGCAGGCCCATCACGCGCCGCCCCGTATGCCCGGTGCCGAATCCCAAAATCACGCGCCCGGGTGCGAGCTGGTTTATCGTCGCGATCGAATGCACCGTCACTGGCGCGATCCGGTTCGATGCGATCGCCACTCCGGTGCCGAGCTTGATGGTTTTCGTATTGACCGCCGCCAACGCCATGCAGGCGTAAGTGTCGCCCCAGATCATGTGCGAGTCGGGAATCCACGCGTGAGTGAAGCCGTGCTCCTCGGCGTACTTGACGTCGGAGATCGCGCGCTCGGGCTTGGTGAAGATCAATGTTCCAAAATCCATGTTCAGCTCTCCTGCGACGCGACTATAGCTGAGACGCACCGGCGGTCGTCAAAGCGCGCATCGCACTCAATCGCCGCGCCTGCCAGACTGAAACTGATGCACAAGAAGTTCGACGCAGTGCTGTTCGATCTCGACGGCACGCTCACCGATTCGGGTCAGGGAATCGTTCGCTCGGTTCAGTTCGCGCTGGAATCGCTCGGCGTAAAAGCGCCGCCCGAGGAGGAACTCCGATGGTGCATCGGCCCGCCTGTGCGCGAGAACCTCCGGCGCCTGCTCGCGACGTCGGATTCAGCACTGATCGAACGCGGGGTTACGCTATACCTCGAGCGCTACGAGAAGATCGGGTTTCGCGAGAATCGCGTTTACGACGGAATCAGCGAGATGCTCGCGATGCTAGCGCGCCGTTGCCGCCTGCTGATTGTCACCACCAAGCTCACGGAGTCGGCCGAACGTATCCTCGCAGAGTTCTCGATGCGGGCATATTTTGAAGGCGTCTTCGGCACCGACCGCAATGGTGAACCCTCTGACAAAGCGGACCTCGTGCGAATGGCGATCGCTCGCCACGAACTCTCGCCGTCATCGACTGCGATGGTGGGCGACCGCCGGCATGACATCGCGGCGGGCAAACGCAACGGCCTCTTCACTATCGGCGCCGGCTACGGTTACGGCTCGCGCGATGAACTCGAGGCGGCTGGCGCAGATATTATCTGCGATAGTCCGGCCGCGCTCGCGCAAGTGCTGTGCGAGTAGCTGGTCACGGAGCGGCGCCGATTGCCGCGAACACTCGATGCATCACGGGCATTGGATCTTCGGGCCATCGCTCGGCCAGCATCGCGCGCAGCTCGTCGTCGAACGCGGCAACCTGATCGGGAGCAAGGCTGGCGCCCACTCCCGCGCTCGCGCGAATGCGTCCGCGCCAGGCTTCATGCGTGTAGATTGCGTCGAGGTCGAATGAAAGCGTTTGTATATTCGTGAAGCCGGCGACCGCCATGTCGCGCGGCCAGATTGGATAGATTCCGAGACCGCCGCCCATCTTCCATTTCGGATTGTGCTTCTCGATCAGCTGCTCGGTCGCTTCGATCATATTGCCGGGCAGCGGGATCCAGTCGAAGTGCGCGATCACGAGCATCCCGCCGGGCTTCAGCACGCGCCGCGCTGCAGCGGCTGCGCGCGGACGATCGAACCAGTGCCAGCATTGGCCTGCGGTCACGAGATCGAAATTTGCGGCGGGCAGGCCGGTGTCTTCGGCGGGCGCATTGACGTAGGTCACAACGACGCCGGCGGCGCGGTCGAGCTCGGCCGCCTGATCCATCAGGGGCGTCGCGCGATCGAGGCCGGTAACTTCGCATCCGCGCAGTGCGAGCCCGCGCGCGACAGTGCCGGTGCCGGTTCCTAGGTCGAGCGCGCGCATTCCCGCGCGGAGGACTCCGAGCTGCTCGAGCCGGTCGAAAAATTCGTCGGGGAAACCGGCGCGATGGCGTCCGTAATCGCTGGCAGTCTTGCCGAAGTCAGCGCGCAACTCCTTGTGTCGTACTTCCGACGAGCTCATGGGCCGTTTCCTCCCTCTGAACTTGACTGTATATAACTAGCTCTATCTTGACGCAAGTTGAGTCGAGGCCGCTTGACGGGGGCTTCGGCGCATGACGTGATCCCTGATGGTGGCGACTCGCAATCTTGAACGTGCCAATTCCGAACGCGCCGGCATGATGACCGCAAACGAAGCGGCAGACCACCTCGGCGTCAAGCTCGGCACGCTCTACGCCTACGTCAGCCGCGGCTGGCTGAAAAGTTATCGTCGAAAAGTCGGGCGCCAGGCGCTGTATCGGCGCGCCGATATCGAGGCGCTGCGCGGCGTGGTCTCGACTGAGCGCGGACGCCGCGGACGCAGCCTGCCCCCAGCGGCGACGTGGGTGACAGTCGCGCAACCAAAGAGCATCGACGATGGCGCGCCCGGCGTTATCGTCGCCGAGTCGGCGGTCAGCTCGATCAACGAGGGCAAGCTCGCCTATCGCGGCTATCCGATCGAGGAGATTGTCGCGCACGCGTCGTTCGAGGAAGTTTGCCTGCTGCTGTGGAGCGGCGAGCGCCCGGTCGCAGAGGAAATCGCGGCGCTGCGGGCCGAGATTCACGGCGCACAAATGCCGACCTCGGTGGCCGAAGCGCTCGACGCCGTGGGTGACGACGCGCCGCCGCTGCTGCGGCTCGAGGCGGTGATGCCGAGCCTGGCAGCGTGGGATCGGCGTCAGCCGCCGCGCACGCGAATCGATCGCGCCAAGCTCATCATCAGCCAGCTCCCGCTCGCACTCGCGAAGTCTCCGGCGCCCGGCACGCCCGCAGGCTCCGGCATGGCCGGACGACTGCTCGGATGGGTGCCCGGCTCCAACGCGTCCGAGTGGGAAGTCGACGCGCTGGACCGATTGCTCATCGCATGCGCCGAGCATGAGCTCAACGCTTCGACCTTCGCCGCGCGCGTGATCGCGAGCACCGGCGCCGATCTCTTTGCGTCGGTGCTATCAGCGTTGTGCTCGCTAAGCGGTCCGATTCACGGCGGCGCGTGCGATCGAATCGAGGCGATGTTCGCGGAGCTCGAAACCGGTGCGCGCGTCGAGGAATGCCTGGCGACGTTCACGCGCGACCATCGCCTGCCGCCCGGCTTCGGTCATGCGATTTATCCCGACGGTGATCCGCGCGCCGCGCTGCTGCGGCAGGTCGCGCAGGCGATCGCAAAGCGCCGGGGCCGCCGGCTGTTCGAGACTGCGACCAAACTCGAAGGCGCGGTAGCGAAACGAGAACGCCTGCGCCCCAACCTCGATTTCTATCTGACCGTGTGCGTGCGGATGCTCGGATTTCAGCGCTCGATGCCGGCCGCGATTTTCGCGATTGGACGCGCGTCGGGATGGATCGCGCACGCGCTCGAGCAATACGCCGACAATCGCCTCATCCGGCCGCGCATGCGTTATCGCGGCGCGCCGCTGCGCCACTGGGAGTAGGTTTTCGCATTTCCGCAGACACCTTACTCTTTGACGGGAACCGCTGCGCCGTCGTATTGAAGGTGAGAGGTTCCGCAGATTAGAGCGATCGCAAAAACCCGTCCCGCTCCTGGCGCCGAAGTGATCGACGCGCCGGTGCCCGCGCCGGGCGAGTCCACCGTGCTGGTTCGCGTTGGCGCGTGCGGAGTATGCGGTTCCGACTTGCACATTGTCGATTGGGAGCTGGGCGCCGACCGCATGATTGCGCGGCTTCCCGTGATTCTCGGGCACGAGCCTGCCGGCGAAGTGGTCGAGGTCGGTGCGCGCGTCACGAATTTTAAAGTCGGCGATCGCGTAGCGCTCGATCCGTTCGGGCATTGCGGGCGATGCGGTCCCTGCCGCGCGGGCCGCTTCAATCTTTGCTCGTCGCCGACCACTCTGTCCGGCGCATTCGCGGAGTTTACGGTCGCGCCGGTCGGCAATGCGCATCTCGTCCCACCGACCATGAATATCGAGCAGGCTGCGCTGCTCGAGCCGTTCGGCACGGGGCTTCATGCGGTCGAGCAGTCGTGTCTCAAGGCCGGTGACAGCTGCGTCGTCGAAGGCCCCGGACCGATAGGTCTCAGCATCGCGCTGGCCGCGCGCGCGCTCGGCGTCACCTCCATCGTGATGACCGGGCTGGCGGTGGACGCCGATCGCCTCGCATTGGCGCGCACGATGGGATTTCAGACTGTGTCGGCGGCCGAGCGCGACTGGATCGAGCAGGCGCGCGCGCTGCTCCCCGCTGACGGCGCCGACGTCGTGTTCGATGCGGCGGGCGCGATCGACTCGCCGCGCGAGCTCCTCCGGCGCGGGGGTCAGCTGGTAGAAGTCGGATGGCCTGCGCGCGACCTCAAATCCGCCGAGCTGCGATCGCTGTTTTTCCATGGTGTGACGATTATCAACTCGCGCATTCGCACGCCGGAGACGTGGCGCCGCGCGATCGCGATGGTCGCGAGCGGTGCGGTCGATTTAGTTCCGATGGTCACCCATCGCTATTCTATTTCGCACGGCCTCGAAGCGTTCGACCTGCTGCGGGAGCGCCGCGGAGTGAAGGCACTGATTATTCCCGGCGATTAGCTATTAGCTAGTCGCAGGATTTGGAGAATTAGCATGAAAGATGGATTCAAAATCGCCGATGTAGATACTCACTTGATGGAACCTGACTATGTATTCGAGCGCTACATCGATGAACGCTACAAATCTGCGGCGCCCAAAATGGGTATTGCACCCGAATCCGGGCGGCGTACGTTCCTGGTCGAAGGCGAGCCTTTCACCCGCGAAAAAGGCAAGTACCCGATGGCGGCGCCCGGCTTCCTCGACGCCGTGCGCAAGGCGATGAAGCGTTTCGAGCGGGCCGCCAAGCTGGGGTTCAGTCCCGAGAGCCGCATCCTCGACATGGACGAGCAGGGGGTCGACGTCCAGATTGTCTATCCGACGGCGGCGGGCCAGATGCTGGGGCGCGAATTCCACGATCCGCAACTGCTCGCCGCGTGCTGCCGCGCGTACAACGATTGGAGCGCCGACTACTGCTCGAAGACCAGGGATCGCGTGAAGTGGGCAGCCATTCTGCCGATGCAGGACGTGGGCGAATCGATCAAAGAAGCCAACCGGGCGGCTAAAAACGGGGCGATCAGCTTCTACGTGCGGCCCAACCCGGTGCGCGGCAGGGCGATCTTCCACGAGGACTATCTGCCGCTGTGGGCGGAAGTCGAGAAACTGGGACGTCCGATTTCCACGCACGATTCGGGCTCGGCGTCGGTCGAGTCGTTCGGCGATCGGATGGACACCCATGTCACCGGGCACATCCTGTCGCATCCGTTCGAAGCGATGGCGGCGATGGCCGGCTTGATCTGGTACGGCGTCATCGAAAAGTTCCCCAAGCTGCGCGTCGTGCAGGTTGAGGCAGACGGCGGCTGGGTACCTTACTGGCTGCAGCGGATGGAACAGCATTGGGACTTCAGCGGCAACTCGGAGCACGAGTATTTGAGCAAGCGCCCGACTGAGTATTTCAAAAGCAACTTCTTCGTGGCCTTCCGCGGCGACGAACCGACTATGAAAGCTGCGTTGGATATAGTGGGTGATAACAACTTCTTGTGGGACACTGACTATCCACATCCGGACGGGACGTTTCCCTGGGGCATCGACGCGGTCCTTAAACAAGCGATCCCTCATTCGAGCAAGAAGAAGATCCTCTGGGACAATGCGACGCGAGCGTTCGGCTTCAACTGACTAATCGAAGTGGATTTCGAATTTACCGCCGAACAGGAGTCCTTCCGCCAGAAGGTTCGCGCGTGGCTCGACGCGAACCTGCCGAAGGATCTTTGCGTCGACGATGCGCAGGATGAACGCATCGCGCCCAATCGCGAAGTATTCGAACGCCGGCGCGCGTGGCAGGCGAAGCTCCACAGCGCTGGGTACGCCGGTCTGTCGTGGCCGAAAGAATACGGCGGGCACGCCGCCAGCCTGATCGAACAGGTCATCTGGGACGAAGAGTATTCGCGCGCTCGCGCGCCGGTGCTGCCTAACTATTTCGGGCTCGGCCTATGCGGTCCGACGCTGATGAATTGGGGAACTGAGGCGCAGAAAAAACGCTTTCTGCCGCGAATGCTCGGCGCCGACGACATCTGGTGCCAGGGCTACTCGGAGCCGGGCGCAGGTTCCGATCTCGCCGGTTTGTCGACGCGCGCGGCCGACATGGGCGACTATTTTCTCGTCAACGGCCAGAAAGTCTGGACCTCGGGCGCGCAGTACGCGGACTGGATGTTCTTCCTCGCGCGCACCGACCCCGCGGCGCCCAAGCATCGCGGAATCAGCTACCTGCTGCTCGATATGAAGAGTCCCGGGATAACAGTGCGGCCGCTGGTGCTAATGAACGGGCACTCGCATTTCAACGAAGTGTTTTTCGACAACGCGCAAGTGCCGAAGGAGAACCTGGTCGGCCCGCTCAACGAAGGATGGAAAGTCGCGATGACGACGCTCAGCTACGAGCGCTCGTTCGCAGGCGGTGGCGGCCATGCTTCGCAGGTGCGGCGTCTCGCGGAGCTCGCGAAGATCGTGCAGATCGACGGCAAGCCGGCGTGGGAGCAGGAATGGGTGCGGCAGCAGCTCGCGCAATTCCTTATCGAATGCGAGTCGGCGCGTTTCACCCAGCTGCGATCGCTTACGCGCCAACTGCGCGGATTGCCGCCGGGGCCCGAGGGCTCGATGCTGAAATTGTTCGGATCCGAACTCGGCGTGCGCATCGCGCGCTTCTCGACCGAGTTGCTTAGCGGGTACGGCCTGATCGGCGAGCCGACCGGCGTCGTCGCCGATTCTCCGCGATGGCTCAATCGCGTGCTCAGCTCGCGGCAATACACGATTGCTGGTGGCACCAGCGAGATTCAGCGCAACATAATAGGCGAGCGCACGCTTGGCCTGCCAAAAGGATGAATCCCCGCTAGGAAAATCAAGGATCGCGTAGAAATCTCCTCTAACGTATGAGAAACTTGTTGTAGAGGTACTCCTACAATGAGTGGGTGGGGATGGCGGTACTGGCTGGTGTTGTTGGCGGTCCTCGTGGTTCTTCCGATTCGAGCGCTGGCACAATTCGGCGCTCAGCCTATTGCGCCTGACGGCATTCCAAGCGCGACGCCGACGCCCACCGCATGTCCTGTGAGTCCTTCGCCGACCCCGACGCCCACGTCGACGGCGACAGTCAGCGCAATCCTGTTCGCGCCGGCGGTGGTCACGCTCGACAATCCCACGACCCCGGGAACGAAGACGCAGTCCACTTCGTTCAGCGTGATGGTTACCGCTTACGACAACAACGGAAATGTACTCGAGCCAAGCGACGGGAATCCGCTCTCTATAAGGATCGATGGCGCGCCAGAAGGATCGATCACGCCTGTCATCAGGAAACTAAAGCAGGGCGACGTCGCGAAGTTTGAATACTCCGGAAAATATTTTCCCAAGCCAATCAACGTAGAGGCCTGGATGAAAATCCCCAACGGCACACCCAGCGCGGGTACCTATGCTATGGGGATGACGCAGATACTCGGACAGAATACGAACGCCTGCGCCTATGCGGCCAAGAGCGTCCCCTTGGTGGTAGATTGCAACGGTAACACTCCCGACCAATGCGCCACGGCTAACATCACCAGTCCGGCCGGCGTGCAAGTGATGGCTGCGGTAGGATATGCGGACGCCAGGAAGGCGACCTTCAACCCATATACGGTCGATACCGGATCGCTTGGCGTGATAGTGCCGATGAGCGACCTGCCTAAGGGCAAAAACGCCGACTGGATCGGGCCGGGGCCTCCGGGCATGAAGGCCTACACCAGCAATGGCGGAAATAGTTTCACCGGTAACTACTATCTAGCCCCGGTCGACTTCCAGCTAAGCAAGGGAGCTATAAAGACCTCCCGTATCATGGTGCTGGTACTCACCCCCGGCCAGCAGAATCTGCGTTACCTGGGGATAGGATTCAACCGGGAGAATTCTGCTTTCGAAGATCTTTTTCAGACACCTGCGGATAACGCATTCCTGCATCTGACGGATAAATCCAACGGCACGGATATCAGCCCCGGATACTATGTCGGCGGCGCCAGCATAGCTTTGGGGATAACTTCCACCGACGGCTATAATCTGATCCCGCTTACTACCACTAGAGCAAAGGCGCTGGGTGAATATGGCGATGCGTCGGGATGCTTCAATTTTCCGGGTGCCGACAACCCCGGTCCATTCTGCGGCGATATGCTTTTCGATATGGGAATCGAAGACATGTACCTTGGCCTCGACGATTTCCAGCGTCCCGATGGCTACAACACCGGGGGCGTTGTTACGAGCGGCGACGTCGTCAATATCATCGGAGGGTCGCCGTCGTCGCAAGCGCTCTGTTACAGCTTTACCGCGGGCGTGACGTCCTTGATCACGCCTTCGGCAGCGAACTGGACGCAGCCACCTACCCCTTGTGGAGTATTTTTCAATACGGGCAGAAGGGCTTTAGCAGCCTACAATTATATGTACGATGCGACTTGCGGAAATGTCGGCTTTGAGCCCTTAACCGAGCCGCTGGCGCCGGCCGATTGCGAGGCTCC
>JBEKLS010000172.1:0-9225 GCA_050010075.1 Binatus sp. (SeqCode) | reverse complement strand
ACGTAGCCGAGTGCATATGCGCCGAGCCTGTAGCCCATCAGCCTCAGCAGGTCGACCGGCAGCGTGCGGGCAATCTCGAGCGGTACTGACAGATATTGATTTTCTTCCTGGCGGAGCCAGGAGACATTATATGTGATGTTGATCCCGGTGCGGATTTCCTTCGATCGATTTGCGCCGCCGCCGTGATAGATGCTGCCGGTGTAAAACAGCACCGACCCTTTGGTCATCTCGGCCGGCTCGGTGTCGGCCTCGGTGAAGCGCAGGCGATCGTCGAAGCGATTGCTGCCGGGAATAACGCGGGTCGCGCCATTTTCCTCGGTGAAGTCCGTCATCGCCCAGATGGTGTTGCACTGAACCTCATAACCCTTGGGGAACGGGAAAAAATCGAACGCCCACTGGTCGCGATGAATCGTCTGGGCGGGCTCGCCGGGGCCGATCGCGATTATCTGCGTGAGGTGGAGTTGAAAGCTGGTCGCATGACCGAGCATCTTGCCGACCGCGCCGAGCACTGTCGGATTCATCACGAGATCGCGGCTCTTCATCGACCGCGCAATCAGTCCGCCGGTTCTGCGCGTGCGCCGGCCGCTGAAATCGTCGGGGCCCAGCGGCGTCGCTTCGGTGAAGGGCCGCAGCTCATCCGCGACTTCGTCCATGACTTCGGGCGGCACGACGCGATCGACGACGACGCATCCGTCCTCGCCGAGCACCGCGCAGATCTCGTCAGCCGAAGCCGACGCGGGTAGGTGTCTGATGCTCATAAGTTTGCTCCGCCGCAAAGTCTACTAACAATTGCACAGTATCGCATCATTCGCTAAATCGCCGCGATGCTATACTTTCAGAACAGCTGAAGGAGTGAACGCCATGGCCGATCTACTTGTCGAAAAAACCAATCACCTCGGAATCTTGAAGCTCAATCGCCCCGATCGCATGAACGCGATCAGCGTCGCGATGCTCAATGACCTCGGTGAAGCGCTCAAGGAGTTCGACAGCGACCCGAAAATCCGCGCGATCATACTGACGGGCGAAGGCCGCGGTTTTTGCAGCGGTCTCGATCTCAAGGACACCGCCGCGGGGCGCGGAATCGGCGCCGGCCTGGCCGCGCCGGGCGCGTCGCACGTGAGCACGCGCGAGCTGCCGACCGTCACCCTGAATCGAATCGACCTGCCGGTGATTTGCGCGATCAACGGAGCGGCGGCGGGCTACGGATTCGATCTCGCGCTCGGATGCGATCTGCGGTTGATCAGCGACCGCGCCAAGCTGGTGCCCGCGTTCGCCAAACGCGGCATCGTGCCCGAAAGCGGCGGCACCTGGTACCTGCCGCGGCTGGTGGGATGGGCGCGCGCATGCGAAATCGGATTTATCGCCGATGATATCGGACCCGCCCGCGCAGTCGAGCTCGGACTCGCGAACAAGGTCGTGCGGCATGAAGAATTGATGGAGGAGGCGTCGCGCTGGGCCGCGAAGATCGCAGCGAACGCGCCGCTGGCGATTCGCGCGATGAAGCGGCTATTCCGCCACGGTCTAAGCGAGGACTTCGAATCGCATACGCATCACGTGCTGATGCAGCTACTGGTGTTGTTCCGTTCCGGCGATTTCAAGGAGGGCCTCGAAGCCTTCATGGCCAAGCGCGATCCGAATTTCAGCGGCAAGTGACGCCTGAGCGCGGAGTGGCGGGCACGGCGGCCCGCCCTACTAGACCCCAGTGGTATTGTGCTGATTGGCTTGTTTAGTCGTCGCGGCGCGGACCGGCTTGCATGAACGCGATGGCGACGCCGTCGAGCGGATCGACGATTCGCGCGATCTGGCCGCCCTGAATCGCGAGCTTCGGTTCCGTCGCCTGCAGATCATTTGCGCGCGCCGTCGCAACCGCCCGCGCGATGTCGGAGCACATGAGCGCCAGTCCCCAACACCCGGGACGCGCGCGCGCCGGCCCGACGATTTCGAGCACCGTTTGCTCGAGCTTGAAGAACGCCTGCCGCGCGCCGTTGCCGATTTCGCGGATCCGCTTGCACGGAACGCCAACCGCCTCGTTGGCCGCGATCGCGTCGTCGAGCACGGGAGTCATCACGACGATATGTTCGAGGAAGTCGACGCTGTTTTCGTTGATTCCGCAGAGCCGCGCGAGCGACTGGCGGCGCGACTCGATATCGAGATCGATTGGAGCTGAAGCGGTAACGACGCCCGGCAGGCCCGAAGAAAGCATCGCCGCCTTAACGGATGCTTGCGACAGGCCGGGCAGTAGAATCGATTCGCGATCGGCGGGGACGGGCGCACCTTTCACGCCCCAGACCCATCCGATGATGCCGCCGCCATTGCCATTGCCGGCCGCTTCGCGCAAATTTTCCGCCAGAGGTGAGCGGGATTTGGTGGAGTGGACCGAGCAGAGATCGATTTCGACCGCGCCCGCGGCCATCCGCGCGATACGGATGCCGTCGCCGTCGAACTGCTCGCGCGCAAGTGCGAAGCCGGCGCGCCGCCAATTCTCGCATGACGCCGCCAGATCGCTCACGGCGACTATGACTCTTTCGACACAAATTATGCTCACGGCTGTAACCTTGGCGCCGAGGGTACCGTCAGTTAGCTGGCGACGCCAGCGGCCGCAAAACGGCCGCTCTTGAAGTCCTTCCTTTGCATCGCTTTAGTAGCAATAATCGACGCTCAAATAACTATGTTCATGTTGTGACAGGTTGTAGCATTCAATGACAAACACGAACACAAGGGAAAGGGGGTCTCGATGACAATTTCCTGGCAGGCGTTTCAGAAAGAAGCGCTTGATTGCCTCGGCGCGCTGGTGCGGTTCGACACCACCAACCCGCCCGGCAACGAACGAATAGCCGCGGACTACCTGGCAGAGGCGCTGGGCGCGCACGGGATCGAATCGGTGATCCGCGAGAGCGCGCCGACGCGGGCCAACCTGGTCGCGCGCTACGCGGGGTCGGATTCGTCGGCGGGGGCGCTGCTGCTGTCGTCGCATACCGACGTCGTTCCGGTCGAGCGAGCAGGATGGAGCCGCGAGCCGTTCAGCGGCGAAATCCACGACGGGTGCCTGTGGGGCCGCGGCTCGATCGACATGAAATCCAAGTGCGCGATGGACCTGGTGATGATGACCGCGATGAAGCGCGCGGGCGTCAAGCCGAATCGCGACGTGATAATGGCGGCGGTGGCCGACGAGGAGGCCGGATCGGATTTCGGCGCGAAGTTTCTCGTCGAGCGGCATCCCGAACTGGTCCGCGCCGGTTACGTGCTGAACGAAGTCGGCGGCTTCACCGTCCATCTCAGGAACAAGAAGTTTTACCCGATCCAGGTGGCGGAGAAGGGCTTCGTCACGATCAAGATGAAGGTGACGGCGATGCCGGGGCATGGATCGATGCCGCGCACGGACACCGCTATCTCGCGAATCTCCGAGCTGATCACCCGCATCGTGCGGACGCCGATGCGCAAAAAGGTTTCGCCGTTCATGCGCAAGACGCTCGAGGAGATGGGCGTGCCGGTGGATTCACCGGGACCGCTGTTCGCGCCGATGCTCGCCAACACGGTTTCGCCGACGATTCTGCGCGCGGGCTACAAGGACAACGTGATTCCGGGCGAGGCGACGATCGTGCTCGACGGGCGCACGCTGCCCGGCGAGGATCCCGAAAGCTTCATGGCCGAGCTGCGCCAAATCGTCGGTCCCGACCCGACCTTCGAGCTGCTCAAGACGGCGCCGCCGGCCGAGACCAGTCCCGACACTCCGCTGTTCAAGCTGATCAAGGAGACGGTCGAGGCGGCCGACCCCGGATCGCTTGCGATTCCCTGGATGATTCCCGGCGCGACCGACAGCAAGTTCTACTCGAAGCTCGGCGCGGCGTGTTACGGCTTTTCCCCGGTGCGGCTCGAACCGAACATGCCGTTCGGATCGCTCTATCACGGCAACGACGAGCGCCTGCCGGTCGAGGGATTTTACTGGGGACTGAAGGTCTACGCCGAAGTGGTGCTGAAATTCCTGGACATCAGATTCGACCAGGTCTTCAACTGATCGAGCTGTTCAGTTAGCCGAGCTGGTTTTCAGATTTCCCGCTTGCGGCGTGAAGGTCATCAGCAGGCGCGGCGGGCTCTCGAGCGGCACCACGGCGAAATGCGCAACCGGCTGCATGTTCAGGGTGATAGTCGTCCCCGACGAGCTGCTCGAGATACTGCAATCCTTGAAGATCGACTTGTCGAAGACAAGATGAGTCTGTAGTCCCGAGTCGGGCGTCACGTCCTTGAGCACGACCGTCGCGGTCGAGCCGTCGGGATTGTTTTCGAGGTTTTTGTCGAAGCTGACGGGCCCGCTGAGTTCGAGAATCACCGACAGCGGCGGATCGTTGGATGACAACCGGATTGTCTTGAGAGTCGCGGGACCTGCGGTCGGCGCCTCACTCAGCGACAGCGGTGTCGACGGCACTTCACCCGGCGGAGTCATCTCATGTAGCGACGGCTCAGGCTGGCTTGCGGCGGCCATGGTGGAACCGCCGACGGCCACCGGTACGGAAGGATCTTCACCGGGGTCAGTCATCTGATGCGCCGCCGGCTGTTGCGGCGCGTCGGCCGCTGCCCCGGTCATCGCGCGCGCCTGCGCATCGGCGGCGCCGGCTATGCTGCCGGTGGGCTTCGGCAGAATCGGGGCAGGCGCCCGCATCATATCCGGTGCGGACGCTTTGCTCGGCAGATCGGGCTGCGAGGGATCCGGCGCACTGAACGCGGCCGATGTCGCAGAGGATGACGCCGAAGCGGCGGCGGTGAGGTTCGGCAGTCCGTCGGCGCCGTAGGTGGGTCCGCTGGCGGCCGACGCTACCTGCGTACCACTCATCTCGGAGCGCTGCCGCACGACTACTTTGTCGGCGGTAGAGTCATCGGGGTTTCCGCCATAGCCGGTCTCGGCCAGCACCAGGGGAAGCGGATCTTCTTCCGTGTCGATCGGCTGATGGAGCTTGGCCAGCTCGACGTGCGCACGTTTGGCGTAACCGGAATCCGGAAAATGCTTCTCGACGGCCGCGAAGGCCTGCGCTGCCGAGTATCGCTTGCCTTCCTTTTCCAGCGAAACGCCCAGCTCGTACAGCGCGTCCGGCGCGACCGGGGTGTCGGGATACTTTTGCAGCAGCTCGGCAAATCGCGACTCAGCCGCGCGGAAGTTCGCGCGCTTATAATAGTAGTTGCCGACGATCATCTGGTTGCGCGCCAGCATCTCGCGGCACACCACGACCTTGTCGTGCGCCAGCTGGGCGAAGTCGCCTTCGGGGAAGCGCTCTTCCAATTCCTGGAAGCGCTTGAGTGCCGCCAAGGTCTTGCCCTGATCCTGGTCCTCGCGCCCCATCTGGTCGTAGTAACTCAGCCCGATGTAATAGGTGACGAGCTCCAGATTTTTGCTCGTCGGATGCATCCGCTGGAAATCGTCGAGCGCGCCGATCGCCTCGGCGTAGTCCTTCTGCTGGTAGTATGCGAGGCCGATTTTCATCTCGGCATCTTCCGCATACGGGCTGAATGGGAACTTGTCGATGACGTCCTGATAATTCTCGATAGCGGCCTTGTATTCCTTGGTCGCAAAATCAAGTTGGCCCTGGGCGTAGTAGTCCTCGCCCGTGGGCTTCTGGCGCAAGCTGCAGGCAGCCGCAGGCAGCAGCGCGCAAGCCACCAATATCAAAAGCAGTCGTTTCATCTTAGAGGCAAAAAAAGGTTAAACAAGCCTGTCCGGCATTGCAATCCAAGCCCGATCTCCGATTCGCGCCAGACAGGCGATAAATCAACAGATTCAGTTATTTTCGGACTCGCCGTTCCGAACACTGGGTGCAGGGGTCAGCCCTGCCGAAGGAAGTGTGAAACCCACGTGGGTTTCACATTAAATCAAGTTCCCCGCGCAGGCCTTCGAAACGCCCCCGAATAAACGGGCTTACCAGCCGCAACATATTTCCGCGCGAACCCGGTCCGCGCCGCGCCGGGTGCCGCTTCGACGGCCCGGATAAATCCCGCCGCGATCATCATCGGGAAAATCTCGGCGGAGTAATCGCGCACGTCGGTCGCAATATACGCAGTCGCGCCGGGCTCGACCGTGCGGAACAGGCTGGTGACGAGGGTCGGTGTGAAGAGCCGATGCTTGACGTGGCGCTCCTTCGGCCAGGGGTCTGGAAAGTAGATATGGTAGGCGCCGACGCTCGCGTCAGGCAGCATCAGGTTGACGAGAGTGCGCGCGTCCATCCGCACGACGCGCAAATTGTCGAGGCCCGCCCGGCCGCAGCGTACGGCCAGCACCCGCGTTATCGTGGAAGAGAGTTCGACCGCGATGAAATCGCGTTCGGGAAACTCCGCGGCGCGCTCGATGATGAACTCGCCCTTACCCGCGCCGATCTCGATTTCGACCGGCGCGCGGCGACCGAACATCGCCGGCGGATCGATCGTGAACAGGCGGTCGTCAGACACGAACAGCACGCGTTCGCCGATCGCGCGAGATTTGGGATTCCCCCAAATCCGCGCCGCCTTACGAAGTCTCGCCATCAAGGATGCAGAAGCCCACGCCGGGCGTCACTGCAGGGGATGATTGCCGGGTTCGTGCTTGTGATGCGCGTGCGGCAGGTCGCCCATCTCGGCGCCTTCGTGATCGAGCATCGCCCATCGTTCGACCAGCTTGACGCCGAGTCCGCGATGGCCGCGGATGAAGTAGGTCGCCATCGCAATCAGCGCGAGAATATTTCCCGCGACGATTTTCCACCATCCCAATGACTCGAGCGCCGATTGATCGATCAGCGAGATGAAACCGACGAAGAAAACCTCGAACACTGCCAGCAGCAGCAGCGCGCCGAGCACCATGAACGGTTCCCATTCGGAGGCGGCCAGCAGAATCGCGAGCGCGAGGCCGAACGTCACGAACGCGAAGAAATGCAGAATCGTATAGCCGAGTACGAGCGGCAGCGTAGCCTTGACGCTGTCGCCTACGCCGTCGGTGTGAAACACCATCGCGCCCAGGATCGCCGGCGTGTGAAACGAATTGCCCGAGGCGAGGTCGTAGCCCATGAACCAGATGGCGACGACGATGCCGCCGATCAGGCCGGCGGTAATGCCTTCGCGCGCGACCCCGATCCATCCGCCCAGCAGATCGAACGCGAGCGCGGGATGCCGCCAGAAAAAATATGACAGCATCGCGCCCGTCGCGAGCAGGTTGCCGACGATGATGCCCCACCAGGTCAGCTCGACCATCACGTTCGGGCCGAGGAACAGCACCACCGCAATGAAGAACACTTCGAAGGCGACGAAAAAAATCGCCAGCGAGAAGAGCAGCGACGGTTCGGTCTCGCAAGCCTCGAGCAGCAAGCCGCCGGCGATGCCGAAGGCGATGAAGGCGGCAAAATGGATCAGCGAGTATTCGAGCGCGAGCAGCTTCAGCCCATGGAAAACTTCGTGGCTATGCGAGCCGTGCAGGATGGTTGCGGCCAGCAGCGCCGGCGTTTCCAGCGCATGGCCGCGAATAACGTCGAAGATCAGAAACCAGAAAGCGACAACGAACGCGCCGATAAGCCCGGCGACCGCTCCGTCGATGATAATCCGCGTCCTCGAGTGTTCCATTGATCAAGTACTAACGCACAAGATCCGCACCCGGCAAGCGTCATCAACGCGCCCTCACCACGCGCAGCGCCGGCGCCGCGGACGCGGGCACGACGGGAGTATCGCGGTCTTCAAGCTGCGACCATTTGTAGAAGATGAAGGTGAAGACGATCATCAGGTAGGTGCCCTGCCCGACCCACATGATAAGGCCGCCCAGCACCTGGTCGTCGATCGGCTTGAGGCCCCATCCGTGCGCGCCCTCGGTGTACCACGGGTAAATCACGCGGGTCGCGAGCGTGATCGGCGCGGCCACCGCGGTCATCGGGATCATCAGCAGGAACAGGTAAAGGATTTGCGCCGGATATGGCAGCCGCGGCAGCTCGGGCAGCGGGCTCAGGATGGGCCACCACAGCAGGACGCCGGACGCCATGAAGAGCAGGTGCAGAAAAATGTGAAAATCCTCGTCGCGGCACATCCGATCGAAAATCAGCGGGAAATGCGCGGTGACAAAGACCGCCGAAAACACCAGGAACGCAACTACCGGCCTGGTGAACAGGCGCGCGATGGGCTTGATCGGCCGGCTGAGGACCAACGGCCTGATCATCCAGCCCGGCGTCCCGAGCAGGAGCAGCGGCGGAATGACGAACGTCTCCATCAGATGCTGCAGCATGTGCATCGAGAAGATTCGCGCGTCCGCGAGTTCGTCGAGCTCGCTGTGCGCGTAAAGAATCACGCCCATCGCGATCGCAAACCACATTGCCTGGCGCTGCGTCGGCCGGCGTCCCGCAACGCGGCACGCGCCGAGGTAAGTCGCGATCAAAACCGCGATGCCTATCGGTATGCTCGGATGTTCGCCGAAGATATCCATCGTCAACGATGTTCGCTATCCAATCGGCGCCAGGTGATGCGACAGATACGTGAATAGCAGGATCAGCGAGACCATCAGCACCGTCGCAATCATCAGCGGGAAGACGAACACTCCCGACAGCAGCCAGCCGTCGTACTTCAAGTGCATGTAGAACATCGCGACCAGTGCGAACTTGGCGGCGGCCAGCACGATCAGCACTGGCACCAGCACGGGCCGCAGCGCATGCACGTAGAAGACGGTGATTTCCATCGCCGTCAGCACGACGAGGAACGCGGCGATAATCAGGTAGGTCGCTGCGCCGGGATGAACCTGACTGCTGTGGGCATCCGCAATATCGCTCATGCTCCTGGCACCGCCTGCATCAGATAGACGAGAGTAAAGATGATGATCCACACGACGTCGACGAAATGCCAGTAGAGTCCGGCGAGCTCGACCGACAACGCGCGCGACTTGCCAAGGTTGCCGGTCATCGCAGCGACGAGCAGCACTGACAACCACAGCACGCCGATCGCGACGTGCGCGCCGTGAAATCCGACCAGCACGAAGAACGACTGCGAAAACAAGTTGGTGGTGAGGCCCATGCCCTCGTGCATGAAGCTGGTGAACTCGTAAACCTGGCCGCAGAGAAAAATCAGGCCGAACAGCACTGTGCCGCCGAGCCAGATTCGCTCCCAGCGCTGGTCGCCGCGCTGCGTCGCCGCGAGCGCCAGCACCATCAGCAGCGAACTCATCAGCAGGATGAAAGTGCTGAACGAGGTGAGCGGGATGTTGAGAATCTCGGGACCGGGGCCGCTGATGCTGCGCGC
>JBEKLS010000171.1:0-9316 GCA_050010075.1 Binatus sp. (SeqCode) | reverse complement strand
CCGGCTCGAGCGCCGCCTTCAACATCAGATCGGCGAGCAGCCCGATGATGACTTCGACCTGTGCCACTTCGAGATGGCCGCCGACGCCGTCGCGCTCGCGCGCGAGCAGCGTCGCGACTGCTCCCAGAGCCAGCACGCGTCCCGCGAGATGATCGGGATGAATCGCGCCCGAACCCGGCGGCATCCCGCCCTCGGGAAAATTCCACAGCCAGGTCATCGCGCCCGCGGTGCGGCTGTTCGGGCCGAATCCGATCCAGTCTTTCCACGGGCCGGTCGCGCCCATGAGCTGGCTCGAGGCGAGCACGATGCGCCGATTGATTTCGCGCATCTGCTCGAAACCGAGGCCGATTTTTTCCATCGTGCCGGTGGAACTGTTCTCGATAACCAGGTCGGAAACCGCGATGAGCTGTTTGATGATCGCGAGGCCGCGCTCGGTGCGCAGGTTGACGCCGAAGCTGCGCTTGCATCGGCTCGACGAGGCGAACGAAGGATTCATCTCGGTGCCGAAAATCGCACGGATGAAGTCGGGATGCGCGCGTGTCTCGATTTTGATTACGTCGGCGCCGTATTCGGCCAGCAGCCGGCCCGCTTCGACGCCGACGCCGCCGATTCCGAAATCGAGCACCCGCAGTCCGGCGAACGGACGCCCGCGTTGCGCGGCGTTCGCGGCCGGCGCGGACTTGGCGATGGGCGCGAGCGTGTCGCGATTGTGCTCGCCGACATTGGGCGCGCGGCCGGTGAAGCCAAGCCGGCGTCCGTCGAGGATGAAGAAGCCGTCGGCGGCACGACCGGTGACGTCGTCCGCCACTTCGGCATTGCGAAAAGTGTTGCGAGCCGCGAAATGATCCGCCGCCAGCACTTCATCGGGACTCAGCACCGGCGTCATCGCGAGGCCGCGCCGCTGCGCCTCGCGCGCCAGCTCGACTTTGGTCTTGTCCTTGAAAAATTCGGCGTACAGCGGATCGAGAATGTCTGTCTGAATCGACATGCGCCCGAGCAGGTGATCGAAATGATCCGGTTGCAGGACTTCAGGCTCACCGAGCCACGCGCGCATCGCCCGCCACTGACGACGATTCAGAATGATCAGGCGCACGTAGCCGTCGGCGCAGGGGTACATCGTGTAAACGGGCGCGGAGCCGGATCGAAGTTCGTAGTACGAGCCGCCGCGCGCTTTGCTCGCGCTGAAATTTGGCAGCGCCCAATCCGACGTCTGCGCCGCCGCCTCCATCACGGAGACATCGAGATGCTGCCCGCGTCCGGTCTTCGCGCGGTCCCACAATGCGGCGGCCGTTGCGAACGCCGCGGTCGTGCCCGCGATGTCATACGCGATCGCGCCCGGCGGCAACAGCGGCGGCTTGCCCGGCACGCCGGAGCGGAAGAGCAAACCCGACATCGCGACCAGCACCGCGTCGGTGGCGGCGTAGTCGCGATACGGTCCCGTCAGTCCGAAGGCGGTGATCGAAGTAATAATGAGTCCAGGATGACGCTCGAGTACTTCGCGATGATTGAGATCGCCCCCGCGATGCGAGTCGATCCACACGTCGGCCGCGTCGAGCAGGTCGTCGAGTCGCCGTCGCCCGTCAGCAGAATCAACGTCAAACGCGACGCTCTTCTTGCCGAGGTTGCGCACCGCGAAATACAGGCTGGCGTCGTCGTGAAACGGTGGCATGCGACGCGACGTTGCTCCGCCCGGCGGCTCGACACGAATCACTTCGGCGCCGAGGTCCGCCAGCAGCCGGCCGCATAGCTCGCCGTTCTCGTCCGCTTGATCGATCACGCGGACGCCGGCCAGCGGACGCTCCGAATCCGACGCCATGTGACGCCTCGCCGCGGATTCCGCTCAGGCCGCTTTGCGCGCGCGCGGCGTGATGCGCACCGGCAGATGCTTGAGCCCGTTGATGAAATTCGAGCGCAGGCGCTTGACCGGGCCGATGCGCTCGACCGACGCAACGCGCTTCACCAGCTCCTCGAACAGGATGCTCATTTCCATTCGCGCCAAACTGGCGCCGAGACAGAAGTGCGGCCCGCCGCCGCCGAACGCGACGTGCTGGTTGGGCGTGCGCGTGATGTCGAAGCTGAACGGGTCGGGGAAAATTTCTTCGTCGCGATTGGCCGAGATGTACCAGATGCTGACCTTGTCGCCCGGCTTCAACTTTTGCCCGCGCAGCTCAGTGTCGCGCGTGACGTTGCGCCGAAAGAACATCACCGGCGACGCCCACCGCAGGATTTCCTCGATGGCCGTCGGCACCAGCGCGGGGTTATCGGCGAGCATCGCGAACTGCTCAGGATGCTCGATCAGCGCATGCATCCCGTGCGACATCGCGTTGCGAGTCGTCTCGTTGCCGGCCACCGCGAGCAGCAGGAAGAACACGTTGAAGTCCATCTCCGAGAGCGAGTCGCCGTCGAGGTCCGCCTTGAGCAGCGCGGTGACGATATCGTCGCGCGGCTCCTCGCGCCGTTTTTTCGCCAGCTCGTTGGAATACATGTACATCTCGATCGCCGCCTGCTGGACCTTGTCCTGGCTGACCGCGTACTCGGGATCCTTGCTGCCGATCATCCGGTTGCTCCATTCGAAGAGCTTGTGCCGATCCTCGAACGGCACCCCGAGCATCTCCGCGATCACCTGGAGCGGCAGCTCGGCCGCGACGTCGGTGACGAAATCGCAATCGCGCTGCTCGAGCGCCGGGTCGAGAATCTTCGTCACCATCTCGCGGATGTGAGTGCTGAGCGCGTTGATCATGCGCGGCGTGAACCCGCGATTTACCAGCGAGCGGTAGCGCGTGTGATCGGGCGCGTCCATCGTGAGCATCATGCGGCCTTGCGCCGATATATCGGCCGCCGCCTCCGTGTCTTCGAGCGCGACCACGCCGCCGCGCGACTGCTCGGACGAATAGGTGACGCCGTCGCGGCCCACTTCGACCACGTCGTCGTAGCGCGTGATCACCCAGAATCCCGGACCGCCCGGCTCGGGATGCCTGAAGATGGGCGCTTGGTGCCGCAGCCAGGTGAACCACTCATGCGGAACCTTGTTCTCGAAAATGAGTGGGTCGAGCAGATTGATCTCGCGAGCGTCCACGGCGGTTCCTCCCGGAGCAGAAAATAGAATGGGTTCTAATCTACCAAGAGTGGCGCCGCATGCGTCAATGGCAAGGGGAACCTAATCCAATGTGAAATTTCTTTACCTCTCCCGTTAATTTGTATGGACCGGAGAGATGGTTAACACCTGATCGGACTGATCATTTACACCTCGGTGCAGGAGGAAAGCGATGCCGAGGATGGGAGGATCAGCAGTGGCGATCAGGTTTGAATTGGTCAAGTTAGCGGAGCAGGAGGGGCTCAGCATCCGTGAGTTGTGTCGACGGTTCAGGGTAAGCGCGCCGACCGCCTACAAGTGGATGGAGCGGTACGCGCGCGAAGGCATGGCGGGGCTTGAGGACCGCTCGCATCGACCGCATCGCCAGCCCCGGCGCAGCAGCGCGGAACTCGAGCAGCAAGTGCTGGCATTGCGTCGCAGGTATCCGGTGTGGGGTCCACGCAAGCTGCGCCAGCTGTTGAGTGACGCGCTGCCGGCACCACTGCCGAGCGTGAGCACCGTCAGCGCTATCTTAAGGCGCCATAACCTGCTGGTCTCGCGAGCGCCGACCGGCGACGGCGCGGTGCCCCGGCGCTTCGAATACGCGGCGCCCAACGAACTGTGGCAGATGGACTACAAAGGGCACTTCGCGTTGCGCCATGGCCGCTGCCATCCGCTCACCGTGCTGGATGATCATTCGCGCTTCGCGGTGGGACTGAGCGCTTGTGCCAATGAGCGCGAAGTCACTGCGCGCCAGCGGCTAAGCGCGGTGTTCCGGACCTACGGCCTGCCGCTGCGCATCCTGGCCGACAACGGACCGCCGTTCGGCACCGCGGGCACCGAGGCCTACAGCTCCCTGGAAGTCTGGCTCATGCGCCTGGGCATTGTGGTCTTTCATGGCCGACCGCGTCATCCTCAGACCCAGGGCAAGGACGAGCGCTTCCATCGAACCCTGCGGCTGGAGCTGCTGCACGACCGCGAGTTCCGCGATCTCGCCCAAGCGCAGCGCGAGTTCGACGCTTGGCGAGAAATCTATAACTTCGTGCGGCCTCATCAGGCGCTGGCCCTGGAGCCGCCTGCCTCACGCTATCGGCCGAGTCCGCGCGCTTTCCCCGAACGCCTCCCACCGGTGGAATACGCGTCCGATCTCAGGGTCAGTAAGGTGCAGGCCGACGCCGAGATCCGCTTTCACGGCCGTCAATTCAAAGTCGGCAAAGCCTTCATCGGCTTGCCCGTCGCAATCCGCCCGACTCTAACCGATGGCGTTTTCCACTTGCTCTTCGCCCATTCGGTTATCCGAACTATTGACCTGCGCCCTCCTCTCGACCATGTGTAAACGATCAGTCCGATCACCCGTAAACGATCAGTCCGGTCCATACAACGTAACGGGCGAGGTAAGAGTCGGAGGCGTGCACCGCAAAAAGTTCTAATAGGGACGGAGTCCCGCATCCTTTCTTTCTTAATGCTAGGTGCAGGGGTTACCCCGGCCCAGGGATGTGTGAAACCCACGGCGGGTTTCACATACAATTACGTTCCTCATGGCTGCGTCCCCTCTTCCCTCCTGCGACACGATGGTCGTGCTCGCGCCGCATACGCGCGCCGGTGCGACTATCCTTGCGAAGAACTCCGACCGCGCGCCGCGCGAATGCCAGCCTCTGGCGCAGGCGCCGCATCGGGTGAATCCCGAGGGCGCTAGCGTCCACTGCCAGTATCTCGAAATTCCGCAAGTCGCCGGGACTGCCGCCGTGATCGGCTCGCGGCCCTTCTGGCTGTGGGGTTTCGAGCAGGGGCTCAACGAATACGGGGTCGCGATTGGCAACGAGGCGGTGCTGACGCGCGAGACGCTGCCTGCGACCGGCCTGCTCGGGATGGATCTCGTGCGGCTCGGGCTCGAGCGCTCGAAGACTGCGCGCGAGGCGACTGAAGTTATCGGCGGATTGATCGCGCGATACGGGCAGGGCGGTTCCGCGCAGTATGACGTTGATTTCCGCTACTGCGGCGGATTTATCGTCGCCGATCATGCCGACGCTTTCGTGCTCGAGAGTTCCGGCCGCCAATGGATTGCGCGCCGGGTCGAGGAGCGCGCGTGCATTTCGAATCGCTTGACGATCGAAACCGGCGACCTCGGCTCGGTGGACGTTGAAAGCTATGCGCGCGATCGCGGATGGTGCGACGGTGCGTCAACCTTCGACTTCGCCGCCGCGTATTCGAGCCGCAACGCCGGCAAGGACAAAAGCGATCCGCTGACGGCGCGCGGACGCCTGGCGCGCAGCCGCGAGCTGTTATCGCGCAACGGCCGCCGCACTATCCGCGAGATGTTTGCGATTCTGCGCGACCACGGCGCGCGCGGCGAGATGCCGCCTGCCGCCGTCGCCATCGCCGCGACGCGCGACGACTCGCCGACGCTATGCATGCACGGCTCGGTCTCGGGCACGACGGCGAGCATGGTCGCCGAAATTCCCGCGCCCGATGCGGACACGATTCCGGTGCTATGGGCGTCGCTCGCGGCGCCGTGCACCTCGATCGCGTTTCCGCTGTTCGTGGCCGGGACGATGCCGCCGGTGCTTGCCGCCGGCGGAGAGAAACCGTCCGCCGACTCGCCGTGGTGGCGTTTCAGAACGATTCAAGATCTGGTTGCGATTGCGCCCGAGCGCCTCGCGCCGATCGTATGGAAGCATTTCCGGCCGCTCGAGGCTGCGATGCTCGAGCGTTGCGCCGAGGTCAGCCGCCATGCGCGCAAGCTCGGTCCCGCGGCGCGCGAGAAACTGCTGAGCACC
The DNA here is from genome assembly GCA_050010075.1 of Binatus sp. (SeqCode). Classification (GTDB taxonomy): domain Bacteria; phylum Desulfobacterota; class Binatia; order Binatales; family Binataceae; genus Binatus. The sequence goes on along the minus strand of JBEKLS010000171.1, from coordinate 3,466 downwards.
TTCATGGCGCAGAACATCGTGCGCGTCCTGAACGCGCAGTCCGCCGCCGAGTCCGAGCTGACGCGCGCGTCTCATTAGTACGAGCCGTTGCCGATTGACACCGGCTGTATCCGCGTATTGCTATGGAGCGTCTGAAGTTTGGAGGTCTGAAAAAATGAAAATCGAATATGCTTTGCTCGCCGATGCGGCGCAGGCGGTTGGCGGCAAGGTTTTTGTTCTTGGCGGCGGATGGAACCTGTTTCGAGCGGCCAGCTACCCGGCGCCGGTTCAATTTGCAGTCGCGATTGGGCTGGGGTTCACTACCGCGGAAATCGGGATGAAGTACCCGCTGAACGTCGCGATCGCCGACGAGAGCGGAGTTCCGATAGTCCCCGAAATGAAGGGCCAGGTCGAAACCGGCCAGCCCGCGCCGGACGTGCCCAAAACGGCGTCGATAAAAATCCCGGTCGCCATCAATATCAACATGTCGCTGCCGCATCCGGGCACGTACGGAATTGTCGTGACCGCCGGCTCCTCGAGTGCGCAACTTTCGTTCGAGGCAATCTTCGCGGGTCAAAAGGTGCAGTTCGAGCCCGAGGGTCCCACGCCGGAACGCGGCAACTGATAAAAATGAACGTTGACTTTGAGTTGATGAGATGTTGAGGTGGTCGTCCGTGAATTCAATCAATAGGTCGTCAATAACATTTCCGATCGCGGTCTGCGCCCTCGCCCTCGCGCTGGTCGCGGCAACGTTGTCCGGAGAAGCAGGGCATTCCCGACTCGATCCCGGCCGCGCGTCAATCGTCGCGGCGAAGCACGCCCCCATCGAGGTGGTTCCCGACGCAAATGGCAACGCGCTGCTGGCCAGGGAAGCTCAGTTTATCAGCACCAACTGGTCTGGCTACGTCCTGGCGGATTTCGCGACGGGCGAAGGTTACGTCTCCGCGCAGGCGACTTGGGTGGTTCCTACGGTGGTCTTCAAGAAGAAGCTCGCGGTTTCGTCAAATTGGGTCGGGATCGGCGGCTTTTGCGAAACTATGCAATGCAAGCACGTCGATGGAACTCTGATTCAGCTCGGCACCACGCAGGTGGCGGAGAGCAAGAAGGCGACACAATATTTCGCCTGGTACGAGATGCTGCCGGGTCCATCGATCAACACCTCGCTGGTGGTGAATCCCGGCGACGTGATCACCGCGTCACTGACCTGTGATGGCGATTGCACGGGCAGCCAGAGATGGACGCTTTCGATGACGAACGAGACCACCACCCAGAATTGGAGCCAGGATTTCGACTACAACTCCTCGAATCTTTCGGCGGAATGGATTGAAGAGGCTCCCTCCAGCGGGCGTAAAATCGTGCCGCTCGCGGATTTCGACACCACGACGTTCGACCAGTCGGTGACCAATGGCGTCACCGCCAACCTCACGGACGCCGAGAGTATCGTGATGCGCGATCCCCATGGCGAGTCGTCGAATGTGTCGGAGCTGAACTCGACCTTCGACGGTTTCAGCGCCTGTTACGGGCCAAAGAAAAAGTTGACGCCGTGCTCGTTCGTCCCGCTGCCCTGAGTCAGCTCTTCGCTTGCTAACCGCGTGTCTCGGTGCCAGTCTGCATCGCGTTTCCAAATGGAGATTGCGGGTAAGGGGGAGATGAGAGTCGCCAAGGCTTGGGCTGTTGCCGGTCTGCTGCTTGCCGCGATCGGACCCGTCGGTGGCGCGGCTGCCGGAACCAACGGCAATACAATCTTCATTGCCAATCAGTTCGAGGTGACCGCGTACCCGGCCGACAGCAACGGCGATGTAGCGCCAATCGCTGTGACGCCCGATATGGCCGCTCCCAGTGGCATTGCCAGAGACGCAAGCGGCAGGATCTACGTGACAAATCGCGCGACCAACACGGTCACGGTCTATGCGGCGGACGCCAACGGCAACGTGCCACCGATCGCCGTAATCGGCGGTTCCAACACCCGGCTCGCGAGTCCAGCCGCGATCACCTTGGATGCGGGCGGAAAGATCTACGTGTTGAACAGCGCGCAATATCCCAAGGGCAGCATCACTGTATATCCGCCGCTGGCGACCAGCACCGGCCTTCTCAACGAGGCTCCTGTCGCTTCAATCGCCGGCTCCAAAACCCTGCTTGATAGCCCTACCGGCGTCGCGGTGGACTCACAGGGAAACATCTACGTCGCCAACGAAGAGGGTGGCCCCGTTGTGCGGCACGAAAGAAACGATCGGGGCAGGGTCACAGTTTATGCTGCCGGCAGCGACGGGAACGTAGCGCCGATCGCCACCATCAGCGGCGCTGCGACGGGACTGTCTTACCCCATCGGCATCGCACTGGATTCGAGCGGGAACGTCTATGTTGGTAACGCCGAAACGGCCAATGCCGGAAGTAATCCCTCCAGCGCCAGCATCACTGTCTATCCGGCCGGCAGCCATGGTAACGCGGCGCCGATCGACGTTATTGCCGGTGAGAATACAGACCTCGACTATCCACAAGGCATCGCGCTGGACTCCGCCGGGAACCTGTATGCGGAGGGTTACGTAAGTGAAGTCGGCTACAGCATCAATACTTACCCAGCCGGCAGTAACGGCAACGTCTCCCCTACTGCGACCATCGCCGGCGCCGATACTGGCCTGTACGGACCGTTTGGCATCGCGCTGGATTCCGGTAGGAACATCTACGTATCGAACAACTACGTCGAGTCAAGCGAACGTGGCAGCGTAACCGTCTATCCGGCCGGCAGCAGCGGCAATGCAGTACCAACCGTAACGATCACCAGCAGTTACACCGGAATCGATTACGCTTCTGGCATTGCAGTGGATTCCAAGGGGAACATCTACGTGGCGAACGAGCTCGGCGGCGCCACGGAAGACGGCAGTATCACCATCTATTCCGCCGGCAGCTTTGCCACCGGTCCGCCTATCGCCACGATCGCTGGAGACAACACCGAACTCTCTTACCCGTTCGGAATTGCACTGGATTCCACCGGCAACATCTATGTGCTGAATAGCGGCGATGCCGTCACGGTGTATCCGGCGGGTAGCAATGGCGATGTGATGCCGAACGCCACGCTCAACATCGATCAGAACGGAAAGAACTCTGCGACCGGCATGGCAGTCGGTCCGGGCGGCGCTCTCTATATAGCAAATCAAGGCGGCCTGAAGTGTAAAGGGCGATCGTGCCACCAGACCGGCCCCGACAGCGTCGCCGTATATCGAACCGGCAGCTTCAATGCGAAGCCTATCGCCGTCATCAGCGGTCCTGCTACCAAGCTTGCGTCGCCTTCGGCAATCGCCGTTGATCACAGCGGAGACATCTATGTGACCAACGAGGGTCCCGTGGAATGCAGGGATTACGATGAGTGTACTGTCTGTGGTCCAGCCGGCCCCGGGAGCATCAACGTCTATGCCCCGGGCAGCAACGGTGACGCTACGCCCATCGCCGAAATTAACGGCAACCAGAGCGGGATCGGTTCTCCTTACGG
>JBEKLS010000170.1:0-9534 GCA_050010075.1 Binatus sp. (SeqCode) | reverse complement strand
TGAGCTTGAATTCTGGGGCGACTCGTTCGTCGCCGATCCGTTCGGCGAAATCATCGCGCGCGCGAGCGCCACCGCCGAGGAAACGCTGCTGGCCGAATGCGACCTCGCGAAGATCGAGCAGGTCCGCCGCAACTGGCCCTTCCTGCGCGACCGCCGCATCGACGCCTACGCCGATCTGACGCGCCGCTATCGTTCGTAGCCGTGAGCATATCGCCTGAGCATCGCCGCGTTCTCGCGGGTTATCGGATGCCGCCCGAATGGGCTCCGCATCTCGCGTGTTACCTCGCCTGGCCGCACAATCGCGAGACGTGGCCGGGCAAGTTCGACATCATCCCGCCGATCTATGCGGAGATGGTCGCGAAGATCGCGCGCTTCGAGCCAGTCCGGCTGATGGTCCCGGCCGAGAAGGAGCTCGATGACGTTCGCGCGATGATTGCCGACGCTGCCAGCCGTACAGAAAGTGAAGCACCCGGCCCGCTGATGCCGATCGACATATTTCACCTGCCGAACAACGACGCATGGGCGCGTGACCACGGACCGATTTTCGTAAATCGTCTCGCCAACGCGGCGGCTGGCGGTCCAAATCAGATCGCACTCGACTGGCGCTTCAACTCATGGGGTGAAAAGTACGGCGCATTCGATCTCGACGACATCGTCCCGCAGAAGCTTGGGCTTCGCTACGGCTTCGAGGTGATCGAGCCGGGCATCGTGCTCGAGGGCGGCTCGATCGACGTCAACGGCGCCGGCTCGGTGCTGACGACAGAGTCATGCCTGCTCAACCCCAACCGCAATCCCACGCTGAGCCGCGCCGATATCGAGGATTACCTTCGTACCTATCTCGGCGTGAGCAACGTGCTGTGGCTCGGCGAAGGAATCGCCGGCGATGATACCGACGGGCACATCGACGACCTCGCGCGCTTCGTCGCGTCCGACACGATCGTCACGGTGCTCGAGCACGATCCCGCCGACGTCAACTACGCCGTACTCGAGGACAACCTCGCGCGCCTCCGCGCGATGCGTGATCAAGACGACCGTCCGTTCAAAATCGAAACACTCCCGATGCCCCCCGCGCTCATCCACGACGGCACCCGCCTGCCCGCCTCGTACGCGAACTTCTATATCGCGAACGGTGGCATCCTGATGCCGACCTTCGACGCCCCGACCGACGCCGTCGCATCCGCAACACTAGCGCGACTCTTCCCCGGCCGCCGCGTAGTGGGCGTCCCATCGACCGACCTGGTCTGGGGACTTGGCTCCGTCCACTGCCTTAGCCAACAGCATTCCGCATCCTAAGGCCTTTCTATCTGGTTGCTTTTCCCGGGCTCGGCATTCTTGCAGGCCTGATTCTTAATAATCTTAATTTTGTACTTGACAAAGTTAATATTTAGATCGAAAGTAGACCTCGATGAGGCCAATAATTCTCAAATGTCCCTCATGCGACGGCAATCTTACTGTTACGCGGCTCGATTGCCCTGATTGCGCAATCTCTATCGAAGGCGAGTTCGCTCCTCCTGCACTCCTCAAGCTGACCGGCGCGCAAATCGATTTCATAGAGGTCTTTATCAAGAATCGCGGCATCATCCGCGAGGTCGAGCGCGAACTCGGCGTCTCCTACCCGACCGTGCGCGCGCGCCTTGACGATGTCATCGCCGCGCTCGGCTACTCCGCCAAATCCGCGCCTGAGACTTCGACCGCCGACGAGGGCGGCTCGCGGCGTCGCTCCGTGCTGGCCGATCTGAAAGGCGGCAAGCTCACGCCCGAGGAAGCGCTCGCCGCGCTCAACGAACCCCGCACCAAAGACAGTTGAACGAGTAGAAATCTCAACGGAGGAAATCCGCCATGGCTATCTCGACGCTCGAAGGAGTTGAATCAGTACGCATCCTGCGCGCCGCCGGAAATTTGAAAATTGCCGGCTCGGCCGCCTCAGGTCGTACCGCGGTTGAAATAGATTCGGGCACCACGCCGCGCGTCAGCACGAGCGCCGGCGTCGCCGAAGTGACGCTGCGCGACAATGCGACCGTCGCGGTCCCCGCCGGCGTCACCGTCGAAATCGAAGACGTCGCCGGCAACCTCGACCTCGCCGATCTATCGACGCCACTGGTCGTCTCGCGCGTGCGCGGCAATCTGCATGCGCGGCGCATCGGCGCCATCTCGATGCGCGATACGGTCAGCGGCAACGTCAGCATCAAGGAAGCCGGCGCGGTCGAAGGCCTCAGGGTTCGCGGCGCACTCTCGGTTGAATCCGCAGGCGCGATCACCTTCAGCCACGTTTCAGGCGAATTCGAATGCCGCACGATTGACGGCGAAGTGGCAATCGAAAAAATCGCCGGCGGCGCGCGATTGTTCGGCCTCAAGGCACCGTTCATCGCGCGAGTTATCGGCGGCCATCTCGAAATCGAAGACGCCGCTCACGCCGAGGCGGGCGTCGTCGGCGGTCGGGTCCGCGCCTCGAACCTGTCGGGCGGTCTGGAGATTGGCAAAATCGGCGGCAAGCTCGCGGCCGACGGCGTCGCGGGCGAAGTCGCGGTCGGCTTCGTCGGCGGCCACGCGCGCATCAGCCGCGTCGCGGGCTCGCTCAATTTTGAAGATGTAAGCGGCGCCGTCGATCTCGCGGGCCCGTTTCCTGCCGATAAAACGTGGAGCGTTCGCAGCCGCGGCCGCGTCAACATCGAAGTGGACGCTGCGGCCTCGCTCGAGCTCGACGCGTCGGCCGGATGGGGTCGAATCCGCACTTACGGCATCGACGACGCCGCGCTCAAATGGATCGACCGCAATCATGCGCACGGTCCGATCGGACCCGATCCGGCCGCGGGCGCGCGCACGAAAATCGCGGTCGAGACGCGCGGCGCCGACGTGATCGTCGCCAATGCCGACGCGCGCGAGCGCGATTTCTCCGGCCGCGGCTATCGCTCGCGCGCCGCCGGCGCATTTGCCGCTCCGTTCGAGGATCTCGCCGACGAGCTTGGCGGCGAAATTCCCGCCTTCGTGCGCAGTGTGCTCGACGCCGCCGGCCAGTTCGTCGCCGAGAGCGGCGGCCTTTCCAGCGGAATCGTGCGCGAAGTCACCCGCGACGTGAAACGCAGCGTCAGCGAGGGACTGCGCGAGGTCGAACGCGCGATCGCTGATATCGAAGAGCGGGTGCCGAGCGACGTCGGCGAACGGCTCGGGAAACTCGGCAAGGAAATAGGCGACCTCGTCGCCAATGCGGTCCGCGGCGGCTCGCGCGAGGCGCGCCATGAGATGCGCGATCGGGTGCGGCAGGCGGCGCGCGAGATGCGCGACAAGATCCGCGAAGCTGCGCACGACGTGCGCAATCGTTCGCACGATGAAGCGGCGGGCACTACTCAGTCAAATACTCAGTCGACTACTCAGTCGGATCCTGAAAAGCCGGCCGCCGATAGCCGGTCGGCACGGTTCGCTCCCGGCGCAACCGCAAAGCTGAGTCGCGAAGATGCAATCCTGGAAATACTGGCCGCAGTCAAGGACGGCCGTCTCGAGCCCGACGAAGCCGACGACCTGATCAAGGCCTGGATGGAGGTAAACCGCAGCACGGAGGCTCAGCGCTGAAAGGAGTTGCGTAGTTACGCAAGGGAAGGCGGGCACGGCGGCCCGCCCCACTAATTAGAATAAAATTCCTGGTCCAGTTGGTTTGAATCCAGTGGGGCGGGCCGCCGTGCCCGCCTCCGTCGCGACGCTTCGTCGCTTCTTCATCCGATCCTTTCGCGAATCCTACCTCGCACGTTAGTTCACGCGAGAGCGATCCGCTCGTTCGTGACCCGCTCGTGGCCCGGAACCCCTCACCTAACCTCTCCCGTAACATAACAGGCGAGGGACCGGACTAGAGAGCCGTGGCGAAGGCCTTCTTCAGCGCGGCTGCCGCTTCCGCGGCGCCCTGCTTGCCCTTGTCGAGCATGTCGGCCATCGAGACGAATCCGTGCACCATCCCCTCGTAGCGCGAGACCTGCACGGGAACGCCCGCCGCGCGAAGCTTTTGCCCATAGTCCTCAGCCTCGTCGCGCAGTGGATCGAATTCAGCCGTGATGATCAGCGCCGGCGGCAGCCCGCTGAAGCTCGCGGCGAATGTCGGCGATGCCATCGGATTGACGCGGTCGGCTTCGTTGCGCAGGTAGTGACCCATGAACCAGCGGATATCTGCCGGCGTCAGGACATACTCGATATTGGTCTTGTGCGAGGGCGCCGAGCAGGTGATATCGGTCGCGGGATAGATGAGGAGCTGGAAAATGATCCTGGGAGTCTTCCGGTCGCGCGCCAGGATCGAGATGACGGCCGACAAGTTGCCGCCGGCGCTGTCGCCGCCGACCGCGAGCCGGTTGGCGTCGGCGTTGAGCCGCGCTGCGTTTTCGGCGACCCATTGTGTGGCCGCGTAGCAATCTTCGACCGCCGCGGGAAACTTCGCTTCAGGCGCGAGCCGGTAGTCGACGGCGACCGTCACGCATCCGGCGCCGTTGGTCAGCGTCCGGCATAGGCCGTCGTGGGACTCGAGATCGCCTATCACAAATCCGCCGCCGTGGTAGAAGACCAGCACCGGGAAGGGCCCGTTGCCCGCTGGCGTGTATATGCGCACGGGGATCGTTCCGGCCGGTCCGGGAATTTTGCGATCTTCGACTTTGGCGACCGCTTGCGGCTCGGCGTTACGCAACGCGCGCATCGCACCCATCTGCTCGCGTGCACCGGCGGGCGTAAGCTCGCTGAACGAGGGCGCCGACTTCATCATATCGATCAATGCTTTGGCTTGAGGATCGAGCGGCATATTTTCTCTCCTGTCGGAATTGAGTCTTCCCTTCTAGTCCCGAAAGAGCGGCCCCACAAGCAAGCGGCTAGTCGCGTTCGTAGCGGATCTTCGAATCTACTTACCGCTGAACTGAGTCAACGACAGCGTATTGCCGTCCGGATCCTTGAGCCAGCACACCTTGCCGCCTTCCGGCGTCGTCCAGATGCCGGCGTCATCCTGCGTCATTCCGCTGAACCGCTCGAACTTGACGCCCTTATTTGCGAGTGCCGCGGTTGTCGCCGCGATGTCGGCGACCGTCCAGCCAATCGCCGTGAACGGCAACGGCGTAAACTCCTTGACCTTCTGAATATGCAGCCGCGTGCCTCCGGCCATGAACACCAGCGCGAACCATCCATCTTCAATCAGCTTGAGCCCAAGCGTTCCCGCGTAGAATTCCCTCGCACGTTCAGGCTGCGTCGTCGCGATCATCGCTATCAAAGGTTGTTCGCCGAGCATCGTTCGTGATCCTCCTTGCGCGCCAGTTGTTGCTCCTATACCAGTTTCGGCCTGATGCCGTCTTGCGCTAAATTGCCATTCGATGCGACGACTCGCACGGAGGATGGTTGATCGGTAGCTCGATAGTCGAATTCTTCCGGGACGCGCCGTGGCTCACCCGCCGGCGCCTCGTCGTTTATCCGAAACTCTTCCTTGCCGTGTACGTCGTCAGCGCCGCGATCTGGCTGATGTCGAGCAAGGGCCTCGTCGACTCCGCCGGGCACGCCATCGGCGCAGACTTCACCGATCCGTGGTCTGCATCCTGGCTGACGCTGCGCGGCGGTCCGTCCGCCGTCTACGACGTCGCGGATCTGTGGGCCGTCGAGCGCTTCGCCGTCGCCGATCCAGCAGTCGGCTTCGCCGGCTTCCACTACCCGCCGATGTACCTGCTGGTCGTGATGCCGCTCGCACTACTGCCATACGCCTGGTCGCTGCTCGCATGGACTGTCGCGAACCTGGCCGCGTATCTCGCCGTAATGTGGAAAGTCGATCCCGAGCGCGAAGCGCTCTGGCTGGCGATCGCCTTTCCCGGCGCGCTGGTCAATCTGACCAACGGCCAGAATGGATTTCTGACTCTCGCGCTGCTCGGAACCGCGCTGCTGATGCTCGGACGACGCCCGCTTCTCGCGGGCGTATTCTTTGGCTTGATGAGTTACAAGCCGCAGTACGGGATCCTGGTGCCGATTTTCCTGGTGGCGAGCACTTCAATCGGCGAAGCTCCGTCCGGGATCACCTACGCTCGATGGCGCGCAATCGGATCGGCGGCGCTGACGGTGTTAGTGTTCGTAGCAGCGTCGCTCGCGATGTTCGGTGACAAAACCTGGCGCGCGTTTTTCGCGAGCATCAACTTCACCCGTCACGTTGTGCTCGAACAGGGCGGCAGCGGATTCGAGAAACTGCAGAGCACCTTCTCAGCCGCGCGCCAGCTAGGATTCAGCGTTAACACCGCTTACGGATTCCAGTTGGTCGCAAGCTTGATCGCTATGGCCGCGCTAATCTGCATATGCCGGCGAACCGCAAAATTTGAGCTTCAGGCCGCGGCGCTCGCTACCGGTGTATTGCTCGCCACGCCCTACGTGATGGACTACGACCTGGTCGTGCTGGCGCTGCCGATTGCCTGGATCGCGCTCGAGGGCCGGCGCTCCGGCTTTTTGCCGTGGGAGAAATCGCTGCTCGTGTTGGTCTGGATGCTCCCGCTGTTCGCGCGATCATTGGCGGGCCACACAATCCCGATCGCCCCGCTCGCTATGCTGCTCCTGCTGGCAGACATAATCCGCCGCGCAGATCGGGTTTCGGACTCCGCGGCTAGAGCTTGAAGTTCTTCAGCGCGTTCAGGATTCTGGTCGCCAGCGCCGGGTTCAGCGTCTTGCCCTCGAGTGCCATCGCTTCCAGCAACAGGACGACCAACTGCGGAATCAGTTCGTAGTCGTCGCCGGCGCCCTCGGGTCGTGGAAAGAATTCCTTGAACGACTTGTCAGTGAGCTCGGCCAGGCGATCGTTCGCTCCCTTCATCGACTCGAGCAGATACGCGTCGGTACGGCTGGCAACGACCAGCTCGATCCAGGCGGTCGCCAGCCGGCCGTTGGCACTTTCCCACATCAGATCGATTGCGACGGAGCGCCGGTCGTTCACATTGGTCAGCCGGCCGATCTTTTCTTTCAGATCGTCGATCATCAGCCTGTAAAGATGCTCGACCGCGCTGGTGAGCAGCTCTTCTTTCTTGGGGAAATGGTAGAGCTGCGCGCCGCGCGACAACCCGGCGCGTTCGGCGATTTCGGAAGTCGTGGTGTTGGCGTAGCCGCGTTCGACGAGGCAAACAATTGCCGCGTCGAGCAATCGCCGCCGCGTTTCCGCAGTTTTCTCGTCCTGCGTCAGCCGCGGCCGGAAACTGCTGGTTGGTGAAGAAGCTTCCATGGGAGGGTCAATCCTAGCAGACCCGAACTCCTGATCAAGGAAGATTCGACCGAATAAAGCGCGATTTTGCTGCGAGATCGACGCCCCAATTGACCCTTCAACCGGCAGCGGATGTCACGCACTCGGTCGCACCGCTGCAACACAATCTGCAACAGTAGCCACAAAGAGTGATTATGCTACACAGAGTAGCTAGGATTTGTGGGTTTTTAGCTAGGCATGTCGTTTGCTTCATCGTTGGGCGATTGGGGTGCGGGGACACTTCAGCGAGGGTGAGCATCATGTACCTGTCCCGAGTGACCATAGCCGAGGACGCAGCAGTCGCGACCTCGAAACGGAAAACGAGATCGTGATTTGGATAATTCTGGTCGTCGCTGGCGGAAGTGTTGGCGTCGTGTCGGTTCATTTTTTCGTTCCACGTAAGAAGCAGAAGCCGGTTACGTGGCCTGAAATCGCCGAAAAGGGCATCCTGGACACGGCCTCGAACGCGAATGAACTGCTGAGGTTGTTTTTCCTGCCCGATTCGATCAATCCGCCTGACTTTCTCACAAACTTTCTTGAATTCTCCAAACCACCCGAAGGCGGACCTCCGCCTGGAGGGGCTGATAAGCCTACCCCTTCGGCCGCGACCTTCGAGAAGGGCGGCAACGCTCCCCTGGGATATCCGGGCTGGTTTCTGGCGGCCTATCCGGACGTCGTAGTATGGCTGGCCTCGCGCGACGAAAACGCGATGCTGCGAATCACAGCCGAAGCGATGTATGGAACCGACGGCGCCAAGGAACTGGTGCGCATTCACGGCCTGCAGAGGATCGGCGAGCTGATGGAAGAAAAGTTCGAAGCGTTCGATCTGCCGCAGCTCCGCCGGCTGATTGTGATTTACCGCAACAACACCAAGAAGCGACTCGAATGCGCGCTGATCGTCAAGGAGCAGCGTCCACGATGGTGGCTGCTCGAAACGACGACTTCCAAGCGAGTATCGATCGCAACCTGAGCGCGCCGCTCGTCACCGTCTGAGAACCCTCGCGATTTCGTAATCGCCTCGGGCGCTGTGCCTTCGTGTTTTTTTTACAACTTGCCTGTTTCTATAGAAGCGTCGAAGCGCTATGAACATTCGCGGAGGAAAATGAAACATGAAACTACCCGCGACGCTCGCAATCCTTGCATGTGCAACCCTGCTGTTGGCGGCTGTGATGGGCTCGGCCCGCCAGGTGCATGCACAGGACGAGGACGCCACCGATCAGGACGGGGGATCCTGGAGCGCACCCGGCGACGGCAGTCCAGACGATTCGAATCCCGAAGCTAAGCTGCCCATCAATCTCTCGGTATGCTGGTACGGAACAGTCAAAGACAAGCACGACGGCAAGGGGTCCGCTTTTTTCGCATTCGATCAGGACGGGACAGTACTTGAGTCCGACAGCGATATGAGTCTGGAATGGCCTGACATGGCATTCGCGGAAGGCCCGATGGCGGGCTCGGTAAGTTCAAAGGGAATCAAATTCGAAGGCAACGTAGGTGCCTGCGGTACGTTCAGCGGAAGCGCGACGGGTAACGCTTCGAAGTTGACCGGAAAAATCAAGTTCACCGGAGAGTGCGGGACATTTCTCAAAGACGTGACCTTCAAGATCAAGCCAGGAGAATGCCCAATCTGAGGTCGAGTCTCGGTCGATCAGTCTGAAGCACATTCTCTGCGGGCCGATTTTGCTCCGCCGGCAATGGGTGTCGGGCCCTGTTCGCATCGATGCTCGTGGTCGACGGGGATCGTCTCGTTCATGATATGAAATCACCATGGCGGCGGCTGAGCGTGTGACAGGGGCGGCGAAGGGCGTCGGCGATTGGCGGCGCTCGCTTGCGGAGTACACCGAACGCCGCGTGATGCTCATCCTGCCGCTGGGCTTTGTGGTCGCCGCTGATCGACCGGCTACCGCCGCCGATTCCGATCGGCCGGCGCCGTGGCTGGGGCATCACGATTCAGCTTGCACTCATCGCGGCGACTCTTGCGTTGGGATCGTGCAACCCGAAAGCCGAACTTGCGCGCATGGCAGCGCTCGCGATTCTGGTTGCGTTCCTTTCCGCCAGTCAGGACGTCGTGATCGACGCGTATCGGGTCGAGATACTCACGCCCGAGCAGCAGGGTCCCGGCGCCGCGATGATCCAGACCGGGTACCGGCTTGCGATGCTGGTTTCAGGCGCCGGCGCGTTGATCATCGCGGCGCGCTACGGCTGGTTCGCCGCGTACGCCACGATGGCGGCGCTGCTGAGCGTCGGGATGCTCGTGTTCATTTTCGGACCCGAGCCGGCGGTGCCGGTCGACGCGATTCCACGCGACGTGAGGCGAG
>JBEKLS010000169.1:0-10479 GCA_050010075.1 Binatus sp. (SeqCode) | reverse complement strand
CACGTTCGCGACGGGATGGACCGGTATCGTCGGTCCTAACGGCGCCGGCAAGACTACGCTGCTGCGTCTGGTCGCGGGCGAACTCGAACCGACGGCTGGACATGTTCATCTCGATCCGCCGCGCGCCGCGATCCAGGTGTGCCCGCAGACGGTCGAGGCGATGACGCCGGAGATCGCCGCCTTCGCGCGCGAGACCGACGGCGTCGCGCGGCGAATTCATGGCGAGCTGCGTCTCGACCCCGCCGCGCTAGTGCGATGGCCTACCCTGTCGCCCGGCGAGCGCAAGCGCTGGCAGGTCGGCGCGGCGCTCGGCACGGAGCCGGCGGTGCTGATGCTCGACGAGCCCACCGACCATCTCGATGTCGAAGCGCGCGAGTTGCTGATCGCCGGCCTCGAGCGCTTTCGCGGCGTCGGGATAGTCGTCTCGCACGATCGCGCGCTGCTCGATCGAATCACCAACTACACCGTGCGCGTGCATGACGGCGCGGCGCGAATCTGGCGGGGCAGCTACAGCGACGCAAAGAGCGCGTGGGAGGCCGAGGAGCGCGAGCGCCACGCCGAGTACGAAAGACTCAAGCATCAGCGCGAAAATCTCGCGCGGCGGCTCGCCGACCGGCGCACATTGCAGGCCGCCGCCGCGGCCAATAAGACGCGCAAGCGGATGAAAGGTCCGCGCGACCATGACGCGACCAGCTCGCTCGCCAAGGGCAAGGCGCGCGCGGGCCTGACGCGGCAATCACACGAAGCCGGAATTCTCCGGCGCGAGGTTGACCGCGTCTCGGAACGGCTCGGCGAATACAAGTTTCGCAAGACGAAAGGACGCTCGATTTTTGTCGACTACGTGCCGGCGCCGGTGGCCAAAGTTTTCACGATTGATGAGGCCACGATTTGTGCCGGCGATGTGCCAATTCTCGAAGACGTTCACCTCGCGGTGCTGCGCGATGCAAAGATTCGCGTCGCCGGCCCCAATGGAATCGGCAAGAGCACGCTGCTCGCCACGATGCTCCGCGGGGCGCGTGTCGCGCCCGAGCGAATCCTGTACCTGCCGCAGGAACTTACCGTGCGCGACGGTAGCGCGATGCTCGACGCGGTCCGCGAGCTCAACGCCGGCGATCGCGGCCGCGTGCTCACTCTGCCGCGCCAAGTCCCGGCGAAGCGCGCAAGCTCGCGATGGCCTATGGGCTGGGCCGGCAGGTGTGGGCGCTGGTGCTCGACGAGCCGACCAACCATCTAGACATGCCGGCGATCGAGCAGCTCGAGCAAGCGCTAGTCGAATATCCGGGCGCGATGCTGATAGTGACGCACGACGACTCCTTGGCAAGCAGGTGCACCAACATTCAGTGGCGCCTCGACGCGGGAAGAGTTGAAGTAATTTGAGATCCGGATCCTAGCCTCTCCCTATCAGGGAGAGGCCGACGCGCGTCATCGCGTGGCGGGTGAGGGTCCGAATTTTCTGGAATTCCAGATGTGGAGCGCTCCGGACATCTGCGCCCACAGTTGTCCTCCACCCTAACCCTCCTCCCATCTGGGAGGAGGGAATCAGAAGATCGTGCCTGCGGTGCGCAGGCGCTTTAGATCGTCCGTTGAGTAGCCGTGGGCGGCTAGCACTTCATCGGTATGCTCGCCTACCAGTGGCGGGCGGGTGACTTTTCCTGGCGTCGATTCGAGCTTGGCGGCTAATCCCGTCGTCAGAAATTCGCCTAGTTCCGGATGCGGCATTTTTAGCAGCATCTCGCGCGCTGCGGTCTGCGGGTGCTTGAACATTTCTTCGATCGTGAGAATCGGGCCCGCCGGGATGCCTTCCCGATTCAGCAGCGCGATCCAGTGCTCGGCGGAATTCGATGCGAGCGCGAGATTTATCTCTTCGGTGAGCTCGGCGCGATTTTTTACGCGGCGGCCGGCGCTCTTGAACCGTTCGTCGTCTGCCAGTCCGGGACGCTCAATCGCCTTGACGAACTTTTTCCACATCGCTTCGCTACCGCATGCGATGTTGAACGGCCGGTCCGCCGCCTTGAAGACGCCGTACGGTGACGACAGCGGATGATTGTTGCCGGCGGGCCCCGGCGTCTTGCCGGTTTCGAAATAAATTCCCGCCGACCAGGTCAGGATGCTGACGATCGACTCGAGCAGCGACGTCTCGACCCGCTGGCCGCGGCCGTCGCGATGGCGCGCTTCAAGCGCGAGCAGAATTCCCTGCGCCGAGAAAATTCCGCCAACCAGATCGCAGATCGCGATGCCGGAGCGGGTGGGCCCGCTCTCGACGGTGCCCGTCACGCTCATCAGACCCGACATCCCCTGCGCGATTTGATCGAAGCCGGGGAAATCGCGCAGCGGGCCGGTCGAGCCGAAGCCCGAGATCGAGCATGTAATGATGCGCGGGTTGCGCGCCGCGAGCGTTTCGTAATCGAAACCCAGCGCCTTCATGACGCCGGGGCGAAAGTTGTCGACCACCACGTCGGCGCTGTCGATGAGCCTCATCAGGACTTCGCGGCCTTCCGGCGTTTTGATCTCGAGGCGGATACTCTTCTTGGATCGATTGGTTGAAAGAAAGAAATAACTGTCAGGACCCTTGCCGTCGCCGCCGAGCTCGCCGCGCGCATTTTCGACCGGCTCGATCTTCAAGATCTCCGCGCCGTAGTCGCCGAGGATTTGCGTGCAGAACGGGCCGGCGAGGTAGCGGGTCAGATCGACGACTTTTATCCCCGTCAACGGGGGCGGTTGATGTTCGGCCATTTCGGTCACCTTTCGAGCGAAACTTCAGCGGCGGCGTTACGTCTAAGAGGCGATAGTCACTGGAAACGTATGAATGACGGGATAATAATTGAGCATCACCCATGAAATTGTCCAGCATGAGCAAAACCGCGTGGATGCTCGCAATCGCCGCGCTAGTCATCGTCTGCGGCTGGTATTACTACGCCGATAGCGAGCCGGCGATGAGAATCGTCACCGCCAAGGTCACCGAGGGCCCAATCGTTCGTTCAGTCACAGCGACTGGAACGGTCAATCCGGTCATTACAGTGCAACTCGGCACCTACGTGTCGGGACCGATCATCGCAATTTACAAGGATTACAACGCGGCGGTTACGAAAGGGCAGCTGATCGCGAAAATCGATCCGAGTACCTACCAGGTTACGGTCGATATCGCGCAGGCGACGCTGGCGAACTCGATAGCGCAACTCGGCAAGGACCGGGCTGACCTCGCCTATAAGAAGGTTACCTATGAGCGCGACGCCGAGCTGTACAAGGAAGACTCGGTCTCGAAGGACACGCTGGATTCGGCGTATAGCGCGTGGCAGGAGGATGTCGCGCAGGTCAAGCTCGACCAGGCCAACATCCAGCAGCAGACGGCCAACGTGAAGGCGGCCGAGGTCAACCTGAACTACACCAATATTGTGTCGCCGGTCGACGGCACGGTGGTCTCGCGCAACGTTGACGTGGGACAGACGGTGGCGGCCAGCTTTCAGACGCCGACGCTGTTCCTGATCGCCAAGGATCTCACCAAGATGCAGGTGGACTCGAACGTCAGCGAGTCCGATATCGGCTACGTCAAGGAAGGACAGAAGGCGACGTTTCGCGTCGACGCCTTCCCCGACCGCGACTTCGACGGCGTCGTGAGCCAGGTTCGGCAGGCGCCGATCACCGTTCAGAACGTCGTGACTTACGACGTGGTCGTAAGCGTCGAGAATCCCGAGTTGCTGCTGAAGCCGGGAATGACGGCGAATGTGAACGTCATCACGGCGTCGAAACCGAAGGTTATCCGTGTGCCGATCGACGCGCTGCGTTTCTCGCCGCCCGGACAGCCGCCTGCAGACTCGGCAGCAATCGATGGAGCGCCCGGCGCGCAGACGCGAGTCTGGGTGCTGGCGGATCACAAGGTCACGCCGGTCGCTATCACCACCGGGCTCAGCGACGGGACCTGGGTCGAAGTCGCGGACGGCGACCTGGAGGCAGGCGATCGCGTGGTGACCGACGAAGTGCGCAGCACAACGGCGCATGCGGCGGGATCGCACAGCGGCGGCGCCGGCAGTCCGATGGGCGGGATGATGCACATGCCGCACTAGCCGCGCGCGGCCGCTCAGATGAACACCGTTATTGAAATCATCGGCATGACCAAGACCTACGTGCTTGGCGATATCGAGGTGCATGCGCTGCGCGGGGTCAACCTGACGATCGAGCGCGGCGAGTTCCTCGCGGTGATGGGTGCGTCGGGGTCGGGCAAATCGACGCTGATGAACATGCTGGGATGTCTCGACCGTCCGACCAGCGGCCGCTACATCCTCGAGGGCGAAGACGTCGCGCAGCTGAACGAGTCGGAGCTCGCGACGATCCGCAGCAAGCGAATCGGCTTCGTCTTTCAGAATTTCAACCTGCTCTCGCGAACCTCGGCGCTCGAGAACGTCGAGCTGCCGCTGTTCTATTCGGCATGGACCGCCGACGGCGAGCATCGCGCGGCCGACCTCGTGAAACTCGTCGGGCTGGCCGGCCGCGAGCAGAACCATCCAAATCAGCTCTCGGGCGGGCAACAGCAACGCGTCGCAATTGCGCGCGCGCTGGTGAATCGCCCGTCGATACTGCTGGCCGACGAGCCGACCGGCAACCTCGACTCGACCAACTCGGCCGAGATAATGGACGTGCTCACCAACCTCAATCGCCAGCAGGGAATTACGGTGATCGTGGTCACGCACGATCCCGACGTGGCGGCGTACGCGGACCGGACCGTGACGTTTCGCGACGGCGTCATCATTTCGGACACGCGCAAGGAAGCAAGCGGCGCGCGCGGCGGCGCAGTCGGCAAACCTGCCGCTTCGGCACCGGCTACCGAGGCGCAGCGGGCGGCGTCGATGGTGGACGAGGTGTGGACCTTCGCCAGCATGGCGGTGGTCGCGGCGGGACGCGCGATCCGGCGCAACAAGCTGCGCGCGGCGCTCACGATGCTTGGTATCTTCATCGGCGTCGCGGCAGTGATCACGATGGTCGCCGTGGGCGACGGCGCGAAATCATCGGTGGAAGCGCAAATCAATAGCCTCGGCACCAATCTGCTGGTGGTGTTGCCCGGCGCGACGACTGCCAACGGCGTTCGCGCCGGTCTCGGCAGCAATTCGACGCTGACAATCGGCGACGCCGATGCGATCGCGCGCGGCGGAGGGCCGGTCGCGCTGGTCACGTATATGGATCGCCAGGTGGCGCAGGTAGTCTCCGGAAACCGCAACTGGAGCACCAATATCCAGGGCACGACCTCGAACTATTTTTCGATTCGCGACTGGCCACCGTCGATCGGCCGCATTTTCACCGATTCAGAAGAGAAGGCCGGCGCAGCGGTATGCCTGCTCGGGCAAACGGTCGTGGACAATCTGTTTGGCGAGGGCCAGAACCCGGTCGGCGCGACCATCCGGGTGAAGAATTTCCCGATGAAAGTGATCGGCGTGCTGTCCGTCAAGGGACAGTCGAGCTACGGGCAGGACCAGGACGACGTCGTAATCGTGCCGTTCAACACCGCCGAGCGCAAAGTTCTCGGCGTGTCGGCGCCGCAGTCGACACCCGCGCCCGCGGCAGTCTCAACCGCGACCACCTCCAACTGCGCCACCTGCGTCTACCAGTCGGTGCCGACTACCAATTCGGTTTACAGCTCGACCACCGAGGAGACCAACGCCTATGGCGCCGCGGCAAAAATCACCGGCGTCGTGAATACGATGTACATCAAGGCGACCAGCTCCGACCAGGTCGACAACGCGGTCGCGCAAATCACCCGCGAGCTGCATGAGCGGCATCATATCCAGGCCAAGCAGGATGACGACTTCACGGTGCGCAATCTCAGCGAGATTGCAGCGGCGTCGGAGAGCGCGACGCAGGTAATGACGATGCTGCTGTTGGCGGTGGCGTCGATCTCGCTGCTGGTCGGCGGCATCGGAATCATGAACATCATGCTCGTGTCCGTGACCGAGCGCACGCGCGAGATAGGAATCCGCATGGCCATAGGCGCGCGCCGGATTCACATCATGCTGCAGTTCCTGGTCGAGGCGATGCTGCTGTCGGTGATGGGCGGGTTCGCCGGGATAGTGCTGGGGATCCTCGTGTCGAAGCTGATTTCGGCGCTGGCGCAATGGCCGACGCTGGTCTCGCCGGTTGCGGTGGCGGGCGGTTTTATCTTTTCCGCGGCGGTGGGAGTCTTCTTCGGCTATTACCCTGCACGCAAGGCCAGCCTGCTGCATCCGATTGACGCGCTGCGCTACGAGTAGCTAATTCTCCCTCGCTTATGCGCGCGTCGAAGTATTAGTTTTTCGATGTAAAATCGAACACTTAGCTCATTAATGATCGCGGTTCCTTGCATAACTTTTATTTATGTTCACTGACTTTGCGTGAAGCAAAAGTTATTTTTGTACTTGTCTCCCGAGAACGCATGTGATGCCCTTAGGGAACAAATCTGCAAGGCCTGCCGTTTAACAGTTACCAGGAGGTTTCCGAAGGATGTTTTTTCGTTCTACCCGTAGTGTATGGAAAGTCACGGGTGTCGGCGCGCTCGTCATGAGCGTTTGCATGCTCGCCGCCACCGCCCGGGCCGGAGTTAAGCCCGGTGAGGTTATCACTCCGCAAAACGCGTCGGAGGTTAAAAACCTGGTGTCGCCGGGCGTCTACTACATGGTGACGCACGGCATGCAGATGGATATCGTGCCGTCCGAGCGCGTCGATTGGCCGCCTCCGTTCAAGGACGCGACCGAGAAGTATTCGTCGCAGGTCCGCCTGACTGACGACCATCGCTCGCTGGTTGGTTACGTCGCAGGCCAGCCGTTCCCGTTGATCGACACCAACGATCCTCAGGTCGCGGAGAAGATCATGTGGAACAACGTGTTCCGCCCGATCAGCACCGACGACTACGACCTGCGCTTTTATGACTGCCAGATCGAATACGTAAATCCGGGTCATGATCAGAAGATCATCAACGACATCCAGGTCGGCCACTACGCGGGTTACGATCTGGTGGGCCGCACTGAAGTAGAGCCGCTGCCTGTCGATCCGGACTTCAAGAAGACCGGCCGTCTTTGGCTGTTCGCGTTGTATCCTCTGCTCGCGCCGCAGGAAGCGCGTGGCCAGGGACTCATCCGTTATCGCTACGCCTCGCCGACGCAGGGTGACGACACCTGGGATTGGAATCCGGGCAGCCGCCGCGTCCGCCGCCTGAACGAGTCGATCAACAGCAGCGCGACCGGAGCGCAGACCTTCGATCCCGACCATTATTCAGGCTTCAACCCCAAGACCGAAGAGTACAACTACAAGTTCCTGGGCGATAAGGAGATGCTCGCGGTGGCGCATGCCCGGCATTCTCCCGAGGTAACCTGCCCGACCGACGGTGGCGCGTCTGCGTGTCCCGAGGATTGGGAGATGCGCCATATCTACATAGTTGAGGCGACTCCGAATCGCGCGATCGGCCAGGCGGGCGCCGTGCTCGACAAGGACACCGTCGTGTACATGGACTCGGAAGTGTGGTTCGAGCCGTACGTCGATGGCTACGATCAGAAGGGCGCGCTGTGGCGCACCAACATCTACTGGGCGGCGTATCGCGACCGTCCGGTGCCGGATGCGCGCGTGGCGATTTATCCCTTCAAGCGCGAGTTCATCGTGGGTGCTGCCCGCTACGACGTTCAGTCGGGTTTCGCTACGATGTGTTACTTGCCGGGACAGAATACGCCCGAGCGCGAATGCTGGTACATCAACATGGGCGCGGTGGACAAGGATTTCTTCACCACCCAGTCGATGGTTAAGGCGGCGCCGTAAGCGAACTAGCTAGTTAAATCAGGGGTTTACGCCCCTCAGCAGACCGTCGGGGCGGTGCAGCGAGAAAGCTGCGCCGCCCCGCCTTTTTTTGGACCAGTCAAAATCAATATGTAGAATTTAAAAACAATCTGGTGCGACTGCTTGACTCCCATTTGTTTCACGACCCAGAATTGGAATCCTAACACGGAGGGAGGTCGTAAATGATGGTTAAGCATGCTTTGGGGAAGACATCGCTGAGCCTGGGGATGCTGGCCGGGTTATGCCTTTTCGTGGCCTCAGCAAACGCAACGGTGAAGCCAGGCGAGGTCATAACTCCCACCAACGCCGCGCAGGTCAGGGACCTGGTTTCGCCCGGGGTGTATTACGCCGTCGTGCATGGCATGCGGATGAACATCATCCCGAGTGAGCGCGTGGACTGGCCGCCGCCCTACAAGGACGCAACCGAAAAATATTCGCAGCAGGTCCGGCTGACCAACGATCATCGCAGCATCGTCGGCTACGTCGCCGGACAGCCGTTTCCGCTGATCGATCCGAACGATCCTTACGTGGCGACGAAGATCATCTGGAACAATGTGTTCCGGCCGATCTCGAGCGATGACTACGATCTGCGCTTCTACGACTGCCAGAGCGAGTACGTTAAGCCGGGACAGGACCAGAACATGATCGATGACATCGAGATCGGTCATTACGCCGGATACAACCTGGTCGGACGCACCGAAGTTGAGCCGATGCCGATAGATCCGGACTTCAAGCAGTCGGGGCGGCTGTGGGTGTTCGGGCTATACCCCGTGCTGGCGCCCGAGGAATCACGCGGCCAGGGCCTGATCCGTTACCGCTATGCGGACCCGAATCGCGGCGACGACAGCTGGGATTGGACCCCCGGCACCCGCCGCGTGCGTCGTCTAAGCGAGTCGATTCTCTCCAGCGCCACCGGTGCGCAGAGTTACGATCCCGATCACTATTCAGGATTCAATCCCAAGACCGAGCAGTACAACTACCGGTTCCTGGGCGACAAGCAGATGCTCGCGGCCGTGCATGCGGAGCACTCGCCCGAAGATACCTGCCCCTACGATGGCGGTGCGACCGCATGCCCCGAGTCCTGGGAGATGCGCCATGTATATATCGTCGAGGCGACTCCGCGAGCGGACAACAATAGCGGTGCGCTGGACAAGATGACCGAGGTCTACCTCGACGCCGAAGTGTGGTTCGAGCCGTACATCGACACCTACGACCAGAAGGGCCATCTGTGGCGCACGCACATCTACTGGCTGGCCTATCGCGATCGCCCGGTGCCTGATGCGCGCGTGGCGATTTACCCGTTCAAGCGCGAGTTCGTAGTGGGTGCGGCCTCGATCGACGTGCAGGGGAATTTCTCGACGATGTGTTACCTGCCCGGCCAGCACACGCCTGAGCGCGAATGCTGGTACATCAATATGGGGGCGATCGACAAGGATTTCTGCACAGTGAAGTCGATGGTGGCAGCGGCTCCTTAAGAACTCCCGTAAACAGGCAGATTCACTGCGTAAACAGGCGCGGAACAGACCGGCTGAAAGGCCGAGCGTTCCGCGCCTGCGTCATTTTTGTCAGTTTTTTCCACCGAATCTGTTCCGGGCTCGTTTACTTTGCGCGCGCCGCGGCATATAGTCGGCAGCGGTCGCATCAGTCCTCTGACGATGCGGTCATAAAAATGGTCCCGTGTCCACGCCGGCGCGGGCGCCTCGCAGGTCCAACGAGTCGCTCTGCGCCGGCAACTTTTTTCATCTCACAGCACCCAAATCGCATAGCCTTCCCCAAAACCCGGGAGCGAAAGCGCGTCCGCGCGATTTCGCGATTTTCTTTTCTTAACACTGGGTGCAGGGGTCACCCCTGCCGCCCGCCGCGCAGGCGTCTGCTTCCCCCTCCTCCGCCTCCGCATTGACACCGCCCGCTCTGCTCCACCACAATCTGCGCAACTCTCGCCATGGCACTTGCAGATTTTAAAGTTATCGACGCGGACGGGCATGTAACCGAACCGGCGACGCTTTACTCGACGCACATCGATCCGAAATTCCGCGACGCTGCTGACGCGTTGCTGTCGCGAGTGGGCGCCGGCAATCTTGGCATCGTTCCAGCGCTGTATCCGAAATGGCGATCGGCGGAACGTCCGCTCGGCGAGGCGAACGAAGTCCCCGGCCTCGGCAAGTTGCCGTCGGGCCGCAACCATCCGCTGGCTTCTCCCGCGGGCGGCTACGATCCGGCAGCGCGCATCCGCGACATGGACAAGGAGGGCATCGACGTTGCGGTATGTTTCGCGACGGTGGCGACTTCAGTTTGCGGCGCGAGCGATCCTGCGATGGAAGCTGCGCTCGCGCGCGCTTACAACCGATGGGTCGGCGAATATTGCAGCGCGTTCCCCGCGCGCATCAAGGCGGTCGGCATCGTGCCGCAGCGCGAGATGGAGCGATGCGCCGCGGAGGTCGAATATCTTGCACGCGAGCCGTGGGCCGTCGGCATTATGACATTCGGCAATCTCGACGGGATGCTCCCCGACCATCCGTACTTCGACCCGCTCTATCGCAGCGCGCAGGATGCCGGCTTGCCGATCTGTTTTCACGGCGGCACCGACCGTCCGCCGTTCGCGCCCGGCCGCGAGGATGTCGGCAACAACATGTTCATGATGCATCTGACGGGGCACGTGTGGCATCAGATGCGCGTGATGGCGGCGGCGGT
>JBEKLS010000168.1:0-9537 GCA_050010075.1 Binatus sp. (SeqCode) | reverse complement strand
CCGCTCAGCTTCGACGGCCCGCGCACGACCGCGGTCGGACCCTTCATCAGGATGTCGGCGCCCATCCGCGCCAGCTCCTGCGCATGCATGAAGCGGTTTTCGAAAATCGTCTCGGTGATCACGGAAGTGCCGTCGGCCTGCGTCAACATCGCCATCATCTGCGCCTGCAGATCGGTCGGAAATCCCGGATACGGCAGCGTGCGCAGCTCCACTGACTTGAGTTTGTCGCCGCGCGCGACGCGAATGCTCGTGCCGTTCACCTCGACGATGACGCCCGCTTCGCGCAGCTTGGTCGCAACGGCGTCGAGATGCTCGACCGGCGCATTAGTAATCGTAACATCGCCGCCGGTGATCGCCGCCGCCGCCATCATCGAGCCGGCTTCGATTCGGTCCGGTATCACTTCGTGCTCCGCGCCGTGCAGCCGGTCGACGCCCTCGATTTCGATGACGTGCGTGCCAGCGCCGCTGATTTTCGCGCCCATCTTGACCAGCACTCGCGCGAGATCCTGGACCTCGGGTTCGCGCGCCGCGTTTTCTATGACGGTTCGGCCGCGCGCTGTCACCGCCGCCATCAGAATATTTTCGGTGGCGCCGACCGACGGCGAATCCAGCCAGATACGCCCGCCGGTCAGCTTTTCGGCGTGCGCCTCGACGTAGCCGTGCCTGAACTGGATCTTGCTGCCGAGCGCGCGAATCCCCGCGATATGCAGATTCACCGGGCGTGCGCCGATCGCGCATCCGCCGGGCGTCGAAACGCGCGCCCGTCCCGTCCGCGCGAGCAGCGGTCCAAGCACGACGAACGAAGCGCGCATCGTCTTCACCAGCTCGTACGACGCCTCGTGCGATGTGACTTTTGCTGCGTGCAACTCGACGCGATGCTCATCGATCCAGCGCGCCGCAACGCCGAGCTGGATCAGCAGGTCCATCGCGGTTTTCACGTCGCGCAGGCGCGGGACGTTGCTGAGCAGGAGCGGCTCCGAGGTCAGCAACGCCGCCATCATGATGGGCAGCGCAGCATTCTTGCTGCCGCTCAGCGTGACGGTCCCGCGCAGCGGAGCACCGCCATGAATGATCATTTTTTCCATCGATTACCCGCGACCCTGAAACCTTCGCGCGCGCACTACGCGCGGATGTCCCGCGAAATCGTTTATCACAGTGACGACGCGCAAGCCCGCTTCCTCGACCAGTTTCGAGACCACGGCCGCGTGCCCTACCCCTACTTCCACGATCAACTCGCCGTTGATCGACAGATGGAGCGGCGCGGCCGCCACAATCCTGCGCAGGATGGCGAGGCCACCGACGCCCGCGCTCATCGCGAGGCGCGGCTCGTAGCTACGCACATCAGGCTCGAGTGCCGCTATCTCCGCGTCGTCCAGATACGGCGGATTGGAGGCTATCACCTCGAACACCCCGAGCGCCGGTCCGTCGTCGAGCACATCGAAACAGTCGGCGCGGCGGAGCGTCACGCGGTCCTCGACTCGATTATTCTTTGCGTTGAGCGCGGCTACCGCGAGCGCATCGGCCGAAATATCCACGGCGGTGACGCGAGCGCGCGGCGCGTTGACGGCAATCGCGATTGCAATCGCGCCGGAGCCGGTGCCGATGTCGAGCACGCGTGCATCTGCCTTACCGGCAATAGACTCCAGCGCCGCGCCAACGACGAACTCGCTCTCCGGCCTGGGAATCAGCACCGCGGGGCTGACCTCGAAATCGAGCGAGTAGAATTCCTTGCGCCCAAGAATGTAAGCGACCGGCTCGCGCTTTTCGCGCCGCGCGACCATCGCGTCGAATCGTTTCAGCGTTTCAGATGACAGCTCGATCGAGCCGGTGACCGCAGCTTCACGCGTGACGCCTGCTGCGGCGGCGAGCAAAAGTTCCGCGTCGAGCCGCGACGACTCGATGCCCACGGTCGCGAGCCTGCGCGACGCCTGGTCGATCTCCTCCAAAGCGCGCCGCGCGATCGTCTCGCTCATCACGAGCTACGCGCTGAGCGCTTGCTCGCGATCGTAGGCCGCGAGCGCGTCGATGATCGGATCGACCTCGCCGTCGAGGAAATTGTCGAGCTGATGAATCGTGACGTTGACGCGATGGTCGGTCACGCGCGATTGCGGAAAGTTGTACGTGCGGATGCGCTCCGAGCGATCGCCCGTGCCGACCATCGAGCGCCGCGTCTGTGCGATTTTCGCCTGCTGCTCCGACTGCGCCTGCTCGAGCAGCCGCGCGCGCAGGATCTTCAACGCCTTCGCCTTGTTCTTGTGCTGCGACTTTTCGTCGCGCTGGATTATTACCATCCCGCTCGGGATGTGCGTGATGCGCACGGCCGAGTCGGTGGTGTTGACGCTCTGGCCGCCGGGCCCCGACGCCCGCATCACGTCGATCCGCAGGTCCTTCGCCTCATTTATATTGACCTCGACTTCGTCCGCCTCGGGCATCACGGCGACCGTGACCGCCGAGGTGTGGATGCGGCCCGAGCCTTCGGTCTCCGGCACGCGCTGCACGCGATGCACCCCGCCTTCGTACTTCAGCCGCGAGTATGCGCCGCGTCCGCTCACCAGCGCGATCACTTCCTTGATTCCGCCGAGCCCCGTCTCGCTCAGGTTGAGCGTCTCGAGCTTGAAACCGTGGCGCTCGGCGTAACGCGTGTACATCCGGAACAGGTCTCCGGCGAACAGCGACGCCTCTTCGCCGCCGGTGCCGGCGCGAATCTCGAGGATCACGTTCTTGTCGTCGTTGGGATCGCGCGGGGTGAGCAGCTCCTTGAGCTTCTCTTCGACCGCGGCGAGATTTTTCTGCAGCGTCGGCAGCTCGGCCTTGGCCAGCTCGCGCAAATCGGCGTCGTCGCCGTCGAGGATGGCCTTGTGGTCCGCTATCTCGTCCGCGATGCGGATATATTCGCGCGCGCAGTGAGCAGCCTCGGAAAGCTGCGATCGCTCCTTGGCGAGGCGGGCGTATTCGCGCTGATTGCCGAGCGTGGCGGGGTCGCTGAGCTTGCGCTCGAGTTCCGCGACTCGCTCTTCGATTGCGCTTGCCTTATCGAGCATCGCCGCCTTTCACTCTCGCCGCCGAAAAAACCTCACACTGAAAAAAGAACGGCGCGGCCGTTACGACCGTGCCGATGGACTCTCCCCCGCGCACCCGGGTGCGTCGAGCACCGCAGGCGGCGGGAGCTGCTATGCTACTTCTCGGCGGCAGTTTCCGCCGTCTTCTCTGCCGGCTTCTTGATGCCGTACTTGCGATTGAACCGCTCGACGCGCCCCGCGGTATCGACCAGGCGCTGCGTGCCAGTGTAAAAGGGATGGCACTTCGAGCAGACCTCGACCTGGAGCTGCTTCAGGGTCGAGCGTGTTTCGAAGGTGTTGCCGCATGCACAAACAACGGTGCAGCGGCGGTATTCGGGATGGATTCCAGCTTTCATTTTTGTTTCTTGAACTCTTCTACCGACTGTGTTGCAGGATACCATCGCAAGGTAGCCCGCACAATTCGCCCGATCCGGCTGCGATTTCGGGCTTTTCGTATCGCTCTCGTCACCTCGTCCGCAGCAATAATAATCATGATTGGAGGGATTGCCACCTACGCCGCATCTTCGCCTGCGACACCCGCGTCGGCGCCAACCTCGGCAAGCGCCAGCTTCGCGCCCGATACCCGGACGCTGTTTGCGCCTATCATTTATCTTGCGCCGTCCGGACCCGCTCGCGCGTCGCGAGCGATCGCGATCTTTGACCGCCAGCTTAATTTTCAGCGCAAGATTTCGTTCCATCCCAAGCTGTCGCCCGCGCTCCAGGACGTGCTCGACCTGCTGCCCCCGCGCCAGTCCACGATGATACGAGCCGCCGCTTTGTATTCGAAGACGACGATTCCATGGCGCGACCAGCCCGACGGCACGCATGAGATCCTCGTCGCGGGACATCCCGACGACACCAATTATCTGTACACGCTGGCCGAGAATTGGCGCAGTCCCGAGGAGCCCGCGCGATTTTCGGGCGTGTTCGGCCTTAAGCCTTCGGCCGACTCGACCACCGACGATGTCTCGAGCGTCACCGGCACGCTCGCAGGCGAGCTGATGCTCGACACTTACGGTATCGGCGCGCTGGTCGATACGCTGGCCGATGTGCTGCGCGAGCTTCACGGCGACCTGAAACCGCCGTGGGACTTCGTGCCCGGCACCTTCAATCATCATGATCGAGCCGCGATGGATCGATTCCACCGGCAGATGCCGCATCTTGCGGCGAAATTCGATCACTATTTCAAATTCAACAACCTGCTCGACGAGTTCGATTCGCCGGCGGGACCGATCGTTCTCTTTAACGTCGATGCGGAAGTTCGCCTCGACGCGCTGAAGAAATATCCGCTGCTGTATAATTTTTATCGCAAGCTGGTGCCGGCGGTCACGGGAAAATCGGAGATCCTCGATTCGCACGGCAACTACTGGTTCCGCGAAGCGTTCGACCACGGCCACGTGCGCGTCGTGATGATGATCCGCAACGGCCTGCTGACGCCGTTCAACGCCGCGATGCAGCCGGCCGGCGACAGCGTCGCGCTCGGCGACCTCACGCGCGGCAGCTATCGCACGGTGGCCTCGGGGCAGATCACCAGCCTCTCGATGAATTTCGGGCTCGCCAACATTGCATTCGCGACTGACTATCGTCGCGAGGCCGGCGCGACGACGTTCGTCAACCGGATGGACGCGGTGCCACAACTGATAGCGCCGCCGGGAGTCCATCAGATGATGGATCTGATCGCCGGCGATTTTCTGCGCGTGCTCGCCACCGGGAACGGCGGCCTCAACACCAAGCTGGGCTCACGAATGCTGCCCAATGGGAATTACGACTTCGCCGGCGGTGTCACGATGGAGCTGAACTACTCGCCCACGCTCGAACTGCTCGCGCGAATCGGGGACGCGATCGCGCAGGAGCACAACGACAAGGTGCGCGCCGAGGAGCGCGCATTCTTCGAGGAACTTTTCGACGCTTTCGTCGCCGACTACAATGATGCGCGTCCGGCTCTTCTCGGGTTGGATTCGGACAAGGATAACGGACAGAAGAAATCCAGATGAACCGCATACCAGGAAAACGTTTTTTCACCGCCGCGATTTTTGCCGCCGCGATCTTCGCCGCGGGATGTGCTGCCGATGACAAGCCGCCCCCGCCAGCGCCGGGCGCCGGCGCACAGCCGAAGTTATTGAGCGATTTGTCCACCGTAACCGACGCGCCGATCGATCCGCTTGGCATCAACACGGTTCCCGCAACGGGTGAAGGAATAGTGCATGAGAGTTCGGACGTCTCGCGAGGACCGGGTACGTTCGAGCGGGATCCCAACATCTCGTTTGACGCGGGCACCGAGAAAAATCCCGGTACCGAGCGCCTGCTCAACGACAAAGCCGCGAAGTTCGGCAATTTTTGCGAAGTGATTCTGGATCGGCTGTTCGCGCGGCTCGAGCTCGCCGAGAAGACCGATGAAATTTCGCGCACCAAGCTGCCCACCGATCTCAAGCCCGTCATCGTCACCGCCATCATGGACAAGCACGGCCAGCTCCAGGAAATCATCCTCGAGCAGCACTCGGGCAAAGCTAAAATCGACAATCTGCTGATAGATGTTTGCAAAAAGGCGATCTTCTACGAAAATCCTCCGCCAGATGCGCTTTCGGATGACGGGAATTACAAGTTCACGATCAAACTAAGGCTCGAGAACTTCGCCTCCATGGACGAGACCCATTGGAGTTTCAAAACCGACATCAGCCTCGGGCTCGGCTAGCGGGCTTGCGCTGCATGCGGGCAGCAATCCGCCGCTTCTGCTAGTATCGCCGCCGTGCAAATGATCGACGACTACATCCCGCGCCCGGGCCTTTCGGTCCCCATCGTCACGATTCTCGACGCCCGCGGCCGCATCCTCGAAGATCAGCAGCGAGCCGTAATCCGCTTCGCGCTGCAGGACGGCGCCGGCGCCGACATCATCTTCGCGGCAGGCACGACCGGCGAATGGGATCGCATCGACAACCCGCGCAGGCAGGCCGTCGCGCGCATCGCGATCGAGGAATGCCGCCGCGCTCGTGCTTCAGCTGCGAAAAAAATCGAAGCATGGGCCGGAATTACCGCTCACACGCGCGCCGATACACTCGACAACCTCAATCACGCGATCCACGCCGGTGCGGACGCGGTGGTCGTTGCACCGCTGTCGATCAAGGACGTCGAACAGCCGGCCGAATTCGTCGAGCGCGACATCGGCACCGTCTTCGAGCGCGCCGGCCGGATGCTGCCGCTGTTCCTCTACGACAATGCCGACATCGCGGCGCCCGGCAAGGCGGCGCACCTGCATACGCGCGACGTCAAGGCGATGGCGCGGCTGCCGTACGTTCGCGGAATCAAAGTAACAGCGAGCAAGACCGTTATCGGCAACTACACGCGCGCGGCCTCCCATTTCAAAGCGGGCCACGAGTTCGCGATATACGCAGGCAACGCGTATCTCATCTTCGATCTGTTTGCGCCGCCCGAGGGTGTCGGCGATCGCATGCGCCACTACTGGAACCGGTACCTGACGCAGCGCACGCGTCCGTACGGCGTCGTCGCGGGACCGGCCAACGCGATGCCGCGCGAATGGCAGCGCGCATGGCAGGTTTGCCGATCCGGCGACGCCGAGCTGATGCGCTTGTACGCGAGCGCAATCGACGAATTTCGCGTCGCGTGCACGTTCAAGCGCGGCGCCAAGTCCTATCGCCCGACCATTGCGACGCTGAAGGCATCGCTCAAGGAACTCGGCGTCATCGACAGCGACGCAGTCGCCGCCGGCACTCCGCCGCTAAGCGACACCGAGCGTCGCGAATTCTCGACGCGATTCGCGTCACTGCGCGAGCGCACGGCCGAGATGCTCGAGCGCGGGTGGGTCAGCGAACGCGATTCACGCGCATTCCATGTTCCGCCAACCGAACGGAAATCGGCGGGGCGCAATGGCTGAAGAAAAACTCGACCTCGTCGGCTGCGGCAGCATGGTCGTCGACCTGTTTTATCGCACACCCCGCATCATTCGCGCCGACGAAAAGATCCTGCTCCGCCCGCACACCGCCAGCGCCGCGATCGAGCGCACGCAAGTCGGCGGCCTGGTCCTGAACCATCTCGGATGGGGCAGGATACTCGGCCTCAAGACCGGCGTCTTCGGCAAAATGGGCGACGACCGCAACGGCGAGTTCCTCCGCGACGGGATGGATCGCCTCGGCATCCGTCATCACCTGACGTTCGACGGCAGCGCGAGCGCCTTCGCCACCATCTTCGTCGACGCAGCCGGCGATCGCGCGATCTACATGGCGCGCGGCGCGACCGGTGAGCTGACTCCGGCCGAGGTCCGCAACCGCCACGGCGCGTTCATCCGCCGCGCAAACCTCGTCTCGACCGAGATTTCGCAGCTCCCGCTGCGGACAGTGCTAGCGATCCTGCTGTTTGCGCGCACTCATTCGATTCCCACGATTCTCGATGTTGACGTGCCGCCGTCCGACGCGATCGGAACGCTCGGCACGCGTGCCGAACTCGAGCGCGCGCTGAAGCTCGCGACCTGGCTCAAGCCGTCGAAGGCCGCCGCGCGCGAAATCGCCAACGGCAACGGCCGCGATCCCCTGAAGATTGCGGAAGCGATTCGCACGCGCTACGGAAATCGCGCCGTCGTCTTAACCGAAGGCGACAAGGGCTGTTCGATTGCGGCGCGCGACACTTCCGTTCGCGTGCCGGCGTTCAAGGTCAAGCAGGTCGACTCGACTGGCGCCGGCGACGCATTCCTTGCCGGCGTTTGCGCCGGCCTGCGCCTCGGTCTGCCGTGGGACAAGATCGGCCGCCTCGCCAACGCGGCCGGCGCGGTCGCAGTGACACGGCTGGGCGCGTTTCCGTCGGGATTCGAGGTGCGTGAGGAGATTCTCGAGGTCTACGGCGAGCCGATCGCGCTGCCGGCGCCGCGCCTCGACGCCGAGCCACGCGAGACTGCCATCGGCGACTCGACCGGCGAAGTCGAAAAATTCTTTGACCTCGCGCTGGCCGAACTCGCAGCGCTGCGCGGCGGTTTGAACATCACCGCCATCTCGCGCACCGTCGAGATTATCCGCACCGCGCTCGGCCGCGGCGGCCGCGTCCACGTGACCGGAGTCGGCAAGCCCGAGCATGTCGCGCGCTATGCCGCCAGCGTGTTCTGCTCGGTCGGCACGCCCGCAACTTTCCTGCACGCGACCGAGACCCTGCACGGCAGCCTCGGCCAGGTGCATCCGCGCGACGTCGTCATCGCGATTTCCAACAGCGGCAACACCGACGAATTGCTCTCGACCGCGACCGCCATCCGCGAGCAAGGTGCGCAGTTAATTGCGATCACCGGCAACAAGGATTCGAGCCTCGGCCAACTCGCCGACCTCGTAATCCACGTCCCGGTGCCCAACGAAGGCGGCGGACTGGGACTCGCGCCGCGCATCAGCGTGCTCGGCGAAGTCTTCGTGCTGGCGGGATTGTCGGTCGCGCTCGAACTCGCGCACGGCCTGACGGTGGAAGAATATTCGCGATGGCATCGCGCAGGCGCAATCGGCGAAGCCGCTCGACGACTTGCCGAATCACGAACCTCAAGCCGACGCGCATAGCGCAGCAGAACAGAAGCGGAACCTTGAGTCGCGAGCGAAACGCGCGCTGGACAAGGACCCTCACCTTCATCCTCTCCCTTGCAGAGAGAGGAGACAGATAGCACTATTTCTTCGACGATGCCGGCTTCAGCGCTACCGAGGCTTCCGTCGTTAACAGGAAGAAGGTCATCGACTCCTGCAGGTACAGGGTTACGCTCCTGTCGTTGTGGCGCAGGTAACCGATCGAGAAGTCCTGGCCGAGGTGCAGTTCGAAGTCGCCGCCGCGCGTGGTCAGTACGAACGCTCCTGCGATCGCCGGCGCGAAGATAATTTCCTCGTTGACGAGCCGCTGGATGTGCTGAATCACAGGGTAGCCGTGATCGCTGGCCTCGCTGAGCGCGGTGTACGCATCGGCGCCAAGCACCACTGAATACGGCCCGTTAACGCCGGCGAGACGCAGCGTGCTCAGCGCCTCTGCGATAACGTCCGGGTAATGCGCCGGGTCACTCGGCATCGTGGCGATTTTGTTGCTCGTGCCCTGGCGAATGCCTTCGATTCCGGCGGCCGCGTAGCCATCGAAAATTGTACGATCCTCCGAAAACGCGATCAGTTTCGCCGCGTCTTTCAGCGGCTGCCAGTCGGAGTCATTCGCTCCGCGAGCAACATCGTCGATATCCTGGCGCTCGAGCTCGAACGGAGCGCGCAACTCGACCAGCGCCTTGACCTTGCGCTGCCGCGCGAGAATACCCGCCGACGGTGCTGCGAGATCGCTCAGATGGCCGGTGCCGACCGCCGACAGCATCACGCCGCCAGGGCCTTTTACATCGACCACCCGCCGCCCTGCCAGGTAGCGCTTCAGCGTGCGCTCCGCTTCCTCTTCGATTTGAGCCCAGGCGAGGTCTGAAATCGGGGCAAGCTCGCGGTGCAGATTATTCATCGCGCGATTCTCCTTTCAATGA
>JBEKLS010000167.1:0-9603 GCA_050010075.1 Binatus sp. (SeqCode) | reverse complement strand
GTCGAAGCCGACCTCGCCGCGGTCGAAGCCAAACTCTCGCGCCTGCTCGACTCGAAAGAACCGATCATCGCGGAGATCTGCCACTACCTCGTCGACGCCGGCGGCAAGCGCCTGCGCCCCACGTTCATCATGCTCGTCTATCGCGCATGCGGCGGCGGCGACGCGAAAGCCGACGAGCCGATCGACGCGGCAATCGCGCTCGAGTTGATACATTCCGCGACCTTGCTCCACGACGACATCATCGATCGCGGCCTGCTGCGCCGCGGCAAGCCGTCGGCCTTCGCTCGTTACGGCTTCGGGCCGTCGTTGATCGCGGGCGACTACCTGTTCTGCCGCGCCTTCGAGGTCTGCGGCCGCTTCGAGGAACATCTGGTGCACACCGCGGCGAACGCATGTGTTCAGCTGACCGAGGGCGAAGTGATGGAGAGCAGGTTCCGCCACAGCTCGGCGGCGACGCTGAAGGATTACATCGCGGTAAGCGATCGCAAAACCGCGTCGCTGTTTTATGCCGGCGGCACCGTCGCGGCGGACCTCGCGCGCGCGTCGAAACGAACCATAGATGCGATGGGGAAGCTTGGCACCGCGATGGGCCTCGCGTTCCAGATGGTTGACGATCTGCTCGACATCCTCGGGCCTGAAGAAAAGATCGGCAAACCGGTCGGCTCGGACTTGCGCGCCGGCATTCCGTCGCTGCCGGTCGTGCTCGGCGTCGAGCGCAGCGCCGAGTTGCGCGCGCTGTTCCAGAACGGCACCAGGATGGAAGGCGAGGTGCTCGAGCGCGCGCTCGAACTGCTGCGTGATCCCGAAATCATCGGCGCCACCCGCCGCCTTGCCGCCGAGCAAGTCGCGATCGCGCGCTCGATCCTCGACCAGCTCGAGCCGTCGCTCTATCGCGACGGCCTGGCAACGTTGATCGACGAGCAGACCTTCCGCGAAGTCTGAGATGCCTAACGCAATCGTCGTAGGCGCCGGACCGGCGGGCGCTCTGCTCGCCTACATGCTCGCGCGCCGCGGCGTTCCGGTGACGTTGCTCGAGCGGCAGACCGATTTCTCGCGCGAGTTTCGCGGCGAGGTCCTGATGCCGTCGGGAATCGCGGCGCTGCACGAGGCCGGACTCAGCAAACAGCTCGACGCGCTTCCGAACCTGCCCATCGGAACGGTCCAGCTATTTCGCGGTGAACGCCCGGTCGTCACCGTTCCGCTCGACGATCTCCCGGTACATCCGCGAATCGTGCCGCAGCCCGCGATGCTCGAGATGATTGTCGGCGAGGCCGCGAAATTTCCCGGCTTCAAGCTCGAACGCGGCGTCACCGTGCGCGATTTGATCTCCGAAAAGGATCGCGTGATGGGAGTGCATGCCGACACGCTCGAAGGTCCGCGCGAGTTTCGCGGCGACTTCACCATCGCATGCGACGGGCGGACGTCCGTGATTCGCAAGCGCGCCAACCTCCCGCAGGATCGCATCATGCAGGGTTTCGACGTCGTGTGGGGCCACGTCCCCGGCCAGTTTCCCGATAACCGCACCGCGCGCGGCTACATCGGAAGCGGGCACCTGCTCATCATGTATCCGTCGCCCGAGGGACACACGCAGATCGGATGGGTAATAGACAAAGGCACCTTCGGCGATATCAAACGGATGGGCGAAGGATGGATCGACGAGCTGGCACCGCATGTGTCGCCTGATCTCAGAACGTATCTCGCGGCGAACAAGACCGGCCTCGCGCATCCATTCCTGCTTGACGTCGTTTGCGATCGGCTGCGCGAATGGACCACGCCGGGCCTGCTACTTATAGGTGACGCTGCCCATCCGATGTCGCCCGTCGGCGGCCAGGGAATCAATGTTGCACTGCGCGACGCGGTCGTCACCGCGAATCATCTGGGGCGCGCGCTGATGATGCGATCGGACGCGGCCACGCTCGATTTTGCTGCGCGCAATATTCAAGCCGAGCGATGGCCCGAAGTCGTGAAGATACAGGATATGCAGCAAATCGGCCCGCGCATCGTGCTGTCAAATTCGCCGCTCAGCCGCATCGTCACCAGCACTCCGATACTCGCCTTCGCGAAAATGTTCCTCGCCGGCTACCTCGCAAAGCAGTTCGATCCGTTTCTGAACGGCGTAACCCGCGTCGTGATGGAGCAGTAGCCCTCCTCACGCGATCATAAGATTCGCGATCATCGCCGCGTCTTCATGCGGCAGAATGTGGCAGTGATAAACCGTTTTGCCCTTCCACGTCTTGAACCGCGTGCGCATCTTCAGCTCGGAGAACGGCGCCAGCCAGACGGTGTCATGCAGCCGGTGATAGTCAGGATTTCCCGGCATCCCCATCACCTCGAATGAGTTGACGTGAATATGGAACGGATGAATACCATCCGAGTTGTTCGCGAGTACCCATTCCTCGGCCGTGCCCATCCGAACTGTATTATCTATTCTGGTCTCCGAATACAGTCGGCCGCCAATCAGAAACTCAACTCCAGTGAGTATCGACTCGGCTCCGTTCTTCATCGTGAATACTACTTTGCGGCGAGCCACGATTTCATCGTCGCGAATAAGCGGATACTCACGCGTCGGCGTCGGTAGCTTGTCGGGAATACTCATATTGATCGGCGCGCCTGCCACGGCAAAGCTCGCGAGCGCGATCTCCGGCGACGACATCATCTCGCCCATCGACTCGCTCAGCAGGTTTGGCGACATCGGCATCTGCGGCAGCGCGATCAGCGTGCCAGTCATGGGTTTCTGTGGCGCGCGGATCAGTACCTCGTTGCGATTTCCGGGCGCCATCCGCATCGAAGTCTTGAGATCCTCTCCCACTCTCTCCGGGCGCAAAAGATTAATCCCGTCCTGCCCGATCACGTACATCTCGAAACCCGGAAGTACTATTGGCATTGGAATACCGTCGGTACCATTGAGTATTCGAAGGCGCAGCACTTCGCCCGGCCGCATCTGGTAAGTAGGTAATGCTTGTTTAGTTGCTACTGGCTTCCTGCCGCGGCGATCGATCACGAGCACGGGACGTCCGTTCGCCGTGATCAATTCCATCTGAGTAGTGAAGTAGTAACCGCCCTGGTCGGGTGGCTTGTACGCAATCGGTTCCCAGCCCCAGAGATCTTTGCTGCCACCCAGCGGATTAACTTTGATATTCTGAATAGCCAGTAACTCGTCGCGAGCCGCCGCAATCTCGGGAACTTCGTCGATCGCTCCCTTCACCAGGATCAGCCCGGCCATTCCGCCGCCGACCTGCACCGACGCCGATCCATGATGATGCGGATGGTACCAATACAGACCCGCGGGATGATCGTCGGGCAGTTGGAAATCGTAAGTGATGCTTTGCCCTGATTCGATCGCGATCATGCGGGACTCGGGATTCGAAGTTCCCACCGGCGCGAACAGATGCGGGACCACCTGCATCCCATGCATGTGCAGGTTGGTCGTGTTGAAGTGATTCGGATTGTTCTCGCCATCGATCCCCGCAGGCGCGACGGCTGGCGGGTCAGGCGGCAGGCTGTTCGAGAGCGTGACGCGCAAAATATGCCCCGGCCGCGTAACCATCAGCGGCCCCGGAAGACTCGCGTTATAGGTGCGCGTACGCAATGGAAGACCGGCCAGCTCGCGCTCGGAATATCCAACTCGCAAAGCATACGCATCAACCGGCGTAGACTCCGCAGCGCGACCCACTTCAGGCAACCACCCAAGCATCGCAGCGCCCGCGATGGTTCCACCTGCGGAAAGAAACTGGCGGCGTGTAAATCGCGGCTGATGTCCCATGTCCTCTCTCCGGATGAAGCGCCGGCAATTTGAAAACAGGGGATTTATTATCAAAAACTTCCGCTTGACGTGAGGCGAAAAAAGAGCGAAAACGTACTGTGGCCGCTCTTCCGAAACCTTCGTGGATCAATCCTTCAAACTCGATTCAGACCGTCAGACCCGCTTCGCTTAGTTCGGTTAAAAGGCCGCAAACTCTTGAATTTTCAGGGGTTTTTCTTGGGCGTGAACTCACTCGCAAGGATCGTCGCCTAAGCTCCGGACTCGCCCCGCTCGACGCTTTGATCGACGGCGGAATCCCGCGCGGGCGAATCAGCGAAATCACCGGGCGCGCCGGTTCTGGCAAGACCTCGATTGCCGCATCGTTCGCCGCGTTCGCGACCCGCCGCGGCGAGGTCGCCGCGTGGCTCGATGCTGCGGGCGCCTTCGATCCCGAGAGCATGGCGGCTGCGGGAGTCGAGCTTCGCCGGATGCTGTGGGCGTCGATGACGACGGCGTCGCGGATTGCGCGTGCGACCTTTCCGAATACCCGCTTCGCAGCCAGGCCGCTCGCGCGCCATCAATCCGCCATCGTCAAAGCTGCGGAACTCGTGCTCGAGGCGGGCGGCTTCGGCCTGGTCGTTGTTGATTTCGGCGAGGCGCCGCGCACACTCGCGTATGCCTCGGCGCTGCGAATCGCGCGTGCGGCTGAACGCAGTGGCGCCGCCGTCATCGCTATCGCG
The DNA here is from genome assembly GCA_050010075.1 of Binatus sp. (SeqCode). Lineage (GTDB taxonomy): Bacteria > Desulfobacterota > Binatia > Binatales > Binataceae > Binatus. The sequence continues at coordinate 5,121 of JBEKLS010000167.1, read as the reverse complement.
CCATGGCGGATGTGCGGGACGTTCGCGGCGCTGAGCCTGGCCGCCAGCCGCGCCGAGACGTCGTTCAGCCGGCTCGCTCCCGGTTCGCCGGTGATGTTCGACGGACTCGCGGTGGATGCGATGGTTGCGCGGAACAAGATGGGCGGGACGGGGCGGCATGTTCGCGTTTGCGCGCTCATCGATCCGGTTTCAACTCAAAATCCAAATCCAATCGACTTGCGTTCGCAGGGTCGACTTTCCGCAAGCAGCTAGCGCGGTGTTCCGATGGCCCGTATCGCTTGCATCATGGTCGCCGATTTTTCTATCGCGGCGATCGTGCGTTCGAATCCCGCGCTCGCAGGCAAGGCGCTAGCTATCGGCCGCAGCCTCGCTCCGCACGCCGAGCTCGACGCCATCTCGCCGCGCGCGCGCGAGCTGGGAATCCGCCCCGGCATGACGATCGCGCAGGCGCGCGCGATCTCCTCAGATCTGATTGTCGCCCATCGCTCGCCCGCCGCGGAAAGCTCGGCGCATTCGGCCCTGCTCGACGCCGTCGAATCGGTTTCGCCGGTGGTCGAGTCGGGCGCGCCCGGATGCGCGTGGCTCGATCTCGCGGGCCTGCATCGCATCTACCATGGCGAAGAAGAAATGACCGCCGAGCTGGTGCGAGCCGTGCGCAGAGTCGGAATGGAACCCGCCGCCGGCGTCGCGGCCAACAAGGAACTCGCGCATCTGGCCGCGCGATGCGGCGGCGTGCGCGTGATCGAAGCCGGGCGCGAGCGCGAATTCCTGAACTGGCTGCCGCTCGACATGCTTGGGCTGGGAAAATCGGATCGCGGCGACGATCTCGAAACCACGCTCGCCCGCTGGGGGATGCGCCGGCTCGGTGAACTCGCGCGCCTCAATCCTGATGCGGTCGGCACGCGGCTGGGGCGCCGCGGCGTCGAGCTGGTGCGCCTCGCGCGCGGCGGCAGCCATGCGCCGTTGGTGCCGCGACGCCGTGCCGAGTTTTTCGTCGAGACTGTAGAGCTCGAATACGGCATCGAGCTCCTGGAGCCGCTGGGATTCGTCATGCGGGCGATGCTCGAGCGGCTGGCCGAGCGGCTCTCGCTTCGCGGCATGGTCGCCGGCGACATCACACTCGCGCTCGGAATGAGCGGTCATCGTAGTTTCAGCCGGCGAATCGAGGTTGCGGCGCCATCGAATGACATTCGCGCGATTCTCACGCTCATCAACCTGAGCCTTGAAGCGGCGCCGCCCGAGGACGCTGTCGAATCGATTCGCATCGAGATTACGCCGCGCGTCCCGCGGCCCGCGCAGGCCGATATGTTCCTGCCGCCCGCCCCGGCGCCCGACAAACTGCAGACCACGATCGCGCGGCTGTCGGCGCTATGCGGCCCCGGCAACGTCGGCACGCTGAGCGCCGAGAATTCGCATCGGCCCGAAGCGATGCGCCTCGATCAATTCGCACCGCCCACGCCGCCGCTGATTTCCGAAAATGCGCCCGCGAAAAATGTGACGCAGCTCGTGATTCGCGCAATTCGTCCCGCGCGCGAAATCGAGGTGATGTGCTCGCGCGAGATTCCGGAGTTCGTCCGCGGCGAGAATCTTGGCGCGCGCGTGATTTCGATCGCCGGGCCGTGGCGGCGCGACGGCGAATGGTGGCTGGGCTGCACCGCGGACGAGGATACGCACGCGAATTCGGGCGACGAACATTCCGCACCGCATCGAGGACTCGAGCTGCATGACGGGCGCATGTTCGGAGCGCATCCGCGCCAGGTGTCGGCAGAAAATCTGAAGGCACTGTCCTCGCTCACGCCGGCGCCCTCGCCCACTCCTCATCTCAATGGCGATACACAACCGAAAATGAATGGCGCCGACAAGTGCGGTTTCATCCGGGACTATTATGAGCTCGCGCTCGAAGACGGCGGCGTATATCGCGTCTTCCGCGACGCAAACTCGCACAAGTGGTTTCTCGACGGCGCTTACGACTGATTATTCGCGGCGCGCATCGCCATGAACTCCGATTACATCGAACTTCGCGCGCGCAGTGCGTTCAGCTTTCTTGAAGGCGCGACTACGCCCGAGGACCTGGCGTCGCGCGCGGCGGAACTCGGCTACCGTGCGATGGCGCTGGGCGATCGCGACGGAGTTTACGGCGCACCGCGCTTTTACCTGGCCGCGAAAGCCGCGGGCATCAGGCAAATCGTCGGCGCTGAACTAACTCTCGACGACGACTCGCGCCTCTACGTCCTCGCACCCGATCGCCAGCGCTACCAGAATCTCTGCCGCATGATCACCGACTCGAAGATGCGCGTGCTCAATTCCGGCGCGCGCACCCGCGACGGCTCTGACGCCGCGCCCGTCTATCCGGCGAAGGGCGAGAGCCGCGTCACGCTTGACGAACTCGAACGCTATGGCCGCGGACTCATCTGCCTTGGCGGCGGCGTGATGAGTCCGCTCTCGCGCATGCTCGTGCGGGGCGATGATCCGCGCAGTCTGTGCGCGCGCTTGGGCGGGATTTTCGGCGCGGGAAATTTCTACATCGATTTGCAGCGTCATCTCGACGCCGGCGAGGAGCGCCTTAATCGCAAGCTGGCCGCGCTGGCCAGTGCGGCGCGAATTCCCATCGTCGCAACCAACGACGTGTGCCACGGCGGCTCTGATCGCAAACTGCTCGACGTGCTGACCTGCATCCGGCTCAAGACGACGCTCGAGGAAGCCGGCCGCGCGTTGTGGATCAACAGCCAGCGTCATCTGAAGTCGCCGGCCGAGATGGCCGCGCTGTTTCGCGATCTGCCCGGCGCCGTCGCCGCCTCGCGCGCAATTGCCGAGCGATGCGCTTTCCAGCTTTGCGACATGGGCTATCGCTTTCCCGACTATCCTCTGCCGCCGGGAGAAACGCCCGACAGCTATCTGCGCATTCTCACATACGCCGGTGCGCGCGAGCGATGGCGCGGCGCAATTGACGATCGTACTCGCCATCAGCTCGAACATGAACTCGGGATCATCGAGCGGCTCAAGCTCGCCGGCTACTTCCTGATCGTGTGGGACATCGTGCAGTTCTGCCGCGAGAACCGAATCATAGTGCAGGGACGCGGCTCCGCGGCCAACAGCGCGGTGTGTTACGCGCTCGGAATCACGGCGGTCGACGCGGTCAAGATGGAGCTCCTGTTCGAGCGCTTTCTTTCCGAGGAGCGCGGCGAATGGCCCGACATCGACCTCGACCTGCCCAGCGGCGACGATCGCGAACAGGCGATTCAATACGTCTATCGCCGCTACGGCGAGCGCGGCGCCGCGATGACCGCGAACGTGATCACCTATCGAACACGAAGTGCGGTGCGCGAGGTCGGCAAGACTCTCGGCTTTTCACCTGATCAGGTTGACCGTCTCGCCAAGCTCAATCAGGTGTACGAGTTCCGTGACCATCATGACGACCTGGTGGCGCTGCTCAAGCGCGGCGGCGTCGATGCGGAAGCGCCGCGAATCATGATGATGGTCGATCTGGTGCGCAAGATTCAGAGTCTGCCGCGCCATCTCGGACAGCATAGCGGCGGCATGGTGATCGCCGCGCAGCCGCTCGACGAGATCGTGCCGCTCGAACCGGCGTCGATGCCCGGCCGCGTGGTGATTCAATGGGACAAGGACGACTGCGCCGATCTCGGCATCATCAAGATCGATCTGCTCGGCCTCGGGATGCTGGCCGCGCTGAAAGAGGCGATCCCGATGATCCGCACGCACGAGGGCATCGAAATCGATCTCGCGCATCTGCCGCAAGACGATCCCGACGTGTACGCGACGCTGCGGCGCGCCGATACCGTCGGCGTTTTCCAGATCGAGAGCCGCGCGCAGATGGCGACGCTGCCGCGCATGAAGCCCGAGCGATTTTACGACCTGGTGGTCGAGGTCGCGATAATTCGCCCCGGTCCGATCGTCGGCAAAATGGTGCATCCATATCTCGATCGCCGCAACAAACGCGCGCCTGTCGAGTATCCGCATCCTTCGCTCGAGCCGATCCTGAAACGCACGCTGGGCGTCCCGCTTTTCCAGGAGCAGTTGCTGCGAATGGCGATGACGGTGGCGGGCTTCAGCGGCGGTGAGGCCGAGGAGCTGCGCCGCGCGATGGGATTCAAGCGCTCGGCCGAGAGGATGGAGAAAATCGAAGCGCGGCTGCGCGCCGGGATGTTGCGCAACGGCCTGCAAGGCAGCCTCGCCGACGATATCGTGCGATCGATCACGTCCTTCGCGCTGTATGGCTTCCCCGAATCGCACGCCGCCAGCTTCGCGCTGATTGCGTACGCGTCGGCGTACCTGAAGTATCACCATCCCGCCGCGTTCCTCGCCGCGATGCTGAATTGCTACCCGCTCGGCTTCTATCATCCTTCAACGCTGGTGAAAGATACCGCGCGTCACGGCGTCGTCGTGCTGCCGATCGATGTGACCCGCTCGTGCTGGAAATGCACGATCGAAATTGTGGACGGGCGCCCCGCGACACGCATGGGACTGCGCTATGTCACGGGCCTGCGCGAGGAAATTGCACTTCGAATCGAAAGCGAGCGTGCAAGGCGGCACTTCGATTCGATTGCCGATCTGACGGCGCGTGTCGGGCCGAATCGCCGCGAGCTTGACGCGCTCGCCTACGCAGGTGCGTTCGCCGCCTTCGGCCTGGCGCGGCGCGATGCGATGTGGAATGCCGCCGCCGTCGAGCGCGATCCCACCAGCCTGCTCGCGGGCGCGAAGCCGCGCGACGGCGAGGGTCCTCTCGCATCGATGTCGCCGATCGATGAAACGCTGGCGGACTACACTGCGACCGGCCTCACCACCGGCCCTCATCTGATGACGTATCTGCGCGGCGATTTGACCGCGCGCGGAATTCTCAGCGCCGACGAGCTCACTCGCGCCAAACATCAGTCGTGGGTGAAGACCGCCGGCGTCGTGATCGTGCGCCAACGCCCCGGCACCGCCAAGGGCTTCCTGTTCATCACGCTCGAGGACGAAAGCGGAATCGCCAATCTGATCGTCACGCCCGACCTGTTCCAGAAAAATCGCCTGCTGCTGCGCAGTGCCGGAATTCTGCTGGCCGAGGGCGTCCTGCAAAGGATTGATGGCGTGACCGCGATTCGCGCGCGGCGCTTCGAAGAG
>JBEKLS010000166.1:0-9686 GCA_050010075.1 Binatus sp. (SeqCode) | reverse complement strand
GTCGTTGCCGTTGCCGTACGCACGAATCCTCGCGTCGCTGCCCGCCGGCATTGGAAAAGTCACATCGAAGGCGCTGTAGCCGCCGGGACTCACCGCTATCAGCTTGACCAGCCGCCCATTGACGTACACGCCGGCGCGGCGCACGCCCGGCCCCGCGATTTGCCCGACTACCTCGACGTTGCCCGGTGCCGACATCACCTCTTCTGCGTCGATCACATTGATCTGCACGTTGGTCAGCGGCCCGAGCGAAGTGTTGGCGTCGATATGCCGGCGCGACGGCGACAGCGCATCGTCTTCGCGCGGAATCTCGGCCGTGTTGTTATCCTCCTCAGGACCCGCCGATGCGATCGGATTATCTGCCACTGGCGCCGCTTCGCCGGGCGACGCGGTCGCTCCCGGATCGACCTCGATCATCTCCTCGCTCCCCTTCATCGCGCCGACTCCCGCCGGGTCCGGCTCGACTAACGCCTGCGCCTCGCGCCCGTAAACGTCGGTCACGCGAATCGTTTGCGACGAGGAAGGCTGGTCGACCGAGAGATCGAAATTGATTCGCTGCTCGCCCGGCACACCCGCGACGTTGATATCACGGGTCTTGGTGTCGCCGTCGAAAATTCCAGCCGACTTGAGATCGGTGCCTTCCAGGAAGCCTTTCACGCGCGCACTTCCGGATTGAAACACACGCGACTCGATCTCGACCTTCGGCGCAGCCGGCATCGACTCTCCGGTCGGCGGCGCGACCGACGCATGCGAGTCCGGCCCGCTCGGCGCGTCACTGCGCGCGATCGTTCCGCTGCCCTTGGTTATCGGCACTTCCTTTTCGAGCGCCCCGATCTTCTGCCTGACGCTGATCCACTCCGCGGGACAATCGCCGGCTGCAATCTTCGCCGCCGCGTCTATCTTGTCGCGATCGCTGAGAATCGAGATCATCGCGCCGCTTGCTCCGGCGTTGTCATGTGCGCCGAGAGCGGTCGACAGCGTTTGCGCGTCGCCGGCCAGGCTGGCGGCCGGCGCCAGGATCGGACCCGCCTTGCTCGACGATGCATTGAGCGCGTTCAGCATCGCGAAGGCACGATCGCTCAAGTCCGACGCCTGCGATTCAGCATCTTGCGCGAAGCAGGCGCGCGGGCCAGTCACGCATACAGCCAAGGCCAGCATCGCAATGGTAATCGTCGCCGGCTTCCGCCGGGAGACAGAACCGATGCGCGCGCGATGCGTGCCGTTTCTTTGCGCGACGAAAGAGATCACGCAGTTTTGACCTGTGCTGCTACTGCAACTGCCTGTAGCGTTCGGCCGTTTGTTTTATCGGGCTTGAGAGCCTCAAAGAGAGCTCTCCTTTGTTATAGATGAAGAACGCGAGACTACCAAATGCAGCGATAAAACAGCCAGTGATCAATGCAGCCATAGTTCCACCCCTCTGTACAATCGGATTATATTCAAAATCACGCAGTTAAACCTACCCAAAAAGCAATCCGCTCTGGTGCGATTTCGCCTCCGATGGTTGTTTTCCTTCACACATCGTTGGCAATTAGCGGTTAGCTTTGCACGCATCGCCTCGACCGCCGGCGCTTCGATTTCCGGCCCGCGGCTTACGCAACGCCGCCACTTTCTAGTATCGTGTTCCGTCAGTGACACTCCTTGAAACATCCGACGATCGTCCAGCCGCCGGCATCGTCACGCTCAGCGCGCGGGTGCTGGTGCGAGTGACCGGGGACGATCGCGCGTCGTTCCTTCACGGGATGTGCACCGCCGACGTGAAGAGCGCGAAGCCCGGCGCTATCCTGCCCGCGCTCTTTCTCACCGAGCACGCGCACGTAATCGCCGACGCGTTCATCTGGGTGACCACCGAGGCGCTCATCCTCGACCTCGACCGTGACGCATGGACGCGAACGCGCGCACATCTCGATCGCCTGCTCGTGGCCGACGATGTGGAGTTCGACGACGCCGTCGAGCTTGCACTGATCGACGTGGAGGGACCCGCAGCCCTCGACGCGGCCGGCGCCGCGTCGCTTGCTCCCTGGACTTTCGTCGAAGCTGGCGGCGCGATCGTCGGCAACCTGCCTCGTTATGGCGGTCCGGCGGTATCCGTGATCGCTCCGCGCGATTCGGTTGATTCGACTAGCGCGGCAATTATCGCGAAGGCGCCAGGCTCGCGCCGCATTGACGACGCAGTTCTCGAAACCATCCGCGTCGAAAACGGCGTCGCACGCGTCGGCGTCGATACCACCGACAGGACCATCGCGCTCGAGGCGCGCCTCAATCGCGCAATTTCCTTCAACAAGGGCTGCTACCTCGGGCAGGAAACGATAGAGCGGGCGACCGCGCGCGGCGGTTTGAAAAAACGGATGTTCGGACTTAAGTTCAGTAATGAGCGCGTGCCGCCGGTCGGCTCAGTCCTGAGTCTCAGTGGCAAGGAAGTCGGAATCGTTTCGAGCGCGGTGCATTCGCCGCGCTTGGGCGCGATCGGCCTTGCGATTCTGCATCACAGCGCGTGGACGCCCGGCACTGAGCTGAAAGTTGGCGAGGACGGCGGCGCAATCGTGACGGAGTTGCCGTTTGCGAAGAGTTGAAGAGATACTTTAAGTTTAATTTTTGGTCCATCGGGCCCGAAGCGAGGAGTTCATCAGATGGCTAACGTGCTTGGTAAGCGTTACATGTGCGAGCAGTGTGGCACCGAAGTGCTCTGCAACAAGGCTGGCGACGGCGGACTCGAATGTTGCGACGCCACCATGAAAATAAAGGAAGCTAAACCGCTCCCGAGTTCCGACTAGATCGGACGCGCCGCTGCGCCCGCCGCCGGCGACGAAGGCAGAAAGTTTCAAAGTGGCAGTTGCGTCCGGGAAAGCCGACCTGGTTCTTCACGAGGGTTTCGTCCTCGGCCATCCCGGCAGCGATTCGGTCGCAATCTCGCGCGGGGAGATAGCAGCGCACGGCCGCTTTGCCGATCTGAAATCGCTGGTCGGTTCATCAACGCATCTGATCAAGCTCGGGGGACGCACCGTCGTGCCCGGCTTCATCGATTCGCACATCCATTTTCGCGAGGCTGCCGCCGCTGCCACCGGCGTTTCCGTTCAGCGATGCCGCTCCGTGGCCGACCTGCTCGCTGATCTGCGCCTGGCTGCAGGCAAGACTCCGCCCGGCAACTGGCTGCGCGCCTTCGGTTGCGACGAAGCGCTGATGTATGAAAAGCGCGGACCGACTCGCGCCGAGCTCGATCAGTCGCTGCCCAAGAATCCGCTTCGATTGCGCCATCAGACCCTGCACGCGACCTGGCTCAACTCGCGCGCGATTGCGCTGCTCGGCCTCGAGGCTCGCGACTTCACGCCGCCGCTCGGCGCCAACATGATTCGCGATGCCGCCGGCAAGCTCACCGGCCTCGTCGTCGGAATGGAAACGTGGCTGTCCAAACATCTGCCGCTCGTGACCGCCGCCGAGTCCGAATCGCGCGCGCGCATCATGAGCCGCGAGCTCGCCGCCGCCGGGGTCACCTCGTTCACCGACGCGACCACGCGCAACGGCCCGGTTGAAGTCGAGCAGTTCGGCCAGCTCGCGCAATCCGGCGCGATATGCCAGCGCGTCAGCGTCATGATTGGCGGCCAGCATATCGACGACGCCGATCGATGCGCCGAGCTTGCCCGCGCCGCGCGCATTTCGCTGGCGGGCGCGAAGTTCATGCCCGGCTACGAATACGATACGGCCGGTCTCTCGCGCCCAGTTCGTCGCGCGCTCGAGCGCGGACTCGATTGTGCCTTCCACGTGACCGAGCTCGAAGAGCTGGAAGAGGCGGTCGCTGCGATTGAGTCCGCCAAGTCGCAATTCAACGGCACGCATGAGATTCCGCGGTTGCGCATCGAGCACGGCGGGCTCATCACGCCCAACTACATCGACCGCCTGATGGCGCTCGGCGTGTGGGTTGTCACCAATCCCGGCTTCATCTACTTCCGCGGCTCCAAGTACGCCGACGAGCCCGGCCTCGTCGCGCATCAGTATCGCGCGCACAGTCTCAAGTTCGCCGGCGTCCACCTGGCAGGCGCGACCGACGCGCCCGTTACGCCGGGCAAGCCGCTGGTCGCGATTGCCACCGCGATTTCCCGCACTACCGCTGACGGCGTCGTACTCGCGCCCACCGAAGCGCTGCCGGTGAAGCAGGCCTTCGCGCTTTTCACCACCGAAGCTGCCAAGCTCGGCCGCGTCGAGGCCGGCGCGATCGAGCCGGGTCGTCTTGGCGATGTGCTGGTGCTGCCGCATGACCCGTTCACGCTCAAGCCGGCCGACTTGATGAATCTCGCCATCGACCTGACCGTCGTTGCCGGCCGCGTCGTTTACGAGCGCGGCCGTCCGGCGATCGCCAGCAGCGACAGCGCCGACCTGCGTTCTACTTAAATGGCTTCGCGAGAGAACGGTTCGAGCGCGGTGCTCTACGCCAGGCGCGGCGCGGTCGCGTGGGTCACGCTGAATCGTCCCGCGCAATTCAACGCCTACAACATGGCGATGCGCGACGCTCTGTTCGAAACCCTCGCCGCTATCCACGACGACCGCGAGATTCGCGCGATGGTCTTGCGCGGCGCGGGCCAGGCCTTCTCGACTGGCGGCGATCTCGCGGAGTTCGGGATGGCGCCGTCGCCTATCGTCGCGCGATGGGTCCGTTTTCGCCGCGACGTGTGGGGGATGCTGCGCGCATTGCCGATCCCGACTATCGCGGCGATTCACGGCTACACGGTGGGCGGCGGACTCGAGATGGCGCTGCTGTGCGATCTCGCAATCGCCGCCGACGATACCCGCATCTCCCTGCCGGAGACCGGCGCCGGCATGATTCCCGGCGTCGCCGGCACGCAGACCGCCGCACGCCGCCTCGGACTGGGCCGGGCGCTCGATCTTTGCCTCACTGGCCGTTGGATTGACGCCCAAGACGCGTTACTTGTAGGTTTGGTCGCCGAAGTGGTTCCCGTGGCGGATTTGGACCGCCGCGCTCTCGCGCTTGCCCGCGCCATCGGCCGGGTCGCCCGCGAGCGGGCTGCGATACTCAAGCTGGCGGTCTGGGGAGGCCTCGAGTTGCCGCTGCGACAAGGACTTGAACTCGAACGCCGGCTTGGCAAGCGGCTCGCGAGGATGTGATTTGTATTTACGCTGGAGGATTCGTGCGCTGTGAACACGGTTAACTTCGTCACGATCCCGGCGTCGATCGTCCCCGACCAGGAAATCCTGGTGTTTGGGGCGCGGCGCCTGACCTATGCGGATCTGAACGACCAGGTCGCGCGGCTGTGCGCCGTCTTCAAGCAACTCGGCCTGACGCATAACGACGTCGTCGCGGTGCTCGACACCAACTCCGACCTCTACATCGAGTGCTACTATGCGGCCGCCAAGGCCGGGCTCACGTTCCTGCCGCTCAACTACCGCGCCAAGGATGCCGAGCTCGAGTACATGATCAACACCGCGCAGGCGAAGGTTCTGCTCGCCGGCGATCGCTATATCGAATTGATCACGAGGATTCAGCCGCGGCTCAAAGCGAGCAAAATCGTCGCGCTGGGCGAGGGCGCCGCAGGACTGCCGCGACTTGCAGATCTGATTGCGAAGGCTGAGCCCGATGAAGCCGAGGCCGAAGTCGAGGACGAGGACATCTCGATCCTGATGTACACGAGCGGGACCACGTCGCTCCCCAAAGGTGTGCAACTGCGCTTCCGCGATTTCGCCGCCTACGTGACCGCCAACGTCGAGATGGCCGACGGCACCGATCGCGGCGTCGCGCTGGTGTGCGTGCCGTTTTACCATATCGCCGGAACGACGGCGTACATGACCAACATCTGGACCGGCCGCAAACTGATCGTGATGCCGCAGTTCGACGCGAAAGCCTGGCTGGAGCTGGTCGCGAGCGAGCACGTGACGCACGCGTTCGTCGTGCCCACGATGATGAAGCAGATAATCGACGATGCCGCATTCGGCGGCGCCGATCTCTCGAGCCTGACCAACCTCGCATACGGCGGCGCGCCGATGCCGGTGCAGGTGATTCGCCGCGCGATCGAGGTCTTCCCGAAAAAAGTCGGCTTCGTGAACGCTTACGGGCAGACCGAAACGACGTCATCGCTGACCGTGCTCGGCCCCGACGATCACAAAATCGAAGGCGCGCCCGCGGAAGTTGAACTCAAGCTCAAACGCCTGAATTCAATCGGCAAGCCGCTGCCCGACGTCGAGATTCGCGTGCGCGATGAAGACGGCAAGTTCCTCGCGCATGGGCAGGTCGGCGAAATTATCATCCGTACCCCGCGCATCATGAAAGGCTACGCCGGCCGCGAGGACGACGCGCGCTTGCCCGACGGCTGGCGCGCGACCGGCGACCTCGGCTGGCTGGACGACGACGGCTACGTGTTCTTCGCGGGCCGCAAGGACGACATGATCATTCGCGGCGGCGAAAATATCGCTCCCGCCGAAATCGAAACCGTGCTCATGAGCCATCCCGCAGTCGATGAGTGCGCGGTTATCGGCGTGCCGTCGGTCGAATGGGGGCAAACCGTCAAGGCTTTTGTCGTCCTGCGCAACGGCGTCAAGGTCAGCGAGTCCGAGCTCGAGGATTTTTGCCGCGCGCGCTTGGCCAGCTTCAAGCGCCCAGAGCGCATCGAGTTCATCGACGCGCTGCCGAAAAATCCGCTCGGCAAAATCCTGCGCAAAGATCTGCGCGCGCCCGCCGGAGGCGTCTGACGCCACGCTCTGCCAAAAAATCCCGGCCGCACCGGGCCGTGCGCCCAGCATCCGCCGGCGCGATCGAGGTTTCCTTTGCCAGCGGATGCGTCAGCGCGGCGCTGCGCTATCCCGGCTCGCGCGCGATTGTCACGCCCGCGATGGCCGTGCGTCTGCTCGAGCTGTTCGAGCATGTCGAAGACGACGGGACCGCGCGCATGCTCGCTATCACCGGCGCGGGCTCCGCGTTCTGCATCGGCTTCGACGACGCCGTCGATCCGCGGCTGGTCGAATCGCTCGCCGTGCTGTCCAAGCCGACCGTGGCGATCATCAATGGCGACGCTTTCGACGAAGGACTCGAACTTGCGATGGCCGCCGATATCCGGGTTGCGATTTCATCGGCTCGATTCGCAATAACCCAAATGAAGCGCGGCGCGATGCCCCATTTTGGCGCGACCCAGCGCCTGCCACGGCTGGTCGGCGCTGCCAACGCGCTGCGCCTGATGCTCACGGGGACGGCTCTGGAAGCGGGCGACGCGATACGCACGGGTCTCGTCGCTTATCTTGCCGGCAATCGGGCCGAGCTTGCCGCTGTCAGCGGGCGCGTCGCCGAGGCTATCCTGAGCCGCGCTCCGCTCGCGGCGCGCCTGGTCAAGGACGCCGTGGTAAAGGGCTACGACATGACTTTGGAGCAGGGCATCAGGCTTGAGGAGGATCTATACGCCCTGCTACAAACGACTTCCGACCGCGCCGAAGGCGTCCGCGCTTTTCTGGAGAAGCGCAAACCGCTGTTCAGGGGCGCGTGAGTTTCGACAGAGATTTCAAGAGAAACAAATAGTCCGAAAGGATCAGGATCCACGAATGGCAAATCAGCTCGGCAAAGTTTATATCTGCAGCAATTGCAAATCGCAGGTAATCGTCACCAAGGCTGGCACTGGCCAGCTCAAGTGTTGCGGCGTTCCGATGGAACAGAAAAAGTAGCGATCATGCTGCGCCGCACGGGGCGCTATCGCGACAACTGAATCGAGGTCCCCAAAATGATTGCGGCGATCATAGTAGGAATAATCGCGGGCTGGCTGGCCGGCAAACTGGTTGACGGCGTCGGTTTCGGATTGATTGGGGATCTCATCCTCGGTCTGATCGGCGGCCTCATCGGCGGAGCGATTTTCGGCTCACCCAGCGGCATGATCGGCGCAATAGTCGTCGCGACGATCGGCGCAGTGATCCTCGTGTGGATCTCGCACTTGATTAAACGCGTCTGAGAAAACGATCCGCGCGCGCCAGCTCATCCGAGCGCGCGGATGCGCAAGCCCTCGGCCTGCTTGCGAATCGGTTCCGGCAGCTTCACTTCGTGCGCGTCGATCCAGTTGCGCTCGAGCCGGTAGAATTCCCGCGCCGGTTCGTAGAACAGGTGGATGACGACGTCGTCGTAGTCGAGCACCACCCAATGCGCGTGATGCATTCCCTCGACCGCGAGCGCGCGCTGTCCCGCCTTGCCCATCGCCTCTTCGATCCCGCGCGCGATCGCCTGCACCTGCACGTCGGAGCGTCCGGTCGCGACCAGGAAATAATCCGCCACCGGTTTCAGATGCACGGCTTCGAGCACCACCAGGTCGTAGGCCTTTTTCTCGAGCGCCGCTTCGGCTGCGGCCAACGCCTTCTTCAGCGCCGTCAAGAAATCTGACCGCGATTCAGAGGCCGGATCGCCGGCGGTTGATGGTTCGATCGGAGATGAAATGGACGGACGAGTTTAAACAGAGCGATCCTCAATACAGCGCGTGGCGCTGGATGTAATCGACGACGTCGATCGGCACCAGGTACCTGATCGATTCGCCGTGTTGCAGTTTGCTGCGAATTTCAGTCGCTGAAATAGGGAGGAACGTCGTGTCGACGAAAGATAGCGTTTGTCCGCTCGAATGCACGTAGTGATCGTCTGCCTGAGTGTAGCCAAACCGCTTGATCGCGGCAACTGAAATTCGCGGCGGCCCCTCGCGCCCTTCGGTTAACCTTGTATGAACGACGAAGTTGCACAGCCGGGTCAGCTCGTCAGGCTCCTTCCACGATTCCAGCTCCGCAAACTGGTCCGCGCCCATCAGCAGGTACAGCGTCGCCGGCTGGCGCAGGGTTTCCAGGAAGTAGCGCACCGTGTCGATCGTGTACGATCGCCCGGCGCGCCGAATCTCGACGTCAGAGGTCATGAAATGCCGATTGCCCTTGGTCGCCAGCCGCACCATCGTGAGCCGATGCTCCGCCGGGGCCAGCTCGCCTTCCTCTTTGTGCGGCGGTGACGCGGCCGGGATGAAATACAGCAGGTCGAGCTGCAGCGTCTCGCGCACTTCCTCGGCCGCACGCAGATGCCCGAGATGAATGGGATTGAAACTGCCGCCGAACAATCCTACTCGCATTTGATTTGGCTTCGCGCAGCGAACTTCAGGCGCGGACTTGTCCGGTGCCGCGCAGCAAGTATTTGTAAGTGGTCAACTCGTTAAGCCCCATCGGCCCGCGCGCGTGCAGCCGATTGGTCGAAATTCCCGTTTCAGCGCCGAAGCCGAATTCGAAACCGTCGGTGAAACGCGTCGACGCATTAACATAAACGGTAGCCGAATCGACCTCACGTTCAAAGCGCGCCGCGGCTTGCGCATCGGCGGTAACGATCGCATCGGCCAGATGAGAACCGTGGCGCGCGATAAACGCGATCGCCTCGTCAATGGAATCCACCACCTTCACCGCCAGCACCAGGTCCAGATATTCCGTGTCCCAATCTTCATCGGTGGCCGCGCGCGCCGCGGGTACGATTGTTCTCGTCGCACTGTCGCCGCGAAGCTCGACTCCTGCCGCCGCCAACCGCGCACCGAGCGCCGGCAGAAATTTCTCGGCGACGCCGCGATGCACGAGTAGATTTTCCATCGAATTGCAGACCGATGGTCGCGAGCATTTCGCGTTCACGCAGATTTCCTCGGCCATTTTCAAATCCGCGTCTCGATCGACGTAGGTGTGGCAGATGCCGTCGAAATGCG
>JBEKLS010000165.1:0-10040 GCA_050010075.1 Binatus sp. (SeqCode) | reverse complement strand
AAGCTGAGGTGAGTCCCACGAGCCAAATCCAAGGACGATTGGCCCGCGTGAAATGCATTTGAAAGCGCAATCACAGTTTCGCTATTACTTTCGGGCGGGGGAGAAGTTTCGACTATATTGCTTTTGCCCGCGAACCATCGCAATTACCTGTCTGAGCCGGCGAAGAATCCGATTTTTCATCTGCCGCTGAGCGCGCAGAGAATCTGCACTTCGTCATCGTCGTGCAGTTCCTGCGCGAGGTCAACGACCTGCTCGCGATTGACGAAGAAACGGATGTTTGCATTTCAATGAAGGCTGCATCTAAACGCACGATGCAATTTGAAATGTTGCGCCTCCAAAGACCGCAAAAAGCCATATAGAATGCGACTTTCCGCATTGGCACGCGCGGTGCTGATAGTTTTACCGGAAGAGATTCGGCGGAGGCTGCCACTTCCCATGAAACAGAATGCAAAAGCGACGACGCCGCACCTCTTTGCAATAAAAGTACTCGACAAACTACCCGGCCTCTTCCAGCCGCGGCGCTACCTCTATCACTGCGCGCGCTGCAAGTGGTCGTTCGTTGTCAATGACGGCCGTCGCGGTGCGCTAAGGCCGCTCGCTGAGGATGGCTCGAAGCTCACGCGCGATGAAGTCGTCGCACGCGCCGAAACATTCGCGGCTGGACCGTGTCCCGCGATGCGCATCGTAGCGGAGGCTCACCTGCACGTGCACGACTCAAACCGCCACGTTCCTTCGTCCGCCGACGCCTCGCATCCCGCTGACTCGCATTCGCATTAACACGGCACAAACGTTACTGGGTGGAGCAACAAGTATGTGGGATTTGATTTCAATTATCGCCAGCATCGCTTTCTTTGTCATCGCGATCGAATACGTTCGGGGGTGTGACAACTTATGAGCCCGGTTGAAACTGTTCTCGGTGGGGTGTGCGCCCTCTTGCTGGGTGTGTACCTGGTTTATACGATGCTGCGCCCCGAACGCTTCTAAGTTACAAGTCGGTAAACGCAATACATGCTATCGAATTCGATCGTTCAGCTCGCCGTGTACTTCATCCTGGTGACGGCGATCAGCGTGCCGCTCGGCCTGTACATGGCGCGAGTGTTCTCGAATGAGCACACCTTTCTGGACCCGGTGCTGTCGCCAATCGAGAGCCTCATCTACAGGATCTGCGGGATAACCCCCGAGGTCGAGATGGGCTGGGCGGGATACGCGGTATCGATGCTCGCGTTCAGCCTGATCTCGATGATCTTTCTGTACGCGCTGCAGCGGCTCCAGTACTACCTGCCGCTTAATCCGCAGGGGCTGGCCGGAGTGCCGCCGGGACTTGCCTTCAACACGGCCGCCAGTTTCACGACCAACACCAACTGGCAGGCGTACTCGGGTGAGCAGACGCTGAGTTATCTGACCCAGATGGTCGGGCTGACGTCGCACAATTTTCTCTCGGCGGCCTCTGGAATCGCGATGGCGGCGGCGGTGATCCGCGGGTTCGCGCGCCGCAGCGCCACGACCATCGGCAATTTCTGGGTCGATCTCACTCGCACGACGCTGTGGGTGCTGCTGCCGCTCTCGCTCATCTTCGCGCTGTTCCTGGTCTGGCAGGGCGTGCCGGACAACTTCAGTCCTTACGTAAATGCGACGACGCTCGAGGGCGCTCCGCAATCGATCGCCGAAGGGCCGGTCGCGTCGCAGGAAATAATCAAGGAGCTCGGCACCAACGGCGGCGGCTTCATGAACACCAACTCGGCGCATCCCTACGAGAATCCCACGCCGCTGACGAACCTGCTCGAGATGCTCGCGATCTTCTCGATCGGCGCGGGCCTGACCCACACCTTCGGAAAAATGGTTGGCGACCGGCGCCAGGGATGGGCGCTGTTCACGGCGATGTCGATCCTGTTCCTGGCCGGCGCCGCGCCCGCTATCTGGGCTGAGCAACACGGCAATCCGCAATTCAGCCGGATGGGAATCAATCAGCACGCCTCCGCCACGCAGAGCGGCGGCAACATGGAAGGCAAGGAGACCCGTTTCGGGATCGTCGAGTCCGCAATGTTTGCGACCGTCACCACCGACACTTCGTGCGGCGCCGTCAACTCGATGCACGACAGCTACACCCCGCTCGGCGGGATGGTGCCGATGATCAACATGCAGCTCGGCGAGGTGATCTTCGGCGGCGTCGGCTCGGGCCTGTACGGGATCATCGTGATGGCGGTGCTGGCGGTGTTCATCGCGGGCTTGATGGTCGGGCGCACGCCCGAGTACCTCGGCAAGAAAATCGAAGCGCGAGAGATGAAGCTCGCGATGCTCTACGTGCTGATCTTCCCGGCGGTCATTTTAATCCCGAGCGCGCTCGCCACGGTCCTGCCCGCCGGCCTGGCGGGCATGTCGAATCCCGGCCCGCACGGTTTCTCGCAAATCCTGTACGCATACACGGAGGCGGGCGCGAACAACGGTTCTGCCTTCGCCGGCTTGAACGCCAACACCGATTTCTACAACGTGACCATCGCGATCGTGATGCTGCTCGGCAGGTTCATGATGGCGATCCCCGCGCTCGCGATAGCCGGCTCGGTCGCCGCCAAGAAATCCACCGCCGCCAGCGCCGGGACCTTCCCGACCGACGGCATCCCGTTCGTGTTCCTGCTGATTGGCGTAATTGTGATCGTCGGTGCGCTGACCTTCTTCTGCGCCGTCGCCCTCGGGCCGATCGTCGAGCAACTGCTGATGATGTCCGGGAAACTTTTCTAGGCTGGTGTTTCAAGCATGAGTGACCGCAAGGCTCCCGCACTTTGGAATCGCGAGATCGTCTCGCGCGCGTCGATCGATTCGTTCGTCAAGCTCGACCCGCGCAAGATGATCAGGAATCCGGTGATGTTCGTGGTCGAAGTCACCAGCGTGCTCGTGATGTTCACGCTGCTGCGCGACACGCTGCTGCACAAGATGGCGCTGGCCGGATTCGAATTTCAGATCGCGTTGTGGCTGTGGTTCACCGTCCTGTTCGCAAACTTCGCCGAGGCGATGGCGGAAGGCCGCGGCAAGGCGCAGGCCGACAACCTGCGCAAAACCCGCACCGAAACCCAGGCCAAGCTGATCACCTCCGGCGGCGAGACGAAACTGGTGCCGGCCGCGGACCTCCGGCGCGACGATGTCGTAATGGTCGCCGCCGGCGACGTCATCCCGGGCGACGGCGAAATCATCGAGGGCATCGCCGCCGTCAACGAGGCCGCCATCACCGGCGAATCCGCACCGGTCATTCGCGAAAGCGGCGGCGATCGCAGCGGCGTCACCGGCGGCACCACCGTCATCTCCGACTGGATCAAAGTGAAGATCACCGCCAACCCCGGCGAGACCTTCCTCGATCGCATGATCGCGCTGGTCGAGGGCGCGCATCGCCAGAAAACGCCCAACGAGATCGCACTCAGCATTCTGCTGTCCGGCCTGACCATCGTCTTTCTGCTGGTCGTCGTCACGCTCTACCCGTTCGGCCTCTATGGCGGGACCAAGCTCGGGCTGCCGGTGCTGGTGTCGCTGCTGGTATGCCTGATTCCGACCACCATCGGCGGATTGCTCTCCGCGATCGGAATCGCCGGGATGGATCGGCTGGTGCAGCACAACGTGCTCGCGATGTCGGGCCGTTCGGTCGAAGCGGCCGGCGACGTCGATACGCTGCTGCTCGACAAGACCGGAACCATCACGCTCGGAAACCGGATGGCCGCGGAATTTATCCCGGTCGAGGGCGTGGACGTGCGAGAACTGGCCGAGGCCGCGCAGTTCGCATCGCTGGCCGACGAAACTCCCGAAGGACGCTCGATCGTCGTGCTCGCGAAGCGCCAGTTCGATCTGCGCGAACGCGATCTCGGCGCCGGCGACGATGGCGCGACCTTCATCCCTTTTTCGGCGCAGACCAGGATGAGCGGCGTGGACATCGGCGGCCGTCGAATCCGCAAAGGCGCCGCCGAGCAGGTCGCACGTTTCGTCCAGGAAAATCACGGCACCCCGCCGGCCGACTTGAAGGCGATCGTCGAGCGCATCGCGCGCAGCGGCGGAACTCCGCTGGTGGTCGCCGACGAGTCGAAGGCGCTCGGCGTGATTTATCTGAAAGACGTGGTCAAGGAAGGAATCAAAGAGCGCTTCGAGCGCCTGCGCGCCATGGGTTTGCGCACTGTCATGATTACCGGCGACAACCCGCTGACCGCCGCCGCCATCGCCGGCGAATCGGGCGTCGATGACTTCCTGGCCGAGGCCACTCCCGAAACCAAGCTGCGCCTGATTCGCGAGGAGCAGAACCAGGGCAAGCTGGTCGCGATGATCGGCGACGGCACCAACGACGCCCCCGCGCTCGCGCAGGCCGACGTCGGAATCGCGATGAACGCGGGCACCCAGGCCGCGCGCGAGGCCGGCAACATGATCGATCTCGACTCGAATCCGACCAAGGTGATGGAGGTGGTCGAGATCGGCAATCAGCTCCTGATGACGCGCGGCGCGCTGACCACGTTCTCGATTGCCAACGACGTCGCCAAGTATTTCGCGATCATCCCGGCGCTGTTCATCGTCGAATATCCGCAGCTGCAGCGGCTCAACGTGATGCATCTGGCGACGCCGCAGAGCGCGATTCTGTCGGCGGTAATTTTCAACGCGCTGATCATCATCGCGCTGATTCCGCTGGCGCTGCGCGGGGTGGCGTACCGTCCGGTCGGCGCGGCCGCGATTCTGACCCGCAATCTTATTATCTACGGCTTCGGCGGCGTGATTATTCCGTTCATCGGCATCAAGGCTATCGACATCATGATCGCCGCGCTGCATCTCGCCTGAGGTCTTTTCAGTGAAAACGTTCATCACCGCTCTCGTCGCGACCGCCGTCCTGACCGTGCTCACCGGCATCGTCTATCCGCTGGCGATATGGTGCATCGCGCAGACTATTTTCCCGCACCAGGCGGGCGGCAGCCTCGTCGTCGTGGGCAACAAGGTGGTCGGCTCGAGCCTCATCGGGCAGAATTTTTCGGCGCCCCGCTACTTTCAGAGCCGGCCTTCAGCCGCCGGTGACAAGGGCTATGCGGCCGACAACTCAGGCGGCTCTAATCTTGGGCCGACCAACAAGGCGCTGATCGACGCGGTCCGTTTGCGGCTGAAGAACGTGCTCGAGAGCAATCCCGGGACCGACCCGCACCAGGTTCCAGTTGACCTGGTGACGACTTCAGCCAGCGGACTGGATCCCGAGATAAGCCCGGCGGCGGCCGACTTGCAGGTTTCACGTGTTGCTCATGCACGCGGTCTGAGCGAAGATCAGGTGCGGCAGCTGATCGCTGAAAACACGCGGTCGCGATCGGTGGGGATCTTCGGCGAGCCCGGGGTAAACGTCCTGCTGCTGAACCTGGCTCTCGATCGCGCCACCAGCAGTCACAGCGCTCGCGCTGCCGGAAGTCATGGCGGAACGCCCGGGACTTGAATGAGCGATGACAAACGACTCGAGCCCGAAGCTTTTCTCGACCTGGTGCCCCAAACTCAACGGGGACGCCTCAAGATTTATATCGGCGCCGCCGCGGGCGTAGGCAAGACCTACCGGATGCTCGAGGAGGCGCATCAGCTCCGCGACCGGGGAGTGGATGTGGTGCTTGGCTTCGTCGAGACGCATCATCGCCGTGAGACCGAGGAGCGGATCGGCGACCTCGAGCTCGTTCCGCGGCGCAAGATCAAGTACCGCGACGTCGAGCTGGAAGAAATGGACGTCGATGCGATCATCGCGCGCAAGCCCGACGCGGTGGTCGTGGACGAGCTCGCGCATACCAACGCGCCCGGCTCGGACCATCCCAAGCGCTACCAGGACGTCGAGCAGATCGTCGCCACCGGCATCAACGTGATCACCGCTATCAACATCCAGCACGTCGAAAGTCTGAACGCGATGATGAGGCGCGTCACCGGCATCGACGTGCGCGAGACGGTGCCCGATTCGTTCCTCGCGCGCGCCGATCAAATCGTCAATATCGACGTGCCGGTCGAGGCGCTGCGCGAACGGCTGCGCGAGGGCAAGATCTACCCGCGCGAGCAAATCGAAAACGCGCTCAAGAATTTCTTCAAGCCGAGCAACCTCGCCTCGCTGCGCGAACTGGCGCTGCGCGAGGTCGCGCGCAGCCTGGACCGCCAGCGGCTCGACCGCGAGTCGATCAAGCGTGAAGGCGGGCACCGCTCGAACGTCATCGATCGCATCATGGTCGGAGTCTCTTCCAACGCCTCCGACACCGGCCAGCTACTGCGCAAAGCCTCGCGCATCGCGGGACAGCTCAACGCCGAATGGTTCGCCGTGCATATCGAGACGCCATCCGAGTCCGTGAAAAATATCGGCACCCGCGATTTCGTCGCGCTGCTCGACAACATCAACGTGGCCAGCGACCTCGGCGCCGAGACGGTGTGGCTCAAGTCCGACGACGTGGTCAAGGCGTTGATCGACTTCGCGCACGACAAAGGCGTGTCGAAGGTAATCGTCGGCCGGACCCATCAGCCGCGATGGCGCCGGTGGCTCAAGGGCGACGTGGTGGCGCGGCTGGTGGCGGACGCAACCGACCTCGACGTGGAAATTGTCGCGACCGACGAACGGGAGGATTCGCGATGAACGCACCTTCGATGCAACGCCAAATCCGCAACGGCACCCTGCTGATGCTGGCGTTGGTCGTTCTGCTGGGGCTCTACACGCTGCCGCGGGTGTACGCGCTTGGCGGCGCCATTCGCGCGACCCTCTATCGCAACTACGTCAGCATCGAAGCCGCGCAGAACATGCACGCGGCGCTCAACACGCTCCAGATCGCCGAGCACGACGGCAAAGCCAAAGATGTCCTGCCCGGCGCGCGGCACGATTTTCTGCAGTGGGCCGACGTCGAGAATCACAACGTCACTGAGGTCGGCGAGCCCGAACTCGCCGCCGATATCACCCGGCGCGGCAACAAACTGTTCGCCGACGTGGCGGCGGCGCCGCCCGGCGAGTATCACGACCGCGAGTTCGCCGAATTGCACGGCAAGCTCGACGATCTGATCGCGATGAACAAAGCCGCGATGTTCCGCGCCGACAGCCGCTCGGTGCAGCTCGGCAAGCATCTCTCGTACGAATTCGCGGGCGGGCTGGCGCTGGTTTTGCTGGTCGGCGCCGCGGTCTCGTGGGGGCTCGGATGGCGGCTCTCGAAGCCATTGACGGAGCTCACCGAGCGCCTGCGCGGGATCAGTCAGCGCAAGTCGCAGGTGCGCCTCGGCCCCCAGCCGCTGGCCGAGCTCGAAGCGGTCGCGCGTGAATTCAACTCGATGGCCGAGCGCCTGGAGCAGTACGACAAGCTCAACGTCGAGCGCCTGGTTTACGAAAAGAGCAAGACCGAGGCGATCATCGAGAGCCTCGAAGACGGGGTCGTGCTGATCGACAGCGACGGAATCGTCGCGCATATAAATGAGATCGCGTCGCTGATCCTCGGCGTCGATCTGCAGGACGCGCTCGGCAGTCCGTTCGATGATCTCAGCAGCAACCATCCTCACTACCTGCGCGTTCGCGACGCGTTGCGCACGCTGCAAAGGGCCGGCCCCGATGGCCATCGCACTGAAATCGATCTTCACGTTCGCGGCCGCGATCATTCTTACGTGCTGAAGCCGGTTCCGCTTCATCATACAGTCGGCAAGTCGCTCGGCACGCTGCTGATTCTGCAGGACGTGACCTATATCCGCGATCAGGATCGCGCGCGCACCAACCTGGTCGCGACCCTGTCGCACGAGCTCAGGACCCCGCTCACGTCGCTGGCGTTGTCGGCAGAGCTGCTGAACCGGGAGAATCCGCCTGAGTCGAATGCGAAGAGCGGCGAACTACTGCAAGTGATCCTCGAGGAATGCTCGCGGATGCGCCAGCTGACCGACAATCTGCTCAACCTGGCGCGCGGCGAGATTCCCGCGATCGCGGTCCAGCAGAAGCGCCTCGATCTTGCGCGGCTGACTGCCGACGTGACCCGGCGCTTCGCAATCCAGGCGCGCGAGAAACACGTCGAAATCGAGGAGCACATCGGCCCGGTGCCCGAGATTATCGGCGACGCGGTCAAACTTTCGTGGGTGATTTCCAACCTGCTCGGCAACGCGCTGCGCTATACTCCCACCGGCGGGATCATCCAGGTCACGGCGCGCGGCACCGAACACGGTACGCGGCTGGAAGTCACCGACTCGGGCCCCGGGATTCCACCCGATATGAAAGATTATATCTTCGAGCGCTTCGCGCAGTATGGCGCCGACGGCTTCGAAAAGGGTTCGGCGGGACTGGGCCTGTCGATCGTCAAGGAAATCGTCGAGGCGCATGGCGGCAGGATTTTCGTCGAAAACGCGAACTCTCACGGCGCCCGATTCATCGTCGAAATTCCCGCCGCACAGGAGATCTGATGGCCAAGCTGCTTATTGTCGATGACGAGCGAAATATCCGCCGTAGCCTCACCACCTTCTTCGAGTCGCTCGGCCACGAGGTTCGCGCCGCCGAGAATGGCACGCAGGCCGTCGCGCTGCTCGGCGAAACGCAGTTCGATCTCGTGCTGACCGACTACAAGATGGCCGAGATGAGCGGGCTCGAACTGCTGCGCGAAATCAAGCGGCGCGCGCCCGAATCCCTCGTAATCCTGATGACCGCCTATGCGACCGTTGAAAACGCCGTCGAGGCGATGAAATCCGGCGCCTACGACTATGTCACCAAGCCATTCTCGCTCGAGCAGATTCAGCACACAGTCGATCGCGCGCTGCACGTCGGCCTGCTGACGGCAGAGAATCGCGCACTGCGCAGCGCTATCGACGAGGAGCCGCTGCTCGACTCGAAGAGCCCCGCGATGCAACGCCTGCTCGAAACCTCGCGCCAGGCCGCCGGCAGCGACGCGACTATCCTGCTCACCGGCGAGAGCGGCACCGGCAAAAATGTTATCGCGCGCCAGATCCATCGATGGAGCAAGCGCCAGAGCAAGCCGTTCGTCGTCGTCAACTGCACCACGCTGTCCGAGGAACTGCTCGAGAGCGAATTGTTCGGCCACATGCGCGGCGCGTTCACCGGCGCGGTCAAGGATAAACCGGGCCGGCTCGAGGCGGCCAACGGCGGCACCGTTTTCCTCGACGAGATCGCCGACCTGACGCCCACCCTCCAGACCAAGTTTCTGCGCTTCCTGCAGGATCAGAACTTCGAGCGCGTCGGCGGCGAACGCACGATCCACGTTGACGCGCGGATAATCGCGGCGTCGAATCGCGACCTCGAGGCCGAAGTTACGGCGCATCATTTTCGCGAGGATCTCTACTACCGCCTCAATGTCATCACGCTGCGCGTCCCGCCGTTGCGCGAGCGCCGCGAGGATATTCTGCCGCTCGCGCAATGGCTGCTGAACATCGCGGCCATCCGTAATTCGCATCCCGGCCTCGCGCTGTCGCCTGGAGCGACGGCGGCGCTGTCGCGCTATCGATGGCCCGGGAACGTCCGCGAGCTGCGCAACGCGATCGAACGCGGCACCGTCCTGATGCGCGGCGCGACCATCGCCCCCGAGGACCTGCCCGATTCTCTCTTCCACGACTCGACCGAAGCCTTGGCCGGCATCCCCAACGCCGCCAGCCTCGATGAAGTCGAGCGCGAGCATATCGCGCGCGTGCTCGCCGCCAGCGCGACGCTCGAGGAGGCCTCCGAAACCCTCGGCATCAACGTAACAACCCTATGGCGCAAGCGCCGCCGCTACGGAATCGAATAGCTCTTTTTGCCTCTCCCGTTCCTTCACGGGAGAGGTTAGGTGAGGGTTCCGCGATTCAACCACAACGCCAAACGATCAAGGACGCGTTCAATCTTCCTCCGCAAACTCGCGCAGTCTCTCGAACCAAATCAACTTGTCCTTAAACCCCGGATAACTCGCATTCAGCCCGCTGGGATTCGGCAACACGAACACCCGCGCGCCAAAAATCTGTTCCTCCTTCGCACCCGCGCCACTGCCCTGCGCGATCCCGAAAAATCGCCGGTAGATGCTCACGCCTACAAACGCGACCACCCGCGGCCGCACTCGCCGAATCTTCCGCGCGAGCAC
>JBEKLS010000164.1:0-9776 GCA_050010075.1 Binatus sp. (SeqCode) | reverse complement strand
TTGATATAGTGATGGGACGGAGAGGCATGCTCGCCTCATCCGCGAGTCACATGACTAACTTGACAAAAATCAAACAAATATTTTTCGCAGTGATCATTGGCCTCGTCTTCACCGTGGCGGCCTTCGCGCAGGACGGCATGAATCCGCTTATTCCCGGCGGCAACAGCGCGCCTCCAGGAGAGGCGCCCAAGGCCATCGTCTCCGATCCGCTTTACGATTTCGGCACTGCGTTGGAAGGCACGATGGTAACCCACGTGTTCACCATCAAGAACGTCGGCAAGGGCTATCTCGACATTCAAGGCATCAAAACTTCCTGCGGATGCACTACAGGCAGTCCCTCGAAGACTCACATCGCGCCGGGTGAGACCAGCGACCTGTCCGTCACCTTCGACACGCACTTTCAGAAGGGCCACGCGGTCCGCACCATCGTCGCCAGCACCAACGATCCCGACAATTCGCAGGTCGTGATGACGCTGCAGGGCGTGGTCAAGAAACAGGTCGAGGCGCAGCCGGGCCAGGTCTCGTTTGGCGACGTCAAGCGCGGAACCGAGCTGACCAAAGAAGTGCTGGTCAACGATCTCAATCCTGCTCGCGGTGCGTTTTCGGTCGGTCCGGTCAGCAACTCGAATTCGTCGATCAAGGTGGAACAGGAGAAGCGACCCGACGGCAAGCCGGGCGCACTGCTGAAAGTATCGCTGCTCAAGACGATGCCAGTGGGCCCGTTCGACGACAGCATCAAGATCACCAACAATCGCGTGCCGCTGCAGGTTGACGTATTCGGCACGGTCACCGGCGATCTGAATATCGATCCCGCGCAAGTATCGTTCGGCCTCGTGCCGCATGGCGAGGACGTCGTGCGAATCTTCAAGCTGAGCAACCAGGGGCCGCATCCGGTTAAGGTGCTCGACGTCGCGAGCAGCAGCCCGGCCGTCGAAGCGGTTGCGGAGCCGGTCGCGGCGGGCAAGGAGTACAGGGTGACGGTAACGCTCAGGCGCGGCACACCCGACGGCCAACTGCGCGGCAATCTGACCATCAAGACCGACGACCCCGAACAGGCGACGTTGAACGTCCCGTTTTATGCAATCGTGGGGAACTACAGGACCTGAGGCACGACGCGAAGAGTGTCTCACCGCAAGAAATCGGGAATCATCTCCTGGTTGCTGGACCGGATGAGCGATTGGGCCGTCGCCCTGCTGACCAAGCCGCTCAAGACCTACTCGCTTCACATCCCCAATGACATCGCCGCACTCAAACGTCACATCCGCAAGGGCGACGTGATCCTGATCGAGGGCAACGAGCGCATCAGCGAATGCATCAAGTACCTGACGCAAAGCTCGTGGTCGCATTCGGCGTTGTACGTCGGTGACGAGCCGATTCGGCGCAATCCCGAGCTGAAGCCGGCGCTGGTCGCAAAGTTCGGCGAAGAAGCCGACTCGTTGCTGGTTGAGGCGATTGTCGAAGCGGGCGTGGTGCTGTCGCCGCTTAGCAAATATCGCGACTTCAACATCCGCGTTTGCCGCCCGTTCAACCTCTCGGAGATCGACCTGGCCGACGTGATGGACGAGGCGATTCGCAGCGTCGGCGACACCTATGACCTGCGCAACGTGATCGATCTCGCGCGCTATTTTCTGCCGGTGAGCATGGTACCGGCGCGGTTGCGCCGCCAGGCGCTGCAATTCGGCAGCGGCGAGCCGACGCGCGTGATATGTTCGAGCGTGATAGCGTCGTCGTTTCATCGCGTGAAGTTTCCCATCGTGCCCAACTACGAGCATCTGCCGGCAAATACTGCGCCTGCCCCTGCGCCTCGGCGCAAGCTATGGCCGATGGGCACGAAAACGACGGGCGCGCTGCAATACGGCGCGCTCAGGATGGTTTCGCCGACGCTGGTCACGCCGCGCGATTTCGACTTGTCGCCCTATTTCGAGATAATCAAATTTAATATTATCGAGGGCATGCGCTTCGATTATCACAAGATTTTGTGGGCCGACGACGCACCGCCCGCGCCCGTGAAGAAGGGCGCGTGATCGGCGGAATTCAGCACCAGGGGAGCCTTCATTGAACGACGAACATGAGCACGCCGGCGGCCGCCGCGAACTTCTCGAAAAGACGATCGCGAAAATTCTACATCGCCATTGCAACTTCGGATGGGCCAACTACTACATCCCGAGCGAGAAGTTTCCCAGCCTTATAGAAGAGCTGGTCGAAGTGATGAGTCCCGGCGGCCAGGCCGGACACGACGAACTCGTGCAATTCTTCCTCGGCGTCCAGCGCCTGCCGTCAATCCAGGAGCGAGTAGCAAAACTCGAGCAGGAATTTTCAGTCTACAAGCGCGGCTGACCAGCTCGCGCGAAGCGACCAAAATCTGTTCTGTCTCCTCTCCTTGAAAGGGAGAGGATGAAGGTGAGGGTCCTCGTCCAGCGCGCCGTTTCGGCGCGCGATTCAGGATTCTGGATTTACTCGCAATCGAACTGGATTCAGCCGCCAGTTGATACTACAAGTTTTTTAAGACTCCTCACGATCGAAAT
Source organism: Binatus sp. (SeqCode) (assembly GCA_050010075.1). Lineage (GTDB taxonomy): Bacteria > Desulfobacterota > Binatia > Binatales > Binataceae > Binatus. The sequence goes on along the minus strand of JBEKLS010000164.1, from coordinate 7,251 downwards.
CAGCCGGAGGCCCTATCCATGGATGCTCTCGAATCAATTCTCACACGCCGGGTGCAGCGAGCATTCGCGGATAAACCGGTCGAGCGCGAAAAACTCGCGAAAATCGTCGAGGCCGGGCGCCATGCGATGAGCGCGCGCAACCTCCAGCCGTGGCAGTTCGTCGTCATTCAAAATCGCGACCGGTTGAAGGAGATCGGCGCGCTGTGCACGACCGGCAAATTCGTCACCGACTCGCCGTCTGCAATCGTGGTGCTGAAGGACGTCGCCAACGCGCGATGGGCCGACGTCGATTGCGGGCAGGCGGTGCAAAATATGGCAAACGCGGGATGGGCGCTCGGGCTTGGCACCTGCTGGGTCGGCAACTTCGACGGTGCGAAAATCGGCGCAATCCTTGGGGTCAAGGAAGGATGGGCAATCTTCACGATCTTGCCGTTCGGCTATACCGACCCCAAGAATCCGCCGCAGGCCAAGCCGCTGAAACCCCGCGCCGAGATGGTGCATTACGAGCGCGTGGGAAATCCCAAGCCGTAAAGATCTGATAGAGTCTCGACACTGAAAGAAAGGAAGTTTTTGCGATGGCGATAAAACAGCAGGTCCCGCCCGAAGCGTACGAAACGCTCAAGCAGAATCCCGACGCGCTCTACCTCGACGTTCGCACCGAGGGGGAATTTGCGGCCGGACACGCGGCCGGCGCGATCAATATCCCGGTGATGGTGGCGAAGGGTCCCGGCCAGATGCAGTTGAATCTCGATTTTGTCGAAGTCGCCGAGAAGGTGATTCCGAAAGGCCGCAAGCTCGTCGTCGGATGCATGGCGGGCGGACGCTCGCAGCGCGCGTGCGAAATGCTCGAAGATGCCGGCTTCACCGACCTGACGAACGTGGTCGGCGGCTTCGGCGGCCAGCGCGACCCGTCGGGCAAGGTCGTCGTCGCGGGCTGGAAAGAAGCGGGACTGCCGGTGACGACCGACCTCGGCGAAGCGGCGTACGCGGCGCAAAAAGCAAAGGCGGGAGTCTGATGGCGATACGCCTCGGCCGCATTTACACGCGCACCGGCGACAAGGGACAAACCGCGCTGGTCGGCGGCAAGCGCGTGCCCAAGGAGAGCGCGCGGCTGGAGGCATACGGCACCACCGACGAGCTGAATTCGATCATCGGAATCGTGCGCACCTACCTGCCCCAGTATCGCGACGGATTCGGCGCCGACTTCGAGGCGTATTCGGAGAGCCTGCGGCGAATTCAGAACGAACTGTTCGACGTAGGCAGCGAACTCGCGACGCCGCCCGACGGCGAATATCCGCAGATGCACAAGATGGGCGCCGGCGAGATCAAGAAGCTCGAAGAAGAAATGGACGCGATGGAGAAGGAGCTCGAGCCGCTGAAGTCTTTCACCCTGCCGGGCGGCGGCGTGCTCAACGCGTTTCTGCATCAGGCGCGCACGGTTTGCCGGCGTGCCGAACGCGTCTGCTGGCGGCTGAAGCGCGAAGAAGACATCAACGACAACCTCATCATCTACGTGAACCGGCTGAGCGACCATCTGTTCGTGCAGTCGCGATGGGTAGCGAAGCGACTCGGCGAGCCCGAATTTCTCTGGGATCGCGCGCTGCGCATCGAAGAGGACAAGAAGACGGCGCGTGCGGCGCAGGGCAGGTCGAGTCGCGGTGCGAAATCCTGAGCGGCGGAGAATTGGCGATGGCTGAAGCAGGCAAAATTTATCTTCGACAGGCGCAGATCGGTCCGATGGCGAATTTCGTCTACCTGGTCGGCGATCCGGTCACGCGCAAGCTCGCCGTCGTCGATCCGGCGTGGGACGTCGAGGCGATTCGCAAGTATGCCGAGCAGGAAGGCTACGAGATCGACAAAATTCTGATCACGCACTATCACCCCGACCACCTCGGCGGGCGCATGATGGGCCAGAACATCGAGGGCGCGGCCAAGATGCTCGAACAGGTCAAGGCCAAGGTCTACGTGAACAAGCATGAGGCTGACGGCGTGAAGCAGGTCGCAGGATTGTCGGACTCCGACATGGTCAAGGTCGATGCAGGCGACACGGTGAAGGTCGGCGATCTCGAGTTGAAGTTTCTGCACACTCCAGGGCACACGCCGGGATCGCAATGCTTCCTGGTCGAGGGCAATCTGATTTCGGGCGACACGCTGTTCGTGAATTCATGCGGCCGCGTTGACCTGCCGGGCTCGGATCCCGAGGCGATGTATCACAGCCTGAATGACACGCTGCGCAATCTCGACGACGCGACCGTGGTCTTTCCGGGGCATGCGTACTCGTCGGAATCGTACACGACGATCGGCGACCAGAAGCGTCACAATATGTACATGCGATTCCCGACGCTCGACGATTTTCTCGACGCGATGGGCTGCGCGCGCCGTTAGCGTCGAATCGCGCGATGGCCGTGAACGAAAAGCCCGCCGCGCAGGCTGAAAAGCTGCACGACGAAATCAACCGCGCCAATTACCGCTACTACGTCCTCGACGATCCGGAGATTTCCGACGCCGAATACGACCAGCTGATGCGCCGGCTCGAGGCGCTCGAGCGCGATCATCCCGATCTCGCCACGCCGGATTCTCCCACGCAGCGTGTGGGCGCAGCGCCGAGCGAAAAATTCGGCGTGGTGGTGCATCGGCGGCCGATGATGTCGCTCGGCAACGCGATGGACGCCGAGGAGATGCGCGAATTCGACAAGCGCATCAAGCGGCTGCTGAAATCCGGCGCCGACATCGAATATGTCGCTGAAGTGAAGCTCGACGGACTCGGCATCGAGCTGGTTTACGACGACGGGCGGCTGACTGTCGGCTCGACGCGAGGCGACGGCGTCAACGGCGAAGACGTCACGCAGAATATCCGCACGATCAAGAGCGTGCCGCTACGCCTGCGCCGTCCCGAGCATGGCAAAATCCCGCGCATCCTCGAAGTGCGCGGCGAGGTGATCATCCCGCGCTCCGGATTCGTAAAGATGAACCACGAGCGTGAGGAGGCCGGCGAGCCGATGTTCGCCAATCCGCGCAACGCTGCGGCCGGCGCGCTGCGACAGCTCGATCCGAAGATCACGGCGTCGCGGCCGCTCGACGTGTTCCTGTACGCGCCCGGTGTGATCGACGGCGCCGCCTTCAAATCGCAGTGGGATTTTTTGCAGGGTCTCAAGGCGCTGGGCCTGCGCGTGAATCCGCTGTCGCGCGTGTGCAACGGTATCGACGCCATTCTCGAATACTGGAACGAGATCACCGAGCAGCGCCACGAGCTCGACTACGACGCCGACGGTGTGGTCGCCAAGGTGAACTCCTACGCGCTCCAGGAGCAGCTCGGCGAGGTGTCGCGGTCGCCGCGCTGGGCGATTGCGTACAAGTTCAAGGCGCAGCAGGCGGAGACCGTGGTCGAGAAGATCGACGTGCAGGTCGGCAGAATTGGATCGTTGACGCCGGTCGGCAAGCTTCGTCCCGTGCAGCTCGCGGGCGTGACGATATCGAACACCTCGCTGCACAACCTCGACGAGATTCGCCGCAAGGACATCCGCGAGCGCGACACCGTGCTGATTGAACGCGCCGGCGACGTGATTCCATACGTGATCCGCGTCACCAAAGAAGGGCGTCCCCGCGCCAAGCCGTTCGAGATGCCCGCGGATTGCCCGGTATGCGGTGCGGCGATCGTTCACGAGGAGGGCGAGGTCGGCTACTTCTGCGTCAATGCGAACTGCCCGGCGCGAATGCGCGAGTCGATTCGCCATTTTGCTTCGAAGGCCGGCCTCGATATCGAAGGACTCGGTGACAAGCTGGTCGGCCAGTTGGTCGAGAAGGGATTGGTGAAGGAGCTGGACGATCTGTTCAACCTGACCAAGGCGCAGCTCACCGGGCTCGAGCGGATGGCGGACAAGAGCGCGCAGAACGTGCTCGCTGCGATTCAGCAAGGGCGCAAGACCTCGCTCGACAGGTTCATCAACGGACTCGGGATACGCCACGTCGGCGAGCATACGGCGCGCCAGCTCGCGCTGAAGTTCAAGACGATGGACGCGCTCGCCGACGCGTCGGAGGACGACCTGCTCGGCGTGCGCGATATCGGCAGCGAAGTCGCACACAGCATCCGCGAATACTTCGACGAGCCGCGCAATCTGAAAGCGGTCAAGCGCCTCGTCAAGATTCTCGAGGTCGAGGCGCCCGCCGAAGTCGAGGGCCGCGGTGCGTTGCGCGACAAGACGTTCGTGCTGACCGGCACGCTCGAATCGATGACGCGCGAGGAGGCCGAGCGCCAGATCATGTTGGCGGGCGGGCGCGTCACCTCGTCGGTGAGCCGCAAGACGGACTTCGTCGTCGCTGGAGCGGAGCCTGGATCGAAATTGAAAAAGGCGCAGGACCTCGGCGTCAGGGTGCTCGACCAGAAGGGGCTCGAGTCGGTGCTGTCGGGAAAGAGTTGAAGACCCAAAACAAATCTGGGCTCGCGCGTCTGCATCTGATTGTTAGCGGACGGGTGCAGAGAGTCGGTTTTCGATTCTCGGCGTACGACAAGGCCAAAGAACTTGCACTTGCCGGATGGGTGCGCAACCTGGCGGGCGGCGAAGTGGAAATCATTGCAGAAGGCAAGCAGGAAAACCTGCAGATGCTTGCAGTCTGGGCACATCAGGGCCCACCGTCAGCGCACGTAACTGGGGTACGCGAAGAGTGGCTCGATCCTGCCGGGGGACCTGGTGAGTTCCGAATTCGCTGACCGGACCCCAAAATGGCAGCCCTTTAATGGTTCGCTTGGATTAGCTATGCTTCAAATCCGCGCGTTGGAGTATTTGCAGGGCTTCGAAACTTCGGAGTAACTTTTATAATCAGGCTCTAACCACAAGGAGATTGGACCGAAATGTCTGTACCACCTGAGGCGGCTGGACAAGCTGCCGAGTCGCATGATTCCGCCGGGTCCGCGCTCAAGCCGCATCTGAAGCGCGACCACGTCGTTATTCGCTTTGCAGGCGACTCGGGCGATGGGATGCAGTTGACGGGGATGCAGTTTACCGCAGAATCGGCACTGGCCGGCAACGATATAGCAACGTTGCCCGACTTTCCCGCCGAAATCCGCGCGCCGCAAGGCACGCTCGCCGGAGTCAGTGGCTTTCAGCTAAATTTTTCCAGTAGCGAGATTTTCACCGCGGGCGACGAGCCCAACGTGCTGGTCGCGATGAATCCCGCGGCGCTCCAGGCGAACATCGAAGATGTCCCGCCCAACGCCGTGATAATCGTCGACCGCGAAGCTTTCACCGATTCCAACGTCAAGCGCGCCGGCTACAAGAGCAATCCGCTCACCGACCATTCGCTCGACAAATTCCAGGTGATCGAAGTCGATGTGACCAAGCTCACGTCGCTCGCCGTGCATGGGATGGGCCTGAACAATCGTGCGGTGTTCCGATGCCGCAACATGTTCGTGCTCGGCATGCTGTCGTGGCTGTACCAGCGGCCAATCGAGAGCACGCTCAGCTACCTCGAGAGCCGTTTCAAGAAGACGCCCGAGATTCTCGAGGCGAACGTCAAAGTGCTCAAGGCCGGCTTCAACTACGGCGAGACCACCGAGATGTTCGCGAGCTCGTACGAAGTGCCGGCCGCGCGAATCGCTCCGGGACTGTATCGCAACATCACCGGCAACAGCGCGACCGCGCTGGGATTCGTCGCGGCGGCCGTGAAATGCGGACGTCCGCTCTTCCTCGGCTCGTATCCGATCACGCCCGCCAGCGACATCCTGCACGAACTCTCAGGCTTCAAGAATTTCCCGGTGTATACGTTCCAGGCCGAGGATGAGATTGCCGGCGTGTGCTCGGCGATAGGCGCGGCATTCGGCGGTGCGATTGGGATCACCACGACTTCCGGCCCCGGCATGAACTTGAAGGCCGAGGCGGTCGGGCTCGCGGTGAAGGTCGAGCTGCCATTGGTGATTACCGACATCCAGCGCGCGGGTCCCTCGACTGGCATGCCGACCAAACCCGAGCAGGCCGATCTGCTGCAGTCGATGTACGGCCGTCATGGTGAGTCGCCGATTCCGATTATCGCGGCGTCGACCCCGGCCGACTGCTTCGATTGTGCCTACGAGGCGGTGCGAATCGCGGTCAAGTATATGACGCCGGTGATTCTTCTCACCGACGGCCAGCTCGCCAACGGCGCGGAGCCGTGGCTGCTGCCCGACGCCGACAAGCTTCCCGAAATCAAGGTCGAATTCGCGACCAATCCCGAGGGCTTCATGCCCTATACGCGCGACGAGGAGACGCTGTCGCGGCCATGGGCGGTGCCGGGGACCAAGGGTCTCGAGCATCGCGTCGGCGGACTGTCGAGCGAGAACCTGACCGGTAACGTCAGCTACTCGCCGGCCAACAACGAGCTGATGGTGCGCACGCGGGCGCGCAAGATTAACGGCATCACGCGCGAGATTCCGCCGACGCAGGTATTCGGCGACGCCGAAGGCGACCTCGTCGTGCTCGGATGGGGCTCGACCTACGGCCCGATTCGCGAGGCGGTCAAGCATGTGCGCGCGAAGGGCAAGAAAGTTTCGCACCTGCATCTGCGCTATCTGAATCCGCTTCCGCGCGACCTCGAGGCGACGCTCAAGCGTTTCAAGCAGGTCATGATCCCCGAAATGAACATGGGACAACTTCTCAAGATGATTCGCGCCGACTACCTGATCGACGCCTTCGGATTCAACAAAATCCAGGGCCGTCCGTTCAAGGTCAGCGAGATCGAAAACCGCATCAACCGGGCCCTGGAGGGCTGATCGAAAATGGCTACCGCTCTTAACCGCAAGGATTTCGTCTCCGACCAGGAAGTACGCTGGTGCCCCGGATGCGGTGACTACGCAATTCTGGCCGCGGTGCAGAAGACGATGCCCGAATTCGGCATCGCGCCCGAGAACACCGTCTTCATCTCGGGCATCGGATGCTCGAGCCGCTTTCCGTACTACATGAACACCTACGGCTTCCACACGATTCACGGCCGCGCGCCCGCGTTCGCGACCGGGCTCAAGATTTCGCGCCCCGATCTCGACGTGTGGGTGGTCACCGGCGACGGCGACGGGCTCTCAATCGGCGGCAATCATCTGATCCACGTGCTCCGGCGCAACGTCGATCTGAAGATTCTGCTGTTCAACAACCGCATCTACGGCCTCACCAAGGGTCAGTACTCGCCGACCTCGGAAGTGGGCAAGGTCACCAAGTCCACCCCGGCGGGCTCGGTGGATTTCCCGTTCAATCCGATCACGGTGGCGCTCGGCACGCATGCAACTTT
>JBEKLS010000163.1:0-11151 GCA_050010075.1 Binatus sp. (SeqCode) | reverse complement strand
GGCTCGGTGTGACTCGCCCAGTTGCTGTGCTGGCTAATCCAGTTGGGATGATTGGTGGAAACCCAGCTGGGGTTCTGATTGTACCACCACTGGCCGTAGTGCCAGTTGTGCTGCGCGTCGTAAGCGCCGTCCGTGTTGCGCCACTCGGGGTACCACGAAATCCATTGCGGATGATTGGCGTAGAAGAAATCCGGATTGTTCTGATGCCACCAATACGCGTCATGCCAGGTGCCGCCGTTGTCGTAGTCGCCGTCCTGGTTGAGCCATAGCGCGTCCATCACCGCCCATTCCGGGTGATGCTCGTAGAACCACATAATGTCGTGCCGATGCCACCAGCGTGCGCCTCGCCAGGTGTGTTCGTTGTCGTACGCGCCCCATCCCGCTTGACCCGGTCCGCCGTAATAGCCGGGGCCGTCGTAGCCGGGGGCATACTGCGCGAAGGACGGCGTGACGACCGCGAATGCCAGCAGCGCGCCGGACAGGATCATCGTCTTTTTCAGTTTGTTTTTTATCGACTTTACTTTCATGGGCAAGAAATACCGTGAGACCGGATTGGACCGTCCCGCGCGGACCTCCTCGAGCCTTAATCTTGTGACTGTTTGCGATGGTCTAGCGGAACGTGGCCGAAGGCGAGCGGAAAGGCCACTGTCAGGCTGGATCAGAGTCGGACTCGAATCCTATATCGATTCCGACAAGTAGATAATAACTTTATCTATTTAGGTAGTCAAAATAGGAACGTGAATGAGGTGCTTGGCGGAACGAACTGACTATATGTATTACTATTCATTAAGTATTGCGGCGAACGGAAACGGCTACCTCTAGCGGACCCGCACGTCACAGCCGTGCATGGGGGTGCGTAGGCGCGCGTCGAGAAAGATCCGGGATTCTTCGCTGCGCTCAGAATGACATAAAGGATCGACGGCGCCAGCGGTTCCGGATTCGACAGCGCGCGGGCGGGCACGGCGGCCCGCTCCACTCATTGGTCATTGCTGGCCGAGCATGATTCGCACCTTGTGCGTTACGCCGTCGTCCGCGAGTGCTATTTGCGCGGGGCGCGCAGCGAGCGACTTGCCGTCGAGCTCGACGGTGGTGACTCCGCGACTGACTGCGTGCGGGTTTTCCACCTTGATCTCGTAGCGCGACGAGCCGTGGCGATAGACAAGCTCGAAGCCGGGCCATCTGGCCGGGATGCATGGATCGATCTGCAGAGTTTTGCCGCGGAGACGAAAGCCCAATAGCCACTCGAGGCCTGCGCGATACATCCATCCGGCGGAGCCCGTGTACCAGGTCCATCCGCCGCGCCCGACGTGCGGCGCGGTCGAGTAGATATCGGCGCATGCGATGTACGGCTCGACCTTGTAGCGATGAATTCCGGCGCGCGTGTTCGCGTGATTGATCGGGTTCAGAATCGAGAACAGTTCGGCGGCCCTGTCGCCGTCACCGAGCATCGCAAACGCAATCACGGACCATAGCGCGCCGTGCGTGTACTGGCCGCCGTTCTCGCGCAGGCCGGGCGGGTAGCCCTTGATGTACCCGGGGTCTTGCGGAGTGTGGTCGAAGGGCGGCGTGAACAGCAGCACCAGGCCGTCCTCGCGCTTGACCAGGTATTCGTCCACGCTCGCCATCGCGGCGGCGGCGCGGACTGGACTTGCGGCGCCGGAGATTACGCCCCACGACTGCGCGATCGAGTCGATGCGGCATTCGAGATTGCCGGCCGATCCGAGCGGTGTGCCGTCATCGTAGTAGCCGCGGCGATACCAGTTGCCGTCCCATCCGTCGCGCTCGAGCGACGCGGCCAGCGAAGTCGCGTGGCTTCTCCACGACTCCGCGCGCGCGGTCTCGCGGCGGATATCCGCTATCGGCGCGAACGCCTGGAGAGTTGTATAGAGGAACCATCCGAGCCAGACACTCTCGCCCTTGCCGCCGTCGCCGACGCGGTTCATGCCGTCGTTCCAGTCGCCCGAGCCGAACAGCGGGAGTCCGTGTGTGCCGACCGCGAGGCTGGCATCGAGTCCGCGCGCGCAATGCTCGAAGACGGTGCCAGTTTGCTCTGAGATCGTCGGCAGAAAGAACGATTCGTCCTGCCCGGGCTGAAGCTCCGCGCCGTCGAGGTAAGGGACCGTCTCGTCGAGGATGCCGAGGTCGCCCGTCACCTCTATATAATGAGCGACCGCGTACGCCAGCCAGACGCGATCGTCGGCGATGCGGGTGCGCACGCCCTGACCCGTGGGCGGCAGCCACCAATGCTGGAAGTCGCCGGTGACGAACTGGCGCGAGGCGGCGCGAATGAGATGCTCGCGGGTGATGGCCGGCTGCGCGACCGCCAACGCCATCACGTCCTGGATCTGATCGCGAAAGCCGTACGCTCCGCCCGCCTGGTAGAAGGCCGATCGCGCCCAGTAACGGCAGGCCAGCGTCTGGTACAGCAGCCACCGATTGAGCATCAGATCCATCGAACGGTCGGGAGTTTTGACCTGGACGGTGTCCATCAAGCCGTTCCACAAATCGACCGTGGCGGCCAGCGCAGCGTCGAGGTCGGCGTCGCGATATTTGTTTACCGAGGCAATGGCGGCGGCCCGGTTTTCGCCCTCGCCAAGAAGGAAGACGACCTCGGTCGCAGCGTTGGGGCGAAGCGCGACGACAGTTTGCAGCGCGGCGCAAGGATCCATCGCGGCACCGGACCTGGAAAATAGAGACTTGCCTTCGGCGAGCGCCGCGGGGTTGTCGAGCGTGCCGTTGCGGCCGAGAAACTGGGTTCGGTCGGCGGTCCATGATTGCTGCTGGCCGCGCAGGTCGGCGAAGGCGACGCGGCTGCCGTAATCAAGATTGAAAGAGTTGCGCGCGAGGACGGCGTGCGTCGAGGGCTCGATCTCGGTGACGATGTACGGGCCGGACGCGCCACGCGAAGTTCCGAGCACCCATTCGACGTAGGCCGTGATCGACAAGCGGCGTGCGCGCGGCGACAGGTTGCGAATCTTCAGGCGCGAAATCTTGACCGAGTCGGCGACCGGCACGTACTGCGTGAGTTCGAGCGAGATTCCGTGCGCCGTGTGCTCGAAGACGCTGTAGCCCTGGCCGTGGCGGACGACGTACGGGCCGGAGTCCTCGCGAATCGGGAGCGCGGTCGGCCCCCACAGCTCGTTGCTATCGAGATCTTGAACGTAAAGCACCTCGCCCGGACGATCGCTCACCGGATCGTTCGACCATTGCGTTATCTGATGCTGCTGGCTGTTCACCGCCCAGGTATAGCCCGAGCCTTCGACCGAGACCTGGAAGCCGAAGTTCGGATTGGCGATGACGTTGATCCACGGCGCCGGCGTCCATTGCCCTTCGCCGAGAGTCGTCACGTACTCGTGTCCGTCGGCCGCAAAGCCGCCGAGGCCGTTGAAAAATTCCAGCTCGCGGGCCGGTATCGACGGGGCCGTTCGCTGTTTGACGGGAATTCGCCGCGGCGGCGGGGCGGCGGCGGGCTGGAATATCTCGAGGCGCTTGACCTGCTCGGATAACGTGCCGCGCCGGCTCAGTAACACCGCGCGTGCCGCGGTCTGCAGCACACTTCGCATCTCGGCCGAAATCAGATCGGCGCGCAGCACGTATACGTTGCCGCATGCGCCCTGCCCGTCGGCCGACGATCGCGCGGGAATGCTCCGCACCATGCCCTCGAGCGCGTTTTGCAGCAACATATGATACGAGGGCGGCCGTTCGTTCAGGATTACCAGGTCGACGCACAGCCGTTTCATCCGCCAATACTCGTGCGCGCGGACCAGTTCGCGGACGATTTCCAGATCCTCGACCTCGTCGATGCGCACCAGCACGATCGGAAGGTCGCCGGAAATACCGGCGGGCCACAGTTTCGATTGCCCGCCCTCGCCGCGCCGCAGCATGTCTGACGACGGCCGCAAGGTCGGGTCCGAATAGAGCACGCGATTAGCGATGCGCTGAAAGAGATGCGCTTCGTCGGCATTGACGCGCAGGTGATGCAACTGCACTTGCGCCTGGGTCCACGCCAGCGTCAAGGCGCGCTCGAACGCGGTCGAGTCGTGATGCTTGTCGACGAGGTCGAGCGCTTCGGCGCGGGTCGGCGCGACGATGGTCCAGAACGCGACGCGCGCGGTGGCCCCGGCCGGGATGCGGAGGCGGCGGCGGACGCTGAAGATCGGATCGAGCACGGTGCCGACGGTGTCGGACAGCGGGCGCCCGTCGATCACCGAGACGGCGTCGCGCAATTCGCGCCCGCGGCCGAGAAATCGCGCGCGGTCGGTCTCGAACTGAATCTCGCCGACTGCTTCGCCGCCGGCCACCGCGAAGTGCGCGGCCCAGACGGCGGCGTCGGTGGGCGAGCGCAGGCGGCGCGTCGCGAGCAGAGCGCCGGTCTCGGCGTTGAACTCGGTCTGCACGAACATCTTGTTGAAAGCCGGATGCGCGTTGTCGGACGCCGCGGTCGCGAGCACGATTTCGGCGTAGGAGGTCAGCTCGACCTCGCGCATGCGGCTGCCGAGATTGGTGATCGACACGCGCCGCACTTCGGCGTCGTCCTCCGGCGACACTGCGACTTCGAGCGTGGTCGTCATCGAGCCGTCGCGCCGTATGATTTCCGCGCGGTCCTCGGCGAACTCGACATCGTAGCTGTCGGCCTCGACCCCTGCGGGTTGAAAGCCCGCCGACCAGACTTTGCCGGTGTTCACGTCGCGGATGAAGACGTAGGTGCCCCACGAATCGCAGGTAACGTCCTCGCGCCAGCGCGTGACGGCCATATCGCTCCAGCGGCTGAAGCCGGAACCGGCCGCCGTGATCATCACGGTGTACTTGCCGTTGGATAGCAGGTGCGTGCGCGGAATCAGATCGTGCGGCGAATGGAACCGGCGAATGGTCGGCGCCGCGATCTCGCGGACGTTGGCCTGCGCCTTGACCTCTTCGGCGCGCGGGCGTGCGACCGAAACGTCGCGCGGGGTTCGCTCCTGGAGCAGCAACTCGGTCGCCTGGATGATTGGATCGGCATGAAACCGCGCGCGCATCGCGCCGTCGTTCAGCGCGTCGGCCAGCGCCACCAGCGTCATGCCCTGGTGATGCGCCATGTAGGCGCGCACGATGGCGACGGTCTCACCTTCGGGCACGCGCGACGGCGTGTAATCGAGCGCCTCGTACCAGCCGAAGTTGCCGAGGCCGCCGGCGGCCAACAGCTTCGAAAAATTATGCGCGGCCGATTCGGGATCGACCATCGCAGCCAGCGCGGTCGCATAGGGCGCGATCACGGCATTTTCGTTGAGACCGCGCTTCAACCCGAGTCCCGGCACGCCGAAGTTCGAGTACTGATAGGTGAGCTCGAGGTCGCGCGCGTTGTAGGCGGATTCCGAGATTCCCCACGGCATCCCGAGCTCGGTCGCGTACTTCATCTGGCGGCGAACGACGAGGCGGTTGGTCTGCTCGAGCAGACTGCCGGCGGGCGCGCGCATCACCAGCGACGGCATCAGGTATTCGAACATCGAGCCCGACCATGAGATCAGCGCCGAGCCGCCTTCGACCGGCGTCATCGCGCGCCCAAGCCGGAACCAGTGCCGCGCGGGAACTTCGCCCTTCGCGATTGCGACGAAACTCGCCAGCCGCGCCTCGGACGCGAGCAGGTCGTAGCAGTTGGGATCGAGGCTGCCATCGGTCACGCGGTAGCCAATCGAAAGCAGTTGGCGCGCGGGATCCAGCAGGAAGTCGAACTTCATCGCGTCGAGCATCCGGGCCGAAGTCGCGGCCAGATCAGTCAGGCGCCGTTCGAGCGCCTTGGCGGCGTCGCGGGCCGGCGCGATCGCATCTTGATCGAGCGTCGAGTCGCGGCCCGACGCTTCATTGTATATGTCGACCAGGTCGCCCAGCGCCGGAATCTTTTCGAGCGTCGCGTTGCGAGTATCGGGATTCGCCATCGGCTTCAACAGTTCGACGTCCCGCTGATGACTGCGGATGCATGCTCGCAGCGCCTCCGCCCATGCGAGCACGTCGGTGGCGGCGGGGTCGGCATAATCGAGGTTCAGCGCACGCGCGATGTCGGTGATTGAATCGCTATGGGTCGCAAGCTCCGCCAGCAATCCCGTCATTTCGGCAGTGGTCCGCGGACGCGGCTGCGTCAACGGCGCCATCGCGTCGATCGCTTCTTCCAGCTGCTTTGGCGTGACCGTGTGCCGGCGGCGGTCGGCGGCCAGCGGTGCGAGCGCCTCGCGAATGAGCGCGAGCGCGTCTCCGATTCCGCTCAACCATTGGCTGTCCACTACCGGCCGCGCGATCATCTCGCGGCATGCGTTGCCGAGCGCGATCAAATGTCCCGCGAGGTTTCCGCTGTCGACCGACGAAACGTACTTGGGGTCGAGCGGCCGCAGATCGTGCGTGTCGTACCAGTTGTAGAAATGGCCGCGAAACTGCTCCATCCGCTTCAAGGTCTCGATGGTCGCGACGAGCCGATCGACGGTCTCATGCGTGCCCATCCAGCCGAAGTCGTGCGCGGCGACGACTGAGAGCAGGTAGAGACCGATGTTGGTAGGCGACGTCCGATGAGCCAGCACGGGCTTCGGGTCTTCCTGAAAATTGTCAGGCGGGAGCATGTTGTCGTTGGCGGTCACGAAATTCTCGAAGAAGCGCCACGTGCGGCGCGCGCTCAATCGAAGCGCGGTCGCGTCGGCCGCCGTCAGCGGCTTCGCGCCCTCGAGTGTCTGCGGCAAGCTGGTCCATCGCGCGACGTCGGGCGACAGCATCCAGAGGACGACGAACGGAATCGCGATCGTCGCGCCGCCGTGACGGTCCCATGCAACGAAGATCGCAGCCGCGACGGCGAGCGCCCAGGCGCCGTACATCATGCGGTAAAAGCCGCGCACGTCGGGACGCGCGGTCTGCTTGGCCTGCGCCGCCGTCATCCATTCGAGCAGCAGACGGTGGCTGATGTACAAGCGGTAGAGCGTGCGCACAATCGCGTCGGACATGAGCCACGCCTGGTGCGCGAGGAGAGTGAGCAGCATCGCGAGCTGCGTGAGGCCGGACTTCAGGTCGGTAGCGACGGAGCGGAGGTGGCTGCGCTTGGAGATATCGCGGCGGCGCGGAATGACGCCGGTGATGAACGGGAGCATCGGCGCCGTCGCGAGCGTCGCGATGATGAACGCGGTCCACGTCACCGCGGCGCCGAGCGGCAGCGTCCAGCCCGCAACCAGCGCCAGCAGCACGAACGGCGCGGACAGCGTGCGGCGCAGGTTGTCGATCATCTTCCAGCGACCCAGAATTGGGATCGACGAGCGGCCGTCGCGCCGCTGCGATGCGTCCGGACCGGCATTGGAACCGTGCCCGCGGCCCAAAATCCATGGGAGAAGCTGCCAGTCGCCGCGCGCCCATCGATGCTGACGCGCGGCGGCGACGTCGTACCGCGACGGAAATTCCTCGATCAGCTCGATGTCAGAGGCCAATCCCGAGCGCGCGAAAGTTCCCTCGAAAAGATCGTGGCTGAGGAGCGAGTTGTCGGGGACGCGGCCCGCGAGTGCGGCCTCGAACACATCAACCTCGTAAATACCCTTGCCGCTGTAGGAGCCTTCGTCGAGCAGGTCCTGGTAAACGTCAGACACGGCGAACGCGTACGGATCGATTCCGGCGGCGCTCGAGAATACGCGCTGAAATACCGAGCTCTCGCGGCGGGCCGGCAGCGACGCGGTAATCCGCGGCTGAAGAACGCCATGACCCTCGACGACGCGTCCGAGGCGCGGGTCGAAGCGGGGAGCATTCAGCGGATGCGCCATTTTGCCGACCATCTGGCGCGCAGCGCCGCGCGGCAGGCGCGTGTCGGCGTCAAGCGTGATCACGTAGCGCACGCCGTCGGGGACTTCCGGCGGGCGCCCGTCCTGGCCGAGAAAAGTGGTGTCGGTCGCGCCGCGCAGCAGACGATTCAGCTCGTGCAGCTTGCCGCGCTTGCGCTCCCATCCCATCCAGCGGCCTTCGGCTTCATCCCAGACGCGCCGGCGATGAAGCAGGATGAATCGCTTGCCGGCAGGACCCGGCGCGTGGGTCTGGTTCAGGCGCGCGATCGCGGCAGTAGCCGCACCGAAAAGCTCGTCGTCGCCGGGCGCGGTTTCGGTCGCCGAATCACGCCAGTCCGACAGGAGCGCGAAGTACAACTCGCCCTCGGCGCTCGCGAGGTAGTGAACCTCGAGGCGCTCGATTTCCTCTTCGACCTCGGCCCGCGAGCTCAACAAAGTCGGCATTACGACAATCGTGCGCAAACTCTGCGGCACGCCGTCGTCCAGCTCGAGCGCGGGAATCGCGGCGGGACCGATGAGGCTGGTGATGGTGCGATTGACGATCGCGACCGCAGCGTCCATCGACGGGATGATCGCGAGCAGCGCAAGGATGGCGCGCGTCCAGCGGCCGACGCCTTCGTGCGCCATCGCATCGATGCCTGCGGCGACGATCACGGCGCTGACGATTGCGATAGTGCCGAGATAACCGGCGATGCCGGCGTCGGCGTCGGCGCGCGCAGTCCACTCGCGCATGGGCGCGCGATAGCCGACCTGCTGTTCGAGCGCGGGACGGCCCTCGGAAATCAGGTAGTAGCCGGGATCGTGCTCACGGCGGGCGCTTGCGCCGTTGCCGCTTTGATCAGCGGAGGCCTTCGCGTCGCGGGCCGCGGCTATCGCGCTCTGCGCGATCTCGGTTTCAGTTTTGTGCGAACCGAGCGCGATTTTTTCGATCGCATGCCGATAGCGATCTCGCGTGGCGAAATCCATCGCGGCAAAGTTGCTGCCCGCGCGCAGCACCGCATCCACCGGGCTCACGCTCTCGAAGAACTCCGCCCATTCGACCGCCGACATCAAGCGCATGCTCGTGATCACGTTGCGAACCGTGACGTTCATCGCGCCCTGCCCCTGATGCACGAGGCGGACGATCTCGTCAGCCGTCGTCCCCTGCTCCGCGAGCTTGCCGTCAAGCCACTCCAGCGCCGGCGTCACCCGCTGATCCTGATCGCGCAGGCGCTGAACCAACTGCACGGCGAACGCAGGCGGCACGGGCGCGGGGTCGAAATCCTTGAACACGGCCTCGGGGCTCTCTGCTTCGCGGCCGTTGGCGCCCAGCAGCCGGTCCGCCAGGATATCGGCCCTGACGCGCTGCGCGCGGCTGCGGCCAATCTGTTCGGCGCCGCGGCGCAGGTTCTCAACCAGCACGATTCGAAGCGTGATCGCCACCGCCCACAGCTCGCCGATCGTCAGCGGCTGGACGCGCTGATAGGCCTGCACGAATCTGGTCAGCGTCTGGGGATCGAAGTAGCTATCGGTATGCGCAACGTAGGCCCACGCGATTCCGAAGACGCGCGGATACCCTTCGAGCGGGCCGTCGGCGAGCTTGGGTAACTGCCGATAGTATCCGCGCGGCAGGTCGTCCCGAATCTCGCGAATCTGTTCTTCGACGACGTGAAAATTATCGACCAGCCACTCCGCGGCTGGCGTGATCGCGCGCTCCTCGCGGATAGCGGACGCGATACTGCGATACGCGTCGAGCAACACCTGCCCGTTCTCGCGCACGCGCGGCGCCATCGGCCGTCCTTTGCCGGGACGATCGGTGACGCGCTGCGCGGCTGCCAGCGTCTCGCCATGCTGTTCCAGCCGCTCGACGCTGAAAAGCTCGGAGCGAATCGGCTCGTCGGTATGCGCGAAACCTGGTGCGGGTTCCTTGATCGCGCGGAAGAAAACGAAGTTCAAACTCTGCCTCTCGATCCGGACGGCCGGCGCCAGAATAAATCAATGCGAGCCGCGCAAATAAATCAATGCGAGCCGCGCAGAGTGAACGATGCGCAGACATGCAGCGGACGACGCGTCAAATACGCAATCCCGATTGCAAGTCTATCAGAATTGCAAAACCGAGACGTCGAGAAAGCCGTGGCCAGCCTTACTGATGTGCGGATTCAGTTCTCGGCGGCGCCACAATGGGGGCATCGCGCTCGACTCGGCGCGCGCCCCGGCAAGGCGAGTACTCGCTTGCGAGCGCATGCAGACGGCGCCAGACTCGTGCAACAAACAATGGATGATCAGACCAACCGCCTGCGACGATTCACAGTAATCGAGCTGGCGCTTCTACCAATCGTAGCGCAGTCGCTGCTGATGCCGTTCAAGTATTTGCCCGAGCTGGTACGGCAGCAGCCCTAGAGGATCTCAAATCAACTCAGGAGTCCATTCTGTGCCAGAGTTCAAGATTGAGGGCGACGCGTTAAGACGCGAAGCACGGTTCCGGATAGTATCGTGGGGCACAATCCTATTACTGCTGGCGGTGACCATATTGCTCCTCACGCTTCGCGCTACCGGGCGTTTGAACGCCAACTCGGATCTTCGTTTCGTGTTTGCGTTCACTCTTCTTGGGACGGTCATCGGTGCCTGTTTTGTAGGTTCCCGCGAAGCGCTGCATTTTGCGGAGCGACAAATGGTTTTTGTTCTGAACGACAATGAGATCGTCCGAAAAAGGAAGGGGTACCCTGATGTAAAGATTGCATTTTCTGAAATAGCAACTCTGCGCGAGGAACTACGATGGTTGATTATCAAGACCGCAGAGCCTCAGAGGAAGATTGGAATTCCCAACACTGTCAGTGGATATGATGCGATTTGCGCCGAACTTGAAAAGCACCGCCCGCTTTCTGCCAGTGTAGATCGCGTAGAGTTCCCCTTGAAAACTACCGCCTTGTTGGCGGCAGCTATCCTAAGCTGGGCCGCAGTGATGTGGTTTCGCGATGTGAAGGTTGTCATCCTTTCTGGAACCGGCGGCCTCATCACCCTTGCCATCGGGTCCCACAGCGTGTGGACAATGTTACATTCCCGGGTAAGGCGTCCGTTGCTCTGGGCTTCCCTTGGCTGCGCGTGGTTACTGGCAATCCTATTGATCTACCTCCGCGTGGTGCTTCTCTGACTTGGACGCAGGCTCGAAGAGCCTCTGACCCGCACTCCGAAAGTCGGTCCGATTGCAGTATTGCGCCATCGATGGTGGGCGACCATGTTTAGCGCGATGCCCCCGCGTGACCATCGGTTTTGCGTCTCCTCGCGATGTGAACTGCTGCCATTCCTGATGACGCTGCCGCACAGGCTGTCGCGCAAGCAGGCTAAGGATCTGCTGCGCTTTCGCGCGGTCACCGTGAAGCGCGTCGCCATGGTC
>JBEKLS010000162.1:0-9902 GCA_050010075.1 Binatus sp. (SeqCode) | reverse complement strand
GGAAGCCGCGCCCAAGGCGCGGCTGGCTTCCGGTCACCTCTCCCTTCGGGAGAGGTCGTCGCGCGTTCGCGCGACGGGTGAGGGCGCCAGCATTCAGTTCGATGCGAGCGCCCTCACCCGACGCTCGTGGACTCACGTCGACCTCTCCCGAAGGGAGAGGTGAATCGGGAGTCGCTTGAGGGCTCAGCGGGGGCGTTTTTCTGACGGCATCATCGGGAGCGTTACTTTGAAGGTCATGCCGTCGCGGGTCGAGTGCGTGCCCTTGGTGCGGTCGACGCCGCCGCGCTGCGCCCATAGCCTGCCGCCGTGCAGCGCGATGATTCGCTGGCACAGGACGAGGCCCAGGCCGGTGCCCGCGGGTTTGGTGGTGAAGAACGGTGTGAATAATTGCGCCAACTGGTCCTCGGGGATTCCTGCGCCGCTATCGCTGACCTCTACCCGCAAGAATTGCCGGCGCCGGCCTTCGGCCGTCATTCTGAACTCGCGCTCGATTCGCGTATGCAGCCGAATTGTGCCCGACTCGCCGATCGCCTCAGCCGCGTTCTTGATCAGATTAAGGAAAGTGCGCTCCAAAGCGCCCGTGTCTCCCACCACGTCGGGCAGGCTGGGATCGAAATCCTGCAGCACGACGACGCCCTCGGGCGGCTGCGGGAACAACCCCGCCATTCTCATCGCCTGGTGCAGCACCATATGGATGTTCACCGGCTCCTGTGCCAGGCGCTGTGGCCCGCTGACCATCAGCACCTGCTCGACCAGCGCCGCAATCCTGTTCACGCCGTCGAGAATCACGCTGCAATACTGCTGCGCGCGCGCGTCTTCGGGGAACATCCCGGCCATCAGCTCGGCCGCGCCCTTGATACCCGTCAGCGGATTCTTGACCTCATGCGCGAGACCGGCCGGCGAGAGCCGCAGGCTCAGGTCGCCCGTGACGGCAGCCTCAGCCGCGCCTTTTTCGTGGGACAGGTCATGCAGCAGTATAATGACGCCGCCAGGCCGTCCCTCGGCGTTGAGCAGGGGCGACACCTCGACGCGAATAGTCAGCTCGCGCGGTCCGGTGGTCAGCACCGTCTCCATGTCGCCTAGGTCCTGACCGCTTTCCAGGCACGCGCCGACCATCCGGCCCAACCAGTCGTTCTGGCGCACGAGATCGGCCACCGTGGCGGCGCTGATTTGGGATACGCCGAGCATTGTCTCGGCGGCGGGATTCACCACCTGCGGTTCCATCGCGGGCGAGAGCACGATGATCGCATCCGTCAGGCTGTCGATAATGTCGTGCCAGAGATTCAATTTTTATGACCGGTCCGGTTGCTGCGAGACGGGTCTGTTTCATCAACCGTAACACAAAGAACCAGCAGCGGCTAAAGATTGAGGGCGCGAATATACAGCCTCCCAGCATCAAGATTCCTCAACATTTGCAAGGCAGAGTTAAGACTGTGAATTTTTATCATTAGACTTTTTAATAGCTAATCCACCTGGAATGGGTTGATCTCGTTCGGATCGGTCGATACGGTTGGGGGCACCTTCTCGGGGGAGAATGCTGAGGTCTAATTCAATCTATCGAGTGCTGGTTGTCCTGATGGCGGCCCTGATCGTCGCCGGATGGGCGTCGGCTCGGGCATTTGCCGAGGATTTCGACGGTGCAGGCGATAGCCAGTCGCCGAGCCTGGTTGGGGGACCGAACAACGGCTTCGACCTCGAGACGCCGGCCGAAGCTGGCGCTCGGCCAGTCACGTCACCCTACGTGCTGCCGTTGCCGCAGCCGGTTCCGCCGTTCCCAATCCTGCTTAATCAGGCTGTTCGCCGCTACGTGTCGGATTTCCTGAGCTCTCCTGACCGTTTGCAGGATACTTTCGACCGCAGTCACCAGTACCTGCCTGACATGGTTCGCGTGCTGCGAAGCTACGGCCTGCCCGACGACCTGGTCTATCTCGCCTTCGCTGAAAGCGAATTTTCGAAGCTCGGCAAGGGTCCATGGCAGCTGAGCAGCGATACCGCCAGGCGCTTCGGCCTGCGCATCGACGGCTATGTGGACGAGCGCCGCGACCCCGTCATGTCGACCAAGGCGGCGGCCGAGTACCTGGCGACCTTGCACGACGAGGCTGGCGACGATTGGCCGATGACGCTCGTCGCGTGGAACAACGGCGACCGGGCTATCAACAAATACTGGTCGTTGCGCGGCCCCAAGATGGAGAAGTTCGGCAATCGGCTGCCGCGGCGAACCCGCGGGCTGATGGGACGCTTCATGGCCGTCGCTTACATCGCGCATCACGCCGACACCTACGGCGTCACGCCCATCAAGCTCGACGAACCGCCGGCATATCAGATGCTGCCGGTGAGCGGCGGCACTCCGCTGAGTCGCGTCGCGCTGAATCACGGCATCACGCTGCAGCGCCTGCATGAACTCAACCCGGCGCTGCTGCAGGACGTCGTGCCGCCCGACCAGGCCTCGTACAACGTCCGCGTTCCGCTGGATCCCTCCGACTATCACGTCAGCGCAGAACACGTAGAGTTCTAGATTTTCAGGTTCCGCTGAGCCGCGTCGCGCGGAATCACGGCACTGGCTCGCTCAGCGTGCGCATCTCGTTGCATTACGGTGCTTCCGAGCACGTCGGATACTCATTACTTGCCCGTTTCGCCCTAATCCCAGCGCTTCGTTCCGGCGTGAGCAGTAGACTGTGGAAATACCGGAAAAATTTTCCGATTCAGGAATTCCGTAGGCATGAACCCAAAATTACAAGACTTTAATTGCCCGACCGATCCGGCACATCAATTGCGCTTGTAATCATGAAACTGGCCCCGAGCGCCAAACGAGGTGAAATTATGAAGGCATCCATCAAAAATGTAGTGATAGCAGGGTTCGTCAGCATCGCCGCGGCAGCGTTCATGGGATGTGCCGATACCGAGACGACTGAGGCATATAACCCGCCGGTGCAGGTGGTTCATGTGCCGACCGCCGTGACCAATGTCCCGCCGACAGCGAACTCGACGACGGTGACGACTCAATACGGCAACGGGACCGTCCAGAAGCAGACGACCACCGACTACACCCCGGGGTACACGACCATGGGACCTCCGTATGCGACGACGGTCGTGCCCGCGGTGCCCGCGACCACGACAACGCGTAGCACGACTGTCACCGACTATTAACGACGACAGTCAGCACGGTTCGTAAAGGCAGACCACGACAGGCGACTCACCCGGATAGCTTACCCGGGTGAGTCGCTTTGCTTGTGAGAGAAGGTTCAATCGCGAGCGAAAGCCGCGTATCCTTTTCTCCGCATGATTAGCGCCGACCAGGCTCTGCAAGTTGTCCTCGAAAACGTCGCGCCCTTGGGTGTCGAGCGCATCACAATCCTCGACGCACTTGGCCGCGTGCTGGCCGAGAATATCAGCTCGTCGCGCGACATCCCCGGCTTTGATAACTCCGCGATGGACGGTTACGCCGTGCGCGCCGCCGACGTTGCCAATGCCTCCGAGGCGAATCCCGTCAAGCTGAGAGTAGTCGAGACTGCGGGCGCCGGTCAGATGCCGTCGCGGCGCGTCGGCGCGGGTGAGACCGTTCGCACGATGACCGGTGCGCCAATCGCGGACGGCGCCGACGCGATCATCCAGGTCGAACGAACGCGCGGCAGCGGTGATGTCGTCGAGTTCCTCGCGCCGGCGGAAGTGAGAGGTTTCATCCGGCCGCGCGGCGAGGACTTGCGCCAGGGCGAGCTCGTGATGTCCCCGGGCAAGACGCTCACGCCGGCCGACCTCGGGATGCTGGCGTCGGTGAATCGCGCGATGGTCGAGGTCATTCGCCGACCGCGAGTCGCGATCGTTGCCACCGGCGACGAGCTGGTGGACGTCGATCAGGCGCCCGTCGGTGCGCAGGTCGTTAATTCGAGCGCCTACGCGCTTGCCGGCGCGGTGCGCGAAGCCGGCGCCGAGGCGGTCATCCTCAAGGTAGCGCGCGACGTCGCCGGAGAGATTCGCGATCGGCTGGCCGAGGCGATGACCTTCGACGCGGTGCTCTCGACCGGCGGCGTCTCGGTCGGTCAGTTCGATCACGTCAAAGGCGCGCTCGACGAGCTCGGCATGCGCCAGCTATTTCACGGCGTCGCGCAAAAGCCCGGACGGCCGCTCAAGTTCGGCACCGTCGGCTACCGCCCGATCTTCGGGCTGCCTGGCAATCCGGTCTCGACGCTCGTCTGCTTTTACCTGTACGCGCGCCCGGCGCTGCTCAAGATGAGCGGCCATCGGCGGGTCGGTCTGCCGCGCATCAACGCGCGATGCGCCGTCGACATCAGGACTTCGAAGGACCTCACCGAGTTCGTGCGAGTGAAACTCGATCGCGATGGGGATAGCTGGCGCGCGACTCCGACCGGCAACCAGGGCTCGGGAATTTTGAGCTCGCTCTCGCGCGCCGACGGTCTGCTGATTGGCCCGTCAACCGAGACGATTCTGAAGGCCGGCGCTCAGGCTACGGTGCTGCTCCTCGGAGGGGACGGCGGAATAGGCGAGGTCACGGCCGACGAACTGTTCGAGGGACGCCGCCATACCCATTGAATCACCAGCGTCGCAACGGCGCCGAAGATCGCCGCGCCGATTATCACTGCCGAGAGCCTGAGCTGGAGTTTCAGGATGTTGAAGGGCAGCAGGTAGAACGTGACCATGTCGATCTGAAAATTTGCGTAGATGACGTAGAGGACCCAGACGACCACGATCGTGCCGATGATGAATTTCGGGTTCTTGACGAATGCTGGCATCGCGGGCGGTCCTCCTGACGGTGCGATGGGGAAAGATTGGCGGCTGAAATAGCGATTGTCAACGCAGTCCGGCGCAGCGCGAATCATGCGCCCGCGGGACTTAACCGCGCACGAGGGCTCGATCGATGGCGACGCGTTTCCGCGTAGGCAACGGCTTCGATTTTCATCCGCTCGAAGCGGGGCGCAGGCTCGTGCTCGGCGGCGTCGAAATCAAGCACGACAAGGGACTGCGCGGCCATTCGGACGCCGACGTCGCCGCACATGCGCTCGCCAACGCAATCCTCGGCGCGATCGGCGCGGGCGATTTGGGGCGTCATTTCCCCGACAACGATCCGCAGTACAAGAACGCCGACTCAATCGCGCTGCTCGCGAGCGTGTGGAAACTCGCGAGCGATCAGGGATGGCGCTTAGGCAACGCCGACCTGACGATCTTCGCAGAGAAACCAAAGCTCAAGCCGCACCTGGACACGATGCGCGCGCGACTGGCCGCCGCATTGAACGCAGATCAGTCGCGGGTGAATGTAAAAGCCTCAAGTCCGGAAGGCCTGGGCGCGCTAGGCCGCGGCGACGGAATGGCGGCGGCGGCAATAGTAATGCTCGAAGGTGACTAGCGCGCCCGACAAATCCTAACCTCTCCTTGTCCGAGGAGAGGTCGGCGAAAACCGCGTGAAACGCGGTGTCGCCGGGTGAGGTGCAACGCCGGACATCGCAACAACGTTAACTCTCCGCTGCCAGCATGACACTGAGGCCGCCGCTCGCTATCACCATCCACACGAAACTCTTCCATGGCCCGAACCATCAAACCCGTGTCCCTTCCGCATCATCGCGCCCGACAGCTGCGTCGCGATCAAACGGATGCGGAAAGGAAGTTGTGGGGCCGTCTTCGATCGAAAAGACTTCAACAGTTCCGTTTCAGGCGGCAGCTTCCAATCGGAAACTTCATCGCGGACTTTGCATGCCCGAGTTTGAAGCTTGTGATCGAGCTCGACGGGAGCCAACACCTGGATCAGGTCGCCAGGGATGATTGGCGCACGAAGCTGATTGAGCAACGTGGGTTTCGTGTTCTGCGCTTCTGGGACAGTGAGGTACTTACTAACATCGACGGTGTCGTTGAGAGAATCGTGGAGACGCTCTCCGAATCTTAACCGCTTCGGAAGGACGAGAGGCCGGCGTACTTAGTGCTCGAAGTCAGAAGATGGCGCTGCCGCCCGCGCTGCACCTCTCCCTAACCCTCTCCTCGGACAAGGAGAGGGCACTGGAAAGAAAAGGAGCGGGCACTGGACAAAGAGAGGATGGTGGAAAGCGCACCAAGCTACGCCTCATCCTCCCCCGACCCATCATCCCCCAAATCGCCGCTGCTCTCGATCTCTTCCACCGCCTCATCAAACTCCGGCCCGCCGAACTCGTCGCCCATCTCCTTGCCCATCCGCTTCATCATCCGCGCGACGCTCTTCGGATCGTTCTCGTCGATATCGCCCATCCGCGACGGGTCCGCCAGCGATTCCATCCGCGACTCTTCGCTGCGCGGCATCGCGAAGCGCGACATCAGCCGGCTCATCTTCTTGCCGCCGCAATGCGCACAAACCGCCTCGACCTTTTCGCTGACGCGCGTCGTCAGCACGCTCGTGATGCGCCGGCATTTCTCGCATCGATATTCGTAAATCGGCATCTGGCAATATTCTAGCGGCTATCCCGCGATGCGAAACAGGGCGCGCGCGTTGGCCGTCGTCGCTGTCGCGACTTCCTCGAAGGTGGTGCAGCGGAGATGTGCGATCGCGGCGACCACTTCCTTGATCATCGCGGGTTCCGTCAACCGTCCCGCGAATTGCCCACCATACGGCCACGGCCCGTCGCTCTCGACCAGGGTCCTGTCCGCCGACAGCATGCGCGCGAGATCCTGATCGCGCTCGCGATACGCGACCTCGGGCGACAGCGAGACGAAATAGCCGGCGTTCAGGATCGCGCGCGTGGTCAGCTCGTCAGACTTATGCCAGTGAAAGACGGCGCGCGTCACTCCCGCTTCGCGAATTATCGCAAGCGCGTCGCCGGCGCGTTCATGCGGCGCGTGCAGTATCAGCGGCAGGTCCGCCTCGACCGCGGCGCGCGCGAAGCGTGCGAGGGTCAGCTTCGCCGCGTCGAGTACGGCGGCGTCGCGCGCGCGCTCGCCGTACCACGGCAGCCCGACTTCGCCGACGGCGCAAGTCGATTCGCGCTCGCGCGCGATCATCTCGAGCACGTCGCGCGCGTCATCGTCGCTATGTTCAAATCGCTCGGGATGAAATCCTAGAGCGGGAAAAATGACGCCGGGGTTGATGCGCGCGAGCTCGATCACCTTACGATTCGACGCGGGCCCGACTCCCGGCACCACCATCGCCGATACGCCCGCGTCGCGCGCCCGCTTGATCGCGCCGGAAGGGTCGGGATACTGGTCAGCGTCGAGATGAACGTGGCTGTCGATCACATCTTTCGTATAGCAGGCAGGCGCCGCGCGCGCATCGTTGAGCGCGAGCCGGGATGAGCGATCTTCGCCTGATGTGGCGCAACACGCGGATGGTCGTGCTATGCGCGATCTCCGCCGCGCTCTACGCCGCCGTGCTGGTGCCGTTCAAGGTCGTCCCGCTGATTCCCGGCGTCACCGAACTGCGCCCGGCCAACGCGATTCCAATCGTCTGCTCGTTCCTGTTCGGTCCCGCGGCCGCATGGGGTTCCGCGATTGGGAACATGATCGGCGACTTTTTCGGCGGCGTGTCGCCGGGCGACATCTTCGGCTTCTTCGCCAACCTGGCCTACGGCTGGATTCCGTACAAAGTCTGGGAATTGATCGCGCGCGGCGAGAGCCCGGTTCCCCGCTCGCCGCTGGTAATCGTCAAGTACGTCATCGCATGCCTCGCCGCGAGCGTGCTGTGCGCCGACCTGGTCGGATGGGCCGACAACGTACTCGTCATCCGGCCGTTCGCGATGCTCGGTAACGTGATCATCTTCAACAACATGATCTCGGCGCTGGCATTGTCGCCGTTCATCCTCGCGGCCGTGTATCCGCGCGTGAAAAAAGGCCGCATGCTTTACACGGACGTGATGCCGGAAGTGAAACTGAAGCCGGTGCCGATTCGAGCCGCCGGCTTCGCGCTGCTGATAGCGGGGGAAACAGGCGCCTGGATTTTTGGAAATCTGCTTTCGACCGGATACTGGGCGCCAAAATTTCTGCCGGTCTCGATGATCGTCGCGCCGTACGACAAACCTGTCGCAATAATCGTCGGCCCGTTCCTGGTGCTGGCATTCGTAGGCTTGTTCATGATGTGAAAACCGACGCGCAAATCGTTTCAGTGACTCCCGGCTCGCCCGCGGTGCGGGTCGAGACAGTCACCTTCACCTACCACGGCGAGGAACGGCCCGCGCTTCGAGCGGTGAGCTTTGTGCAAAACGCCGGCGAGATGATTGGCGTGATGGGTGCGTCGGGCGCGGGAAAATCCACGCTCGCGAAATGCCTCAATCGCATCGTGCCCGAATTCGAGGACGGCGAATTTCACGGCTCGATCACCATCGCCGGCGAGCTGCTCGACCATCTTCGCGTCTGCGACGTCGCGCCCAAGGTCGGCATGGTTTTTCAGGATTTCGAATCGCAGTTGTTCTCGACCAACGTCGCGCATGAAGTCGCGTTCGCGATGGAACAGGTCGGCATGGAACGCGCCGAGATGGAGCGGCGAATCATGCCGGCGCTCGAGGCCGTCGGCCTGCGCGGCTTCGAGCATCGCGACCCCATGTCGTTGTCGGGCGGCGAGAAGCAGCGCCTCGCGATCGCGTCGGTGCTCGCGTTGCGGCCGTCGCTAATCGTGCTCGACGAGCCGACCACCGATCTCGATCCGGAGGGCAGGGCGGAAGTCTTCGCGTTGATCGCAAAGCTCCGCGCGCAGGGCTTGAGCCTGATCGTAATCGAGCATGAGTCGGAAGAGCTGCGCGCGGCCGACCGGATTGTCGTTCTGCGCGAGGGCGAAATCGCTGCGAACGGTCCGCCTTTCGAAGTCTTCGCGCGCACCGAGTTGCTGACCGCATGCGGTGTGCGTCCACCGGGCCTGGGCCACGCACTCGAACTGCTCGGCATCGACGCGCAACCGAAAAGCGTCGAGCAGGCTTACGACGCGATCGCGCGAGCCTATCCGCGCGTCGTGGGAACCGTTCATGAGAACGTTGCCAGGTCCCGCCCGCACGAACAGCCCGCATCGGTCGACGCGGTTACTGCTTCTTCTGCATTTATCGGAATTGAGAACGTGAGTTTCAGCTACGCGGGCGGGCCGCGCGTGCTCGATTCGATCGAGCTCGAAGTCGGGGCCGGCGAGTTTGTCGCGATAGTGGGGCAAAACGGATCCGGCAAAACTACTCTCGCCAAGCAGATCGTCGGGCTGCTGCAGCCGGCTGCGGGCCGCGTGACTATCGACGGCAAGGACCGCGCGCAGATGCGTCCGTCGGAGACGGCGCGCGCGGTCGCGTATGTTTTTCAAAACCCCGACCATCAGATCTTCGCCGCCACGGTCGAAGACGAAGTCGCGTTCGGCCCGCGCAACTTTGGCCTGGCGGACGACGAGGTTCGCCGCCGATGCGACGAAGCGCTCGAAGCGGTCGGCCTTCAGAGCGAGCGCCAGAGCGATCCGTTCCTGCTCAGCAAGGGCGAGCGTCAGCGCCTGGCGGTTGCGAGCGTGCTGGTGCTCCGGCCGCGGATGCTGATTCTCGACGAGCCGACCACCGGCCTCGACCATCGCGAGCAACTTCGGATGATGGCACTGGTGCGCGACCTCAACCGCGCAGGAATCGCAATCGTGATCATCACGCATACGCCGTGGCTGGTGGCGGAGTACGCGCGTCGCGTCGTGCTGCTGCGCAAGGGCGCGAAGATTTTCGACGGCGGCGTGCGCGAGTTCTTCATGCAGGACGAGCTGCTGCGATCATCGTCGTTCCGGGCGCCCGAAATCACCGGGCTCAGTCGCCGCTTCGGCACGCTCGCGCTGACGACCGACGAATTTGTCGCGTGGGTGAAGGGGCGCGCCTGATGCCGATTTATCTGTACATCGATCGCGGCACCTTCGTTCATCGGCTGCATCCGACGGTCAAGGTCTTCGCGCTGTTCGTGATGTTCTGGTCGGTGTACTGGGTGGACAATCC
>JBEKLS010000161.1:0-9934 GCA_050010075.1 Binatus sp. (SeqCode) | reverse complement strand
CGGCGGATTTCCTCCTCGATAAAATTGAGCCGCAGCATCCGCTCGCCCAGCGCGCGCTCGACATGCGCGGCCGTCACGCGCGGCGCCGTTTCGTTGCGCGCGAAATACGCCGACTCGCGCGCGAGGTCGTCGATCGGCTCGAGCATAGCGAGCACGCGCGATCTGTCGCCTGCCATGCGCATGCCGAACTCGACAATCTTCGCCAGCGCGCCCGCGTCGAACGGTGGCAGATTCTCCCTGCGTGCCAGCGTTCCCACGCGCGCCGCATAATGCGCTGCGGCCGCGCCGTCCGCCGGCACGGAGGGCCGCATCTCGGCTTTTATTTTGAACAGATCCTGAAATTCCGGATCGTAAAAATAGAGCATGTTGTAGAGCTGCGCGCCGCCGAGCGTTACGACCTTGTTATGAATCTCGACCGGCTCGGGCTTGAGTCCGCTCATCGAGAAAAACGGCAGCGGCTCGAAAGTCTCGAGCGTCATGCGGCCCGACTTGAGACTGCGCTTGAGCGTTTTCCAGACGCCGGGCTCGACGATCGCGTCCTCGAGATCGAAGACCAGGAAGCCGCCGTGCGATTTCATGAACGAGCCGCCGATGATGCGCGTGAAGTTGGTGCCGGACCGGCCCAGCGGATCGATCCAGCGCTCGATAGTGCCGAACAGGTTGCGATAGGTCGGCGCGTCCTCGAGCACGACCGGCGCGCCGCGCGTGGCCGAGTTATCGACCATCACGTTGACCTGGTACTCGAACCATCGCGCGCCGTCCTCGACCTGCGGCGGCTTTTGACCCTGCTCGGCCGGCGGCTGCTCGCGGAAACGATCGAGATTGCCCAGCATGTGCTCCGACACTTCGTCGAGATACGCGTTGACGCCCGGATTGTTGAATTGATTTTTCAAGTCTTCGGTCGACGGCGTAATTAGCCGCGCCGCGAACGCACGCTCGATCGCGCGGATGTCGTCGATCAGCTCGCGCATCATCTCCTGCTGCCGCAGCGTCAGGGTCGCTAGCTCGTCCTGCAGCTCGCCCTGCGCCTTGGCCATTTGCTCGCGCTCGGCGTCGGTCTTCGCCGCCACCGCCTTGTTGAGCGCGTCGGGCGACTCGGGCATCTTGCCTTCGATCAGCGGGATGAAAAGCACTTGCCCGGTCGGCGTGCTCTGGATCGCAAAGCCGCGCTCGCGCGCCCGCGTCTCGAGACTGCCGAACAGTTCCTGCGCGCGCTTGTTGTACTTGTCGCGCAGCGCGGCCCGCTCCTGGTCGAAGTCCTCGCGCCGAAACGACTTCGGCAACTGCTCGAGCACGAAGGCGACCAGCTCCGACATCTTCGCGCGCAGCTCGACGCCCTGGCCCGGGCGCAGATAAATCGCGACGGGAGATTCTGGATTGCGAAAATTATTTACGTAAACCCAGTCACCGGGCGTCGGCATCGTCGCGGCTTTCTCTGCCAGGATGCGCATGACCGATTCGCGCTCATGCCGCGAGCGCAGGCCGCTGACGTAAACGTTGTAGCCCGGCGCGTCGATTCCGATCGCCATCCGAACTGCATCGAGCGCACGCCCCTGCCCCAGCAACTCGGCGTCGCCGTCGCTCGCTGCGGCGCGTTCGAGCGAGACCGCGTCGAGCGGCACCCGGCCCTTGAGGTCGATCGCCGCGAGCTCCGGCGGCGGCGGCACGTGAATCAGCGCGGCGCTGGCGTCGGTAGCGATGAGGTCGCTCTTGTCAGTCATATTGGTTGCGGCATTCGCGGCGGCGCGAGCACTAAGGCTTGAGCGCGATTCGCCGGCTCTTGGTTTTCGGCAGCGTGATGACCAGCGTGCCTTCGGACCACTTGGCGGTCGAAGCCTCGCCGTCGATCGAGTCGGAGAACGCGAACGAGCTCTCGAGCGTGCCGCCGAGTTTGTCGGGCACGTGCACGGCCAGGCGCTGGCCCGAGACTTCAGCCGTGATCTTTGCGGGATCGACGCCGACCGCCGCGACCCGCACCTCGTAACGGTCGCGATGATCGATGACCTGCGCGCGCTCGAACTCCAACGAAGACGTGCCACCGCCTTTCCAGCGGTCGATCAACATTTCGTCGAAGAACTCGTCGAACGCACGTTCGAAGTCTGCAATCAATCCGCGACTGTTAGCCATAGCAGCTTTAGTTTCCCACGATTTCGCGCGAATTGTAATGCAGGACCAGCGCGCCGGTCGAGTCCGCGTCGAGCCCTCAATCGTCCCTTGCCACGCTTGCCGCCGCGGCGTTATGGTTCGTATGTGCCAACTTTTTCAAAAATTGTCGCCGCCACCGATTTCTCCGAAGATTCGAACCTCGCACTGACCTACGCGCAGGAACTCGCGGTCAAGTTCTCGGCCGATGTCGTGCTGCTGCACGTCGATCAGCCGCTCGCGCCGGTGATGATGACGCCGGAGCTGGGACCCTCGATGGACGTGGGCGCGATGGGCAGGATTGCCGAAGAGCAGCGGATGCTCGCGCAGAAGGAGCTCGACAAGATTGCCGGCAAGCTGCGCGAAGGCGGGCTAAAGGTCAAGGTTCAGCTCAAGGTTGGCTCGCCGTTCCTGGAAATCCTGCATGCGGCGCAAAGCGAGAACGCCGACCTGATCGTGCTCGGCACTCATGGACGCACCGGCCTCGCACATGTCCTGATGGGCAGCGTCGCCGAACGCGTCGTGCAGAAGGCCCCCTGCCCGGTGCTGACAATTCGTCATCCGGATCGCAAGTTCAAGCACCCGCTCGACAAGTAGTGTAATCAGGCCGCCGCGATCAGTTCCTCCGACACTGTCCACAATCGCCGCGCGTTGCCGGCATCAAGCGCATACGGCAGGACGCCCGAGAACGGACTTTCGCTCGACCACGGCTTCGCAATCGAGCAGTCTTCAAGATAGCGCCCGCCGACGCCCTCGAGTTCCGGCGCGACCGCCGCCCAGATTGAGGTCGCGGCGCCCTGCGCGGGACTCTTGAACCGCGAATTGACCGCGCCCGACTCGTCGATCCATCCCATCTTGATCTGCTCTTCGCGCGAAACGTGCTTCTGCAATCCACTCATGATGCCGCCGGGATGCACCGCGTTCGCGACGATGCCGTCCGCGCCGAGGCGCTCGCTCGCTGCCACGGCGAACAGCACGTTGGCGGTCTTCGATTGGCCGTACGCATCCCAGGGATCGTACGGACGCTTGCGAAAGTTGAGATCCTCGAAGTGTATGTCAGAGCGCCGATGCCCGATTGAAGTCAGCTCGACAATTCGCGCGTTGCCCGCGGCCTTGAGCGCTGGAATCAGGCCCGTCGTGAGCGCGAAATGGCCGACATGATTGGTGCCGAATTGGGATTCGAAACCGTCAGGAGTGTAAGCGAGCGGTGTCGCCATGATTCCCGCGTTGTTGATCAGGAGATGCAGTTTGCGGCTGAGCTTCAGGTACTCCGCGACAAACGCGCGCACCGACGCGAGCGATCCGAGGTCGAGCGATCGGAATTCAATCGACTCGACTCCAGTCTCCTTGCGCAAGGTCGCGGCCACCGATTCGCCCTTCGCGCGATCGCGCGTCGCAATCACGACACGCGCGCCGGCCGTCGCCAATGCCCGCACCGTCTCGACGCCGATACCCGACGCGCCGCCGGTGACGATTGCGTCGCGCCCATGCAGGTCGTGTCCGGCGATCACTTCAAGCGCGGTAGACCTCGCGCCAAAAATTTTCTCGGCCATTGTCCGTCTCGCTATTTTCCCGTGAATTTCGGTGCGCGCTTCTCGACGAACGCTTTCACGCCTTCTTTGAAATCTTCCGAGTGCGTCATCATCTGCATCGAGGCGTCGTCGTCGCGCACTCCGGTGGCGAGGTCGGTGAACAGATGCTGGTAGATCATCTTCTTCGCCTGCGCGACTCCGAGCGGCGAGCACTTGGTCGCGATGCTCGACGCGATCTCGCGCGCCGTCGCCATCAGCCGGTCCTGCGGCACGACGCGATTTACCAGGCCCATCTCGAGCGCCTCGTTCGCGTCGACCAGCCTGCCCGTAAGCGCCAACTCGGTCGCGCGCGCCAGGCCTATTATTCGCGGCAGCATCCAACTGCTGCCGTGCTCGATCGCGAGACCGCGCTGCACGAAGATTAAACCCATCCGCGCATTCTCCGACGCGATCCGGATGTCTTGGTAAAGGCAGGTGGTGAACCCCAGCCCGACGCATGCGCCGTTGATCGCGCCAATCACCGGCGTGTTGAGCGCCAGCGGCCACGAGTACGTGTTGCGGTAATCGACGCGTTGCGCCGCCAGCCATTCATCGGGCGCCTCGGCCGCGCGCGCCGACGCGTTTCCCGCGGCGATATTCGACAGCGCGCCCATATCCGCGCCCGCGCAGTACGCGCGCCCGGCGCCGGTGACGATTATCGCGCCGACGTCGGGATCGCGCTCGGCATCGAGCATCGCCGTGCGCATCTCCGCGCCCATCTTCGGCGTCCACGCATTCATCTTCTCGGGCCGGTTCATCGTGACCGTGGCGACCCGATCCTTTTTCTCGTAAATGATTTCAGCGAAGTCCATTTGTTTCCTCCAGTCTGATCCCTCGCCCGTTATTTTACGGGAGAGGTAAGGTGAGGGTTCTGCGGCGAATGCACAATCTCGTGCAGTTTTACCCGTTCCGATCAAAGCACTTCCCAATCGCGAAATCTAACGCCGCGAGAATGCGCTCCAACGTGCTTTCATCCGCTGGCGATGGCTGTTAGTAAAGCCGAGATGTCGATTTCACCCCGGATTCATCTCTGCGCGCTCGCACTTGCGATCTCGATGCTCGCGGCGGCCCCTTCTTATGCCGTCGATCCGGCTCCCGATGCGTCCGCCGTCGGCGTTCACGGAATGGTCGTGTCCGAGAGCGAGGACGCTGCCCGCGCCGGCGTCGAAATTCTGAAAAAAGGCGGCAACGCAGTCGACGCTGCGGTAGCGACAGCGCTGGCGGTCGGCGTCACCAATCCTGCTTCGTGCGGAATCGGCGGCGGCGGCTTCATGCTCATCTATATCGCGAAGACGAAAGCATTCTACGGGCTCGACTATCGCGAGACGGCGCCGCTGCAGGCCCGGCCCGATATGTACATGCGAAACGGCAAACCCGACGAGGACCTGGCGCGCGACGGCATCCTGGGAGTGGGCGTGCCGGGCGAAATCGCGGGCATCGACGCCGCGCTGCGACGCTTCGGCACCATGAAGTTTCAGCAGATCGCCGCGCCGGCTGAGAAACTTGCCGGCGACGGTTACGCCGCCAGTCCGCATCTTGCGGGTGAGATCGCTCAGCTCGCACCGAAGCTGAAAAACGATCCCGGGTTGAGCCAGGTTTTCCTCAAGCCCGACGGCTCTGCGCCCAAGGCCGGCGATACTATCGTCGAAAAGAATCTCGCGGCGACGCTCAAGAGCCTCGGCAACGATCCGGTCACGAGCTTCTACCACGGTGAAGTTGCAAACGCGCTGGTCGCGTTCATGAAAGCGCATGGCGGACTGATCAGCGCCACCGACCTCGCGAACTATCGACCCGACTGGCGCGACCCGATTCGCCGCCGCTATGAGGACTACGAAGTCTACGCGCTGCCGCCGCCGTCGTCGGGCGGCGTGGTGCTCGAAATGCTCGGGGTACTCGATTCGGGGCATCTGCCCGGTCTCGGCATCAACTCGCCGCCTTACCTGGCGCGCCTGATCGAAGTGTTGCGCCAGGGTTTCATCGATCGGGAGCAATACGCCGACCCGGCTTTTGTCGGGGTCGAGATCCAGAAGCTGCTGAGCGACACGCACATCCTTGAACTGCGCGAGCGCGCGCTGCATGGAAAATCGGCGCCGCCGCCGGCCGCCGCGCACGATCACGGCACCTCCAACCTGCTGGTGGCGGACAAGGACGGCAACGTCGTCGCGCTGACGACCACTATCAACACGGTGTTCGGCGCAAAGATGAGCGTGCCGGCGCTCGGCCTTATTCTCAACGATGAGATGGACGATTTTTCGGTGGCGCCCGGAGTGGCGAACGCCTATCACCTCGAAGGCCAGCTCGCCAACCAGGTGCGCGGCGGCAAGCGCCCGCTCTCGTCGATGACGCCGATAATCGTCACCAAAAAGGGCGTGCCCGTCATGACCGCGGGCGGCTCCGGCGGTCCGACGATAGTGAGCGGCGTGCTGCAGGTCGCGCTCAATATTCTTGCGTTCCATCTCGACGCGGCGAGCGCCGTCGCCGAGCCGCGCATCCACGAGCAGGCCGAGCCCGACGTCGTGATCGTGGAAGCGTCGATGCCCGCGGCGACGCGCAGCGCGCTCGAGCAGATGGGCTACAAGCTCAAAGTCGTGCCCGAGCTCGGCGCAGTCGGAGCGATTACGATCGCGCCGGCAAATCTTCGCGGGGCATTCGATCCGCGCAAGGGTGGCGGCGCAATCGGCTATTAGCGATCGCCCCGCCGCGTTAGACTCAACCCTCGTGTCCGGGATTGCTCCCACCGAAATCTCGTCGCCTGCCTTTGCCGTATCGTCGGCACCCGCGACGCCAGGCCGCTACGACGTCGCCGCGATCGTCGCGCTCGCGCTGGCCGTCTGCATGTTTCATCTCGGTTCGTTCGGGCTGTGGGAGCCCGACGAGGCGCGCTACGCGGAGATTGCGCGCGAGATGCTGCAGAGCGGCAACCTGCTCGTGCCGCATCTCAACTACGTTGCGTACGTCGAGAAGCCGCCGCTGCTCTACTGGCTGACGACGCTCTCTTTCCGCATCTTCGGCGTCTCGGAATTTGCCGCGCGCCTGCCAGTCGCACTATCCGCAGTCACCGGGATTCTCGCCACGTACTTCTTCGCGCTTCGCGCGTTCGGTCGCCGCCATGCAGTCCTCGCCGCCGCGGTGCTCGCTACGACTCCGCTGTACGCGCTGATGGCGCAGGTGCTTACCACCGACATGACGCTGACCGCGCTGATAACAATCGCAACGTTTTCGCTTTACCTGCATTGGCTCGAAGGCGGGCGATGGTGCTGGTTGGCTTACGTTGCGATGGGCCTGGCCGTGATGACCAAAGGCCCGGTCGGCGCAGCGCTCCCGATTCTCTCAATACTGATTTGGCTGGCGCTGAAGCGTGAGTTGGCCGGTGCGATCGCGAAATTTCGCGCGCTGCCGGGAATCGCCCTGATGATTCTGATCGCAGCGCCGTGGTTCGTCGCGATGACTATCCGCGAGCCGGGCTTCGCGGATTTCTATTTCGTCGGAGAGCACATCAGGCGCGTGTTCGAGACCGACTACAGCCACAGCGAAGCGTTCTACTTTTATATTCCCGTGCTCGCGATCGGCCTGCTGCCATGGTCGCTGCTGGTGCCGTTCCTCACCTGGCGCGCGGCCGCCGTGCGCAACCCGGCGCGCAGCTTTTGCCTGGTCGCGGCGAGCGTCACCGTCGTCGCCTTCTCGTGCGCGAGTGCGAAGCTGATTCCGTACGTCCTGCCGGCCGTCCCGCCGCTGGCCGTACTGATCGCGGACGGGCTCGTGTCATTGGCGTGGCCGGCCGCTGAGTCGCGCGCCGCGTTGCGAGTGCCCGACTCGCGCATACTGCTCGAGAGCGGCCCGATGCTCGCCCTGCTCGGCGCCGGCGTGATCGTCGCGGCACTTGAAGCATCGCAATTTCGCACGCCGTACGTGATGGCGGCGCGGCCTGCGCTGTACGCGATCGGCGCGATCCTGGTCGCAGGCGGCGCGGCAACTTCTCTCATGTTTGTTACGCGCCGCACGGCGGCAGGACTCGGCGCGATCGTCGTCACGCTTGCGTTCGCGCTGATTGCCGGCGGATGGGTCCGGCTGGAGGCCGAGCCGATGCGTTCATACGCGGGACTCAGCCGCGCGATCGCCGCGCAGGCACCCGACGCAACGATCATCTGTTACCATCGCTACGTTCAGTCGCTGCCGTTTTACAATCAACGCCGCGTCGTCCTGGTGGGGGGGCGCACCGAACTCGACTTCGGCGCGCGACTCGACCCCGACGCACGCGCGTGGTTCCTGGAGAATGACGAGCGGATGTTTCGCCGATGGGAGCAGCCGGGCCCCGTCGTCGTCGTGCTCGACGCCGGCGACCTCGCGCGGATGAAGGAGAGTTTCGGCGAGTTCGACGTGATCGCAACCGAAGGCAAGAAGCGCGCAATTTTGCGACGTGAACGAATCTCGCGCCGTGAACCAATCATCGTCTACTGAGCACGGCGCTTCGGCGGCCGCCACGCAGCCCGCGCATCCTTATCGAGCGTTCGCGATTCGGGCCGGACTGGGAGTGGCGCTGGTCGCCGTTTTGTTGTGGCGCCACGACGCGCGGCCGATTCTTCGAATCCTCGGCCGCGAGCGCGGGTCCTGCTTCGCCGCCGCGGTCGTCCTTTACCTCGCGGGCCAGGCGCTGAGTTCCTATCGATGGAAGTTGCTGGCCGCGATGCTGAAAATGGATGGGCGCTATCGCGAGTTTCTCGCCTACTACTTCATCGGCGTGTTCACGAACCTGTTCGTGCCGGGATTGCTCGGCGGCGACGCGGCGAAATCCGTCTATCTCGCTCGACGGCACGGCCGGATGGGCGAGGCGATCGCTTCGGTCGTCGCGGATCGAGGCGTAGGCCTGCTCGGCCTGGTCTGGCTGGCGGCCTTGGCGGCGCTGTTTCTGAACTTCACGCCGCTTCCGCCGTCGGTCATCATTCCGACAGTCGCGGCCGGTGCGATTTCGCTGGCAGGATTTCTCGCATCGCCGCTGCTGGCCCGAATGCTTCACCTGATGCCGCGGCCCATTCGTCGCGCGGGCGGCCTGGTCGCGCCGTATCTGCATAGTCCCGCCGCGCTCGCCGTCCCGATTGCGCTGTCTGTTGTGCTGCAAACGGCGATGGCCACGTCGCAGTACCTCCTCGCCGTCGGCCTCGGACTGACGGTGCCGCTCTCGCTGTTCATCCTGTGCGTTCCGATTGCCAACGTATTTGCGAGTCTGCCGTTGACGCTGAACGGGCTGGGGATTCGCGAATCCGCATACCTGCTGCTGTTTGGCATGGCGGGTATGCGAAACGAAGATGCTATCGCGCTGGGACTGCTGTGGTTTGCGGCTACTGCCGTCGGGGGTTTGACGGGGGCGATCGCCTTCGTTACCACACCCCCGGCACGCGCGGCGAAGGGGAAGGGTAAATCACCAATCTAATGTGAAACCCGCCGTGGGTTTCACGCTTCCTTGGGCAGGGTAACCCCTGCACCTTGGTGACAGGATTCGCTTGCCGTTGCCGAAATTTGCTTGCCGCAACGGGGCATTGCCGCGAAATTGTGCTTAATACATGTGAGAAGATGTCATATACCGTCTGACATGGTTAAAGCGTATTATTAATCACTATGCTTTTTGGCTATGAATCCGCCATCCAGGCGCGAGGCTGGCGGGTTTTGTTGGGTTGCGTGATTCTGCTGGCGTCGATCGCTGGATATCAGCAGGTTGTGCGCGCCGCCGGATCCCAGTCGCGCGCTCTTATCACAGAGCCGGTTAGCGACCACGCTCTCTTCAGGCTCGCCGGAAATACGCGTCCGGAAGCGACCGCAGCCAACGATCGCGGCGCGGTTGCCGCCGACTTTCCGATGGATCACATGCTGCTCCAGTTGCGGCGCGCTCCCGAGCAGGAGCAGACGCTCGACCAGTACATCGAGGAACTCGAGCAGCCCAAGTCGGCGAACTACCATCACTGGCTGACCGCCAAGGAAGTCGGTGAGCGGTACGGATTGGCGGCGCAAGACCTCCACACCATCAAGGATTGGCTCAGGTCGCACGGCTTCAAAATTAACAAAGTCTATCCCAACGGCATGGTGATCGATTTCTCCGGCAACGCGGGCGAGGTCAGCGAGGCGTTCCACACCGAAATTCATCGCCTGGACGTGAACGGGAAGATGCACATCGCCAACATGAGCGACCCGCAGATACCGGCGGCGCTGGCGCCGGCCGTGGTGGGCGT
>JBEKLS010000160.1:0-9936 GCA_050010075.1 Binatus sp. (SeqCode) | reverse complement strand
GCGTCAGAAAAGCCCGTCTGTGGGCGCTTCGGACGCGAGCTAGAAATCGCAGACTAAGCGTGTAGTGGCCGTCGCCGGAAGGCCTTCGGACGGGGGTTCAATTCCCCCCGCCTCCACCAAAGCCTTGATTTCATTGAGTTTGGCTGGGATCTGCGACTATTTAGGGGAAAGGTGAGCCAATGAAATATACTCGCATCTACGCCGATGCTGACGGTGAGAGTCATCTGCAGGATGTCAGCCTGGAAATGAAAGAATCCGCCTATGCATCAGTGATGTCGGAAATGATTGCTGCCAAGGGCGTCATCTTTCGCTCGAGCAACAGCGGTGAATATCTCATCGATTGGCACAACGCTCCGCGCCGTCAATTTGTGGTCAACCTCTTAGGCGAAGTGGAGATCACGGTCAGCGACGGCGAGAAGCGCCGATTTGGACCCGGGACGATTCTGTTGGCTGAGGACGTCACCGGCAAGGGCCACATATCGCGCGGTGTGGGAACGTCCGAGCGCCACACGCTCTTCATTCCGTTGGCCGACGACAGGTGATTTGAAAACCTCGAGCGCGCCTTGATTGAGGGGTGCGCACGATTCGACGGATGGCTGCGCCTCTAGTGGCCGTCGCCGAACGGCCTTCAGACGGGGGTTAAATTCCCCCCGCCTTCACACCATCATCATGATGCTGTCCCTGCTGGGAGAGCAGCGTCCTGTCTTAGCGGTTGTAGTCGCTGGCTGTCGATGCGACCTGCTGGGCCTCAGGCCCTGTCGCAATCCTTTCCTGGTACACGAGAATCTCAACCCGCCGATTCATACGCCGACCGCTCGCAGTGCTGTTGTTGGCGACCGGTTTGCTCGCGCCGTAGGAAACCACGCGCACCTGCGTCGGGTCGAGGCCCTTGTTGCCGACCAGATAGCCAGCGACGCTGGTAGCGCGCTGCTGTCCTAGCTCGTAGTTGTAGGCCTCATGACCAACGCTGTCTGTATACCCGGCGACCAGGAAGACGCGCTCCGACGTTGACGACCCGGGGACAGTCTGTCCCTGCAGATCTCCCAGGAATGAA
The DNA here is from genome assembly GCA_050010075.1 of Binatus sp. (SeqCode). GTDB lineage: Bacteria > Desulfobacterota > Binatia > Binatales > Binataceae > Binatus. The sequence continues at coordinate 8,882 of JBEKLS010000160.1, read as the reverse complement.
TCGATCTCGCGCTTGGCATTCGCGCTCAAGGCTGAGGATCCGGGTGTGAAGGTTGGCCCGTTGCTCGAATCCAAAACCAGCCGCCGCTCAAGGTGGAGATTGTTCATCTGGGTTTCGAGCTGCGCTTGCTGGCCCGTAATCGGACGCAGTTGATCATCGACCCAGGAGCGGGTGGCAATGCATCCGCTGGCACTCAGTAGCAAACCCGCGCCGGCGATGGCTCCGAACCCAATGCGGACAGCGTCCGCTAAACGCGCGATTCGCATAGTGAATCCTCCTTACTTCAAGCGGAATTTCCGTCTTGATTTTCTAATCAGTTGATACGTTTAGTCTGGCAGAGAGCCCAAATCAGGGCAAAGTCTGCGCCCGGTCGCTCGGAGGCCGGTCTCTCCGTTGGCCTCCCAAACCATAGCCTTCCAGGGCAGCGCCTGCCAGTCGCAACGCTTCCCGCAGATCAGTGCGGGATCGGGTGCCCCAAAGAACATGCGTAACCGAGTAGCGCCGTCCTCGTTTTACATGGTGTGTTAGCGTAATCGCTGCCAGCCGAGTGTCGGCATTTCCGAATACTACCGGGGCTGAAGAGCACTTCCCGAGCCGGGTCGGCCCCATAAAAACGATGCTTGATGCGCCAACACCAGAGTCGATTCTGACCCGGCGACTGTTGCTTTTTTCCAGGGCTGCCGCTTACTTCGCGATAACCGTTGGATTGACCGTGATTACCGGTTGGTACGCTCACTGGACGGTGGTCATCCAGATAGCGCCGAGCTTTCCGCCGATGCAGTACAACACGGCACTTGGCTTTGTTCTGTGCGGTTCGGGTTCGGCCTTGTTGATGAGCGGTCGATCACGAATCGCATCGTGGCTCGGCGGTGGCGCCGCCTCACTTGGACTGCTGACCTTCTTCGAATACGTCTCCGGCAAGAACTTCGGGATCGATCAGTTCTTTGTCAGGTCTGGCATCCTGACCGCGACATTCTCTCCGGGGCGAATGTCACCGCTCACGGCAATCTGCTTTATCTTCATCGGCACGGCGCTGGCTATATCCAATGCCGGCCGGTCCAAGGGGCGGTGGACCGCGATGGGACTGTTCACCTGTATCGCGGCCACTATCACCTGTGTGGCGATGATCGGGTACCTCTTCGGTATCGAGATTGCCTCCGGATGGGGCAATTACACGCGCATGGCGATGCACACTGCGCCGACGTTTTTTATCCTCAGCGCAGGCTTGCTGGTTTGGACATGGCAACAGGCGCTTCGCAACGATTTCAGTTTCATCCGCTGGCTGCCCGCCAGCTCCGCGGTAACCTTGATGGCCATGATCGCCATCACCTCCAGCCTCAGCTTTGGTCAGATAAGGAAGGTCGCGGATTCACGTAAACACAGCTACGACGTCCAGGCGACCGCGCACGCATTTCTCGGCAGCATCTTCGATACCTCGCGAGGAGTAAGCGCTTATGCGTTTACCGGTCAATCCGCCGCGCTCGAAACCTACCGGCTGGGCGTGAACGGTTCTGCTGAACACCTCGCCGAACTGGAAGCAAACGTGAACGACGTGACCGACGGCTCCGGGCAGGAGGAGCATGTGCATGAGCTTGCCTCCGATCTGGATAAACTTTTGTCCTATTCGCGACAGCTAATCGGCTTGCGCCAGACGCAGGGCATTTCAGCGGCCATCCAATTGGAATCGAGTGGCCAGGGGTTTGCCGTGCTTAACCGGATTCTAATCGACCTGCGCAGATTTACGGACGAGGAACATCGTTTGCGCCAGGAGAATGCCGCGGTTACGGAAGCGAACTTCCTGAACACATCACACCTTCTAGTCTTCGGCAGTGTGCTCGCCGCCGCGTTGCTTATTCTGGCCAATCTGATCGCCGGCCACGAAATGAAACTCCGGCGCCTCGCGGAGGCGAACTTGCAGGAGGCTGTCGGACAGCAAAAGGAACTCACCCAAAAGGCCCAGTCAGCCGAACGGGCAAAAAGCGAGTTTCTGGCCGTTATGAGCCATGAAATCCGTACGCCGATGAACGGAGTGATCGGCATGACCAGCCTTCTGTCCGACACAGATCTGACCTCAACCCAGCGCGATTACCTGCAAGTGATCACCACCAGTGGCGACTCGCTGCTCGCCGTCATCAACGACATTCTCGATTTTTCGAAAATCGAGTCCGGCCGAATGAATCTCGAAAACAGTCCCTTCCGGCTGCGGCAGTGCATCGAAGAGGCGATCGATCTCTTTGCCGGCGCTATCAGGATCAAGCGCCTCGAGGTCGTTTATATGATTGCTTCTGAAGTGCCGCCCAATCTCATCGGTGACGTGATGCGTTTGCGGCAGATCTTCGTCAACCTGATTGGAAACGCGATCAAGTTCACGTCCCAGGGCGAAATTGTCGTCAAGGTCGAATGTGAGTCGCGCGACGACCGCGGCTGCCATCTGCGCTTCTCCGTCAAGGATACCGGCATCGGGATTTCCAGGGAGGGAATTGAAAAACTCTTTCAATCGTTCCAGCAGGTCGACACCTCTACGACGCGTCGCTATGGCGGCACCGGACTCGGCCTGGTTATCAGCAAGCGGCTCGCTGAGATGATGGGCGGCACCATCTGGGTGGAAAGCGAGCCGGGAGCGGGATCTGCCTTTATCTTCACGACCGTGATGCAAGCTTCGCAGCTTCCCGATCCCGAAGATCAGCATTTCGACCCGGCTCTGCTCGAGTCCCGTTCCGTCCTAATCGTCGACGACAACGCCACCAATCGCGGCATTCTCGAGGCCCAGTTGAAAAACTGGGGGATGATTCCGGTGTCCGCTGCGACCGGGCAGGAAGCCCTGCAAAGAATCAATCAACAAACGTTTGCTGTCGCGCTACTCGATTTGCAAATGCCCGAAATGGACGGCATTGAGCTGGCACGCGAGATTCGCAAACAAGTGGACACGCCTCTGATCCTTCTTTCGTCATCGGGTGAGACACTGTCGGCGGAAGATGGTGCGCTGTTTAAATTCCAGATTGCAAAACCGATCAGGCACGCATCCCTCTTTAGTGCTTTGCTGCGGCTCGCCAACCTGGAACCTGTGCAATCGAAGAAGGCTTCAAAAAAGCTGTTCGATGATGGCTTGGCAGCGAGGCATCCCTTGCGCATTCTGCTCGCCGAGGACAATGCCATAAACCAGAAGGTCGGACTAAAGATGCTCTCTCAACTCGGTTACACTGCCGACCTGGCGGTGAATGGCCTGCGCGTGCTCGAAGCCCTGAACAAGACACAATACGATCTAATCTTCATGGACATTCAAATGCCCGAGATGGGCGGCATAGAAACGACCGGGATTATCCGTGAAAGATTCCACGCGCACCATCCTTCGATCGTCGCGCTAACCGCGGACGCCCTTGAGGGTGATCGCGAAAGATTTCTTGGCCTTGGCTTCGATGCTTACCTGAGCAAGCCGCTCCAAGCGAAGGCACTCCAGGACATGTTGGCGGTCATCAGACCGGCCGCCTAGATATCCTTCCGCGAATGATCACCACTCAGAGATAATATTTGTCTTCGAGCAGCAGGTCTTCGAAGAAGCCGCCTATCGGTTTCGTCGGATGGCGAACCTGGACTTCGAGTACCCATAGATTCGCTGAAGGGCGGATCGATACCGCGGCCAGCGTTCCGTCGTAGTAGGCGCTGTGCGGGAACTCTGACAGGCGATGACCCGTGAGCTCCATGTTGAGAACCCAGCCGAGGTCGGCCGCGGTCTTGAAGGCAAAATCGTAGAGTTCCTTACCGGTCATTCCACTCTGCAGCCATTGGTTGCGGACGATGTGGAAGATCTTCTTGACGTCCTCGGCGCACCGCTTCATGTCGGGATCGGGATTGTCGCCGACGACGAAAGTCTCACCGCCGTCACCTTCGGTATCGCCCCACACCGGGCCGATGTCGACAAAAAAGAGATCGCCGTTGGCCAATTTCACGCCACGCTCGGACGGATCCTCGAAGTTCTTGATCGTGTTGGGGCCGAAGCGAATCAGAATCTTGTGCCATCCCTTGTGCGAGCCGAGACGCTCGAGCGTCTCTTTTGCCATCTGGCGCGCATCTTCCTCGAGCATGCCAGGCTTGATGGAACGAGCGATAAGGGAAATGGCTTCCTTGGTGTTTTTGCGGGCGTCCATCAAGGCTTCGTTCGAGAAATTGGTTCCGGTCTTTTCCAGCATTTCAGTATTCATCTTTCTGTCCTCTATTGTGGCGGAGTGTCAGGTATTATGGCGACATCCGAAGCAAACTTCAGGCCGGTAAGCACCGTTGGCGAATGCGGGAAAAGAGTCCGCGTTGCCTGACAGGCAAGCGAATTGCCTCGGGGTTGCATCGGCAAAATGCTGCCCGATGTTTCGGCGATGCCTATCAGCCGCGCATGGCAGGCCGAAGGCGACGCCAGAAGACCGATCTTGTGATTGTCGAAGCGGGGAACTACTCGACTGAGGTCAGCCACTCGTCGAAACATTTGCGCGCCTGAATTTCCAGGCGCGCCGCATGACGCGCGGTATCGTCGCGCAGCGCAGGGACGGAAATCGGATCGAGCGCCGCGATGTCATCGACGCCCGAATCGGCGTAGCGGATCTGGTAGCCGCCGCGCTCGAGCGCCGGCTCAAGGGTCCCGAGATCCTCGAAGTGCAGATGCCTGATGGCGATTGCAGTTTTCATGAGCGGTTACATCCGAACAGTGGCGTGGTGCGCGGCGAATCAGCGACTACGGCCCGTTCTAGGACGATGCGGGCGCGGCGGTCGCGGCAGACGCAACCAGCAGCACGACCGCATCGCGCTTTCCGAGCGCAGCGAGGCGATGAGGCGTGCGCGCATCGAAATGCGCGGCATCGCCGGGTTGCAGCGCATGCTGTTCGTTTTCGAAAATGAGGTTCAACCCGCCCGAAATGACGTACAGCCATTCCTCGCCCTCGTGCTTGTAGAATTTGTCATGATGCCGGCTCGCCGGGATTCGCATCTCCATCGCCTGCAAGCCGGTCAACGCGCCACCGCCGGAGACCGCGCGATAGGCAAGACCGTTGGCGATTCTCGGTTCCGAAGTTCCCGATCGAATAATTCTGCAGGGAGGCATCGTCAGTCCGTCGCCATCGAGCAACGAGCGCACCGGAATGTTGTAGACCTGGGCCAAGGTCAGCAACGCCGCGAGCGAGGGCTGGCGGCCCCCACTTTCCAGCCGGGAGAGATATGGCTCCGACAACTTGGTGAGCTGGCTAAGCCTCTCGAGCGTCCATCCGCGCTGACCACGCAGCGTTTTGAGTTGGAGACCGAGCGAGGAGAGCACCTGCTCGAGCGGTTTAGCGATTCCGATTTCAGCCGCCATCGGGATTGAACTAACATCAAAATGCCTGCAGGGCAACCAACATTGCCGGCCGGACGCGGCCGCTCCGGCCCGGGAAATCGAATCCCCGGGCGATCCTTCCGCGCAGGTTACTCCATTTCAATCTTCACCGTGTCGCCGGCGCGGATAACACCCGAGCGCTCGACGGTTGCGTAGACTCCAACGTTTGCGTGATTGGCCGAGACGGCAGTTTTCAGAATCCCTAGATCCTTGGGCAGGTCGCCCTGCGGCAGGGTCGTCATTACGCATCGGCCGGTTGCGCACGTGACTCTGAGCCGCACTTGATCGCCGATAGCCAGCGTGCGCCCGACCCATGAATTTTCGACGAAGCCCTCGTCCGTTCCGTGAGGTGCAACGATCAGGTTCGGGCGAAAGCGGCGCGCTTCGAAGGTGCCTTGCGGATACGCACTCTGAAGTTGCCTCAACGTCGCCGTGCTCAGGAGGTGCACGACGGCGCCGTCGAAGAACGTATCCGGCGGCATCGCCTCTTCAGTGACGGTCTCGCGATGGGCCAGGTTGTCGAGATCGGGCCAATATTCCTCCAGCTCCGGACTCGAAGGCGGCTTCGATTTCAGCGCGACGTTGGCGCCCAGTTCGCGCGACAGCAGACTGTCCAGATTGGGTTCATCGGTGGTTGCGGATGCTCCGGTGGGCATCGTTATCCGCACCGAAGGAATGCCCTCGTGCATATCGGGAGGCTGGAGATACACTGCGCGGAAGCGAAACATGCCCGGCCACTTACGTGGATTTTTCGCGCTGACCACTTTGCCGGTGGCAAGATCCACCAACGCATAGGATCGGTCGCCCAGTAGTCCGCGCTCGGTGACCTGGCTCGAGTTAATTTCCTCACCCATCATCGACTTCACCGGGTAGCGCCACAGCGAGACTACAGAGCCGGCGGCATGTGCTTCGTGTTGCATCTGGTGTGCGTTCTCCCTCGTTTTCGTTTCGCTTCGTGTTGCGCCTTTTCGAGGTCTGATTCAAGCGGTAACCTTTTCGCGGGTTTCGAGGTCAGGGGCGGCCGCCACTACCAATTTGACCGGCGCCGTAGCGTGTTCGGCGTGAATGCGATCCTTGACGCTGGCGATGAAGTCCGGATTGCGGCGCAGGAACATGAACCAGGTCATCCCGATCGCCACATAGCCGAGGAAGATGTACGGGAAGATATTGACGGGCCACGACGGCACCGGGTAAACGCTGCCGACCGCGGGGACCATCAGCAATACGACCGATGCGATCGAGAAAGTGAGCGCGCCGGCGCCGAGCTCGCCGCGCTTGCTGAGATATGCCGGGGCGGCAATCGAGATCAGAAAATAGGCGCCGAGAAAGCCGAAGGCGCCAAAGGTGCCGGCGTCGTTGAAGGCGTCGAGAACTTCGAGCCTGAACACCTGGGTCAGGATGACGGCCGACAAGAAAATCAGGATCGACATGACGGTGACGGCGACGTGCGGCGTCTCGTTGGTCTGGTGCGAATTGCCGATCGAGCGGTGGAACACGCCCAGCTTTCCCATCGGATAGAGGATGCGCGCGCCGGAGTTCATGCACGACAGCGCCAGCGAATAGAAACTGGCCATCGCGCCGAACGAGATTGGCGCCTTGAGCCAGCCAACGTGCATCATGTCGGAGAGGACGTTGAGCGGTGCGTCGATTTTGTCGAGAGTCGTCGAGTAGTGGGCAAAGCCGAGTACTTCTGTGTAGGAGACAAAAACGAAAAACGCCCCTGTCAGCAGCAGGCTGACGATTACCGCTCGCGGAATGGTGGTCAGCGGATTTCGCGCTTCCTCGCCAAAGGCGGTGGCACATTCGAATCCGACCAGGCTGAAAATCGCGACGACCACGCCGAGGCTGATGCCCGAGAAAGACCCGCCCTCAATCTTGAGTTGAGCCGGGTCAATTACAGATTTCTGGCCGAACAGCACGATCGAGCAGAGCAACAGGATCAGCGCGACCGACAATCCCTCCATCACCAGCATCAAGCCGCTGGAAAGGCGGATGTCCTTGTAGCCGAGGTACCAGATGCTGGCGGCGCATACGACGAACAGCGGCAGCGCCGGCATGTGGATGCCCATCATGTCGAGCAGAGTGCTGGCGAAGATGGTGAAGCCGGTCATGCCCGCGGTGCCGATGAACAGGTAGGCCCACACCAGGCACCATCCTGAGAGGTTGCCGACGGTAGTGCCCAGGCCCATCACCGTATAGCCGTACATCGAGCCGGCCGAGGTCGAACGCTTGGCAAACTGGTTGAGATTCAGCGCCACGAACAGCAGCATGACGGTGCCGAACAGATATGCGAGCCAGCTCGCGTTGCCGGCGGTGCCGTACATCAAAGGCACAATCAGCGCGGCGGTCATGGTCGGCGAAATCAGCGCGATTGCCATCGCGGTGATGCCGGAGAAACCGAGACATTCTTTGCGTAATGATCCGCTGGATTCACCCATGGAACGCTCCTCCAAGGCTGCGCTCGCTCGGCGCTCGTGATCGGGCGTTTTGGCGAGCGTGAATAAATTGCCTGATAGGCAACTATGCAAGCGAGGTGCCTGATAGGCAACTCAGTCAACCTGTCAGGCAATCAAGGAGAAAGTACACAGCGCTGGCGGCCGATGTGACTCGGCATTAGTCAGATGACGCCAAAGAGAGCAGCAGGCAAACCGCCGGGCAGCGGCCGGACTGCGTTTTTTCACAGCAGGCGCGCCTGTTCGAGGAGGCCGGTTGCGGCGGAAAAATCACGGTGGATGAACATTTGTAGGATATGTTGACAGTTGGGAGGAAGTTTGCGCCTCTAGCTGGTAAAGCTTGGGGTTTGACCTTCGAGGATCGTTCCGCAGGCCATGGGGAGGGCAGCGATGATTCCGAACAGAACGGTTGCACGAATATTCGACGTTGTCGCGCTTGCGGCTGGGTTGCTCGCGCTTGCGTGTCCGCCGGCATGGGCGGCCGGTTCGAACCAGCTCTTCACCGAGAGCTGGAACCAAAAATGGAAATGCGGGTCGAGCAGGGGCTCATCCGGCAGTTCCTGCACGCTGATTGGCCGTGGCAAGTTCGACATCACGGCGAACTTCTCCACGTCTCTGACGCCCAGCGTGCTGTCAGACCCGAGCACGCAATTCGACATCACCCTGGGCGGCGGCAGCGGCGGATCCGGCACTGCCATGACCGGCTACTATTTCAAAGACACGATGAGTTCTTTCACGCAGAAAGTATCGAAGAACGAAACCACCGCCAAGCGAGTGCTGTCGACGCAAAAGTGCAACGGCAACGGCAACCAGTGCAAGAATTTCGACTACGAGACGATTGTGCTGAAGATCACTAAAGCCGGGAAACTCGAAATCTCCATCTCGGCAAAGACCGGATCGGATCTCAATGGTGATACTTTCGAGAATTCGATTGATGCCGAGAATTTCGACGGTGACAACGGGCCGGTGTCGGGCGACCTGTACCTTCAAGTCGATTTGGGCAGCTTCAGCTTCAATGACGGCGACAGTGACAATGTGTCAGTGACTGGCAACGCGACAACCAAATCTTCAAAGAC